>JAPOQV010000262.1 GCA_026710565.1 Spirochaetaceae bacterium | reverse complement strand
CATCTCGAAGCGCACGGTGCGGCCCAGCCCGTCCGGATCGTCGCGCAGGCGCTCGAACAGCACCGGGTACAGGTCGCGGTCGGCGGTGCGGAACTCGGTGTAGAAGGCCATGTGGTTGACGCCGGCGCAGCGGAAGCGAACCTCTTCCTCATCGACGCCGGCGATGCCGGCCAGCTTGGCGGCCGTGCCCTGCACGCTGTGGCAGAGGCCGACGGCGGGGATGTCGGCGGCGCGCAGCAACGCCAGCATGTTCATCGCCATCGGGTTGGTGTAGTTGAGCAGCAGGCAGCGCGGCGCGCCGACGGTGGTGATGTTCTCGACCAGATCCATCATCACCGGATAGGTGCGCAGCGCGCGGAAGATGCCGCCGATGCCGAGCGTGTCCGCGATGGTCTGGCGCAGCCCGTAGCGGGCCGGAATCTCGAAGTCCTGATTGATCGTCTCGGTGTCGCCGATCTGCACGCAGCAGATCACGTAGTTTGCGTCCCGGATCGCCTCGCGCTGGTCCAGGGTGGTGCGGATGGTGGCCGGCTTGTCGAGCGCGCGGGCGGTCTTCTCGGCGGCGATGCCGGCGATCCGCAGGCGCTCGGCGTCGATGTCCATCAGGCGGAACTCCGGAGTCCCGATGCCGTCGCGCTGCAGGATGTCGCTGATGAGCTTCTGGGCGAAGACGACGCTGCCGGCGCCGATCAGGGCTATGGTGGGCATGGCGGCCCGGAGGCTATCCGGGTTCGCCCGCCCCGTCGCGCTCCGCCACCATCAGGTCGAGGTCGGCTCCCTGATCCGCCTGCAGGACGTGGCGGGCGTGGATGCGCGCCCAGCCGCGCTCCGGCAGCGGGCGATGCCGCCACCCGCGGCGGCGCCGTGCGAGCTCCTCCGGCGTCACCTGCAGGTCGATCGTGCCGCGCGACACAGACAGCCGGATCGGATCGCCGTCGCGAACCAGCGCCAGCGGACCGCCGACCGCCGCCTCCGGCGCGCAGTGCAGGACGACCGTGCCGTACGCGGTGCCGCTCATGCGGGCGTCCGACACGCGCACCATGTCCTTGACGCCCTGCTCGGAGAGCTTGCGGGGGATGGGCAGGGAGCCTGCCTCCGGCATGCCGGCCGCCACCGGGCCGGCGTTGCGCAGCACCAGCACGTGCCCGGGGCCGACCTCCAGATCGGGATCGTCGATGCGTGCCGCAACGTCGGCCGGCGAGTCGAACACCACCGCCGGCCCTTCGTGCTCGCAGAGCTCCGGGCTGGCCGCCGCGCTCTTGATGATCGCGCCGTCCGGGGCGAGCGACCCGCGCAGCACGGTAAGTGACCCGGCGCCGCCGAGCGGCTCGTCCAGCGTGCGGATCACCGACTGCCACGCTCCAGGCGGTGCGACATCGGCCAGGCGTTCCCGCAGCGTGCGCCCCTCGACGTCGATCGGCTCCGGGTGCAGCAGCGGCTCCAGCGCCTTCAGCACGGCCGGCAGCCCGCCCGCCTCGTGCAAGTCCTCCATGTAGCGCGACCCGGAGGGCTTGCAGTCCACCAGCAGCGGCACCCGCTCCGACGCCGCCTGCAGGTCGGCCATCGACAGCTCGACGCCGGCCCGGCGCGCGATGGCGGTCAGGTGGATGATCGTGTTGGTCGAGCCGCCCAGTGCGACCAGCACCGTGAGCGCGTTCTCGAACGCCTCCCTGGTGAGGATCTGCTCCGGCGCGATCGGCTCGCGCGCAAGCAGCGCCGCCCGCCGCCCGGAAGCCACCGCGTTGCGCAGCCGGTCCGCGCTCCCCGACGTGGGCGAGGCGCCGCCGGGGAGCATCAGCCCGAGCGTCTCCGCGATACAGGCGATGCTGGAGGCGGAGCCCATCACCATGCAGGTCCCGGGGGTGGAGCACAGTTGCTGCTGCACCTCGCGGAGCTCCTCCTCGCCTATCCTCCCCTCGCGGAAGCCGGCGTAGTAGCGGCGGCAGTCCGTGCAGGCGCCGACCCGCTCGCCCCGCCACGCGCCGGTGCGCATGGCGCCGGTCACGCAGACCACGGCCGGCACGTTCGCGGAGGCCGCCGCCATGAGCTGCGCCGGCACCGTCTTGTCGCAGCCGCCGAGCAGCACCACGGCATCCATCGGCTGCGCCCGGATCATCTCCTCGGTCTCCATGGCCAGCAGGTTCCGGAAGAACATGGTCGTCGGCGAGAACAGGATCTCGTTCAGGGAGATCGTGGGAAACACCAGGGGCAGACCGCCGGCCTGCAGCACGCCCCGTTTCACGGCGTCGACCAGCGCCGGCATGGGGGCGTGGCGCGTGTTGTAGTCGCTGGAAGGGTCGGCGATGCCCACCGCCGGGCGCTCCAGGTCCTCGCCGTCGAACCCCTGCGAGGCCATGAACGCGCGGCGGATGAAGCGGCTGAACGTGGGATCGCCGTACGTGGTGAGGTTGCGGTCGATGCCGGTCGGGTGCTCAGCCATCTGATTGACTCGGGGTGACCGTGACGCGGCCGATCGACGGCCATCCGGAGGTCTCGGTGGCGCTCACTGCCAGCCGCAGCCGCCAGCGCTCGGCCGGCAACCCCGACACCGTTACCACGTTCTCCCCATCGTGGAGCTCGCGCCAGCCGGAGTCCAGGTCCGGCATGCCGTCGCCGTCGCGGTCCGCCTCCACCATCACCCGCGCGCGCTCGCCGCCGAAGGTATACTGCTCGACATCCGCGACGGTTGAATCCCGGTTCGCGTAGTAGGTGGCGGCCACGAAGGTGCCGTCCACGCGCCGCTTGAGGTCGCCGTAGCCGGTGTCGGTCCCCGGATGCATGGGACCGTGCAGCAGCTCCGGTCCGCGCCAGGTCTGGCCATGGTCATGCGAGTGGTAGACGACCGGCTTGCGCGTGTAGCCGCCGCCGATGCTGTGCAGGCCGAAGCCCCACAGCCTCCCCTCCCCCGCCCCGAAGTCGAGCCGGTTGCCGTGCTGGAAGCTGGGGTTGCTCTCCAGGTAGAGGCGCGCGCGCTGCCAGAGCCCGCCGGCCACACCGCCGTCGATCCGGTCGCTGATGTCCACCGGCGGCGCGAACGACTCCCCCATGTCGGTGCTGACCGCCTGCCACGTGCAGCCGGGGCTCCCGGGTTCGCGCCGGGCCGCGTCGCGCATCACCGCGACGATCGTGCGGTCGCCGACGTACTCGATCGCCGGCTCGAACGTCGCGCGCCCGCCCGGATCGTTCTCCGGCGCCGGAGGAACGATCCAGCTCACGAACCGGTAACGGCGCCCGTCGTCCCGCGACCGGGCCAGCAGCGTGCCGGAGGTGGAACGGTAGTGAAAGTACTGGAACGCCAGGTAGACGTCGGCGGGATGCTCCGGGTCGACGAACCAGTCCTCGGTGCCGAGCGCCAGGTCGCCCGCGGCCCCGTCGACGCCCTCGACGCAGATGCGGTCCGCATCCATCCGCCACGTCCTGCCGGCGTCGGTGGACCGCAACTGCCGGGTACCTGACGTATAACCGGTGCGCCAGAACTGCAGGACGAGGTCCCCGTCCGGCATCGCGTACAGACCGGGCTCCGAGTGCGTGTGGCCGTCCTGGTACGGCATACCCCGGATCGGCGACCCGTCGAACCAGCGGTCCAGATCGCTCCAGGTCCTCCCCTCGTCGGTGGAGGTGACGAGGTGAATGGCGTCGCGGTCACCCCAGCTTATGTGGGAGACGCCGGAGCGCAGCGCCATGATCCAGCGCCGCTCGTCGACGATGGCGATCATGCACCGCCCGTACCAGGTGTGCGGGACGCCGTCCGCATCCGTGAACGGCCGCTGCGATCCGTCGACCACCGTCTCGATCGTCTTGTTGTCGAACAGGTCGATTTCGGCCTCCACCCGGACCTCCGCGCGATCGACAATCCCCGGCCAGCGGTGCCACGCGCTCGCCCACGTATGCGCGCTCCCCGGCCGCGTGGGTGGCCCATCGCGCAGGGGGCGCAGGGGCGACTCGATCGACCAATCGTGTCCGCTCACGGCATGATTCTACCAAAGGCACTCGCACACGGATGAATTTCTCAGAACCCAGCTTCACGTTCGGCATCGAGGAGGAATACCTCCTCATCGACCTCCGCACCCGCGATCTGGCCATCGACCCGCGGCCCGAGATGATGGAGGAGTGCCACTCGGCTCTCGGCAACTCGGTCGGCCCCGAGTTCCTGCGCTCTCAGATCGAGGTCGCCACCGGCGTCTGCCACGACCCGGGCGAGGCGCGCACGCAACTCGCCGACCTGCGCGGCACCGTCGAGCGCGTCGTCGGCCGCTTCGACTGCGCGCTCATCGCCGCCTCCACCCACCCCTTCGGGCGCTGGCAGGACCAGAAGCACACCGCCGCCGCCCGCTACTCGCAGATCGCCGAGGACCTGCGCCTGGTCGCGCAGCGCCTGCTGACCTGCGGCATGCACGTGCACGCCGCCATCGAGGACCCGGAGCTGCGCATCGACCTGATGAACCAGGCCGTCTACTTCCTCCCCCACCTGCTGGCGCTGTCGACCTCATCCCCCTTCTGGGATGGTGCGGACTCGGGCCTGATGTCCTACCGGCTCTCGGTCCTGGACGAGTTGCCGCGCGCCGGGCTCCCCGACCCCTTCCAGAGCGCCGGCGAGTACGATCGGACGGTCGCCACCCTGGTGAGCGCCGGCCTGATCGAGGACGCATCCAAGCTGTGGTGGGACATCCGCCCCAGCGCGCGCTTTCCCACGCTGGAGATGCGCGTCACCGACCTGTGCACGCGCCTGGAGGACGCGTTGTGCCTGGCCGCACTGTTCCGCTGCCTGTGCCGCCTGCTCTACCGGCTGCGGCGCAACAACCAGAGCTGGCGCATCCACTCGCGCCTCCTGGTCAACGAGAACCGGTGGCTGGCGCAGCGGTACGGCAGCGATCGCGGCATGGTCGACTTCGGCATAGGCGAGGTCGTCCCGTTCGGGAAGCTGCTCTCGGAACTGCTCGGCCTGATCGCCGAAGACGCCGACCACTTCGGCTGCACGGCCGAGGTGGAGCGCGCCCGCGGCATCCTCGCCGACGGGACCAGCGCCCACCGCCAGTTGGCGATCTGGAAGGAAGCGCAGGCCGCCGGTGCCGACTCCGCCGCCGCCCTGCGCACGGTCGTCGACTGGCTGGCCGAGGAGACGGTCGCGGGCACCTGACGGTGAAATGCGCCGTATGCGGAGCTCGAACGTGTGGTGCGCGGTGCACGGCCTGCGCAAGAACGGCGGACGGGAAGGGAACCTCCGCGCCGCCAAGCTATGCCGGTAAGCGAGCTGCAGGCGCTGGACCGGGCGCGGGCGCGCTGGTGAATCGGCTTCCCCAACCAGGACGTCGGCTGCCTCTACCTCGACGAGGCCGGATCGCCGACCAATCCGGACCCAACGTCCGATCGATTCCAGACACTCGAACGTCATCTCGGGAGCGTCGGCGGCGCCTGGCCCACGGCCTCCTGATCCAGAGTTGAGCCGCCCGAACCGTTACCGCTCGGCCGCCACCAACGACTGAAAGCGCTCCTCGTCCCACTCGGCACCCCATCCGGGCAGGTCGGTCGGTGCCAGGTGGCCGTCCTCGATGACGGGGGCGTTCACCATTCCCCACGGCTCGCCCTGCTTGCGGAGTGTGTCCGGCGCGTAGCTCATGTACTCGTAGTAGCTGGTGTTGTCGATGCAGCAACCGAGCGTGGCGTGGATGTGGCCGTACACGCCGCCGGCCGCGTTCATCTCGATGGTGGTGTCGTACAGCTCGGCGAAGTGCGCCATCTTCAGCACCAGCGTGGTGCCGTGGCGGGCGTTGGCGCGCAACAGGTCGGTGGCGCCGTGCATGAGCCACTGGGTGGAGATGCCGATGTCGTGCATGAGCATCTCGTTGGCCATCACCGGCATTTCGAGCGCGCCGCACAGCTCCTGGTAGCGGTGCATCTTCTGCTCGTGGAACGGCTCCTCCAGCCAGACGAATCCCAGCTCCTCCATCACGCGGCCGACCTCGATCGCCTCGCGCAGGTCGTATGAGCAGACCGGGTCGTTGATCAGGTCGAAGTCCGGCCCGACCGCCTCGCGCACTTCCTCGAACAGCGGAATGTCGGCCTTGCCGCCCTTGTAGGTGTGGAACTTGTAGGCGCCGATCCCCATCTCGCGGGCGGCGTCGATGTGCTCGAAGTAGCCGTTGCGGTCCATGTCGCCGCCGGTCAGATAGCAGGGGAAGCGCTCGCGCACCCGGCCGATCAGGGCGTGCACGGGCAGCCCGGCCGCCTTGCCGGCGATGTCCCACAGGCAGTTGTCGAAGTCCCCGAACCAACCCGGCTTCTGGTACACCCAGCGGGTCCCCTTGTGGAACATCTGGTAGAGCCGCTCGCGGTGCAGCGGGTCCTCGCCGATGGCCATCGAGCGCACCAGGTCGACGTGGTACGCGTCCATGGTCGAGGCCGGCACGCGGCCGGTGATGCCTTCGTCCGTGCGCACCTCCACGACGTGCTCGCGCGGCTTCGCGGGGGCGGTCATGATCGGCTCGCGCTCCGGGTTCACGCCCGCCCGGTACTGGATGCGGTGCAGGCCGGGCACCTGCACGAGCTGCGGGATGCGCTCCGCGCCGCCTCCCTCCGGCAGTTCCAGCGTGATCAGCTTGATGTCCGTGATCTTCATCTCATCCACCTATGGTGATTCGTTTCTGCAGCACCGATTCGTTGAGGGTCAGGCCGAAGCCGGGGGCGTCGCTGAGGGTGATGGCGCCGTCCACCGGCAGCACCGGCTCGTTATAGAGCTCCTGCGCGCGCTGCAGGTTGCGGTCGGCCAACTCCTCGTCCGAGAACTCGTGCGGGAGCGTGTTGCCGATGCCCGTCGCGAACAGGTGCAGGCTGGCGAACGAGCGGATGCCGATCGCCGGGCTGTGCGGCATGAGCGGCTTGTTGTGCGCGTCCGCCAGGTCGAAGATGCGCCGCACCTCGGTCGGTCCGCCAGCGTTGAGGATATCGGGCTGCAGGATGTCGGGATTCGCCAGCAGGATCAGGTCGCGGAAGCGCCAGCGGGTCGCCTCCAGCTCGCCGCACGACCCCGGGATCGACGGGGCGTCGCCCACCTGCCGGTAGCCCGGCAGATTGACGTGCGGCAGCGGCTCCTCGTAGTGGAATGCCCCCAGGTCCTGCAGGATCTCGCCCTGGCGGATGGCGGTGCTGACGGTGTAGCCCCAGTTGCAGTCGAAGCTGAGCGTGCAGTCGTCCGGAAGGAAGTCCCGGCACGCGCGGTAGCGCTCCATGTCCGCGGCCGGATCGGCGTCCAGCACGGTCGGCCCCCAGTCCATGCGGATCTTGTAGGCACGGAAGCCCATCTCGTGGCCGCGCCGCACGTCGGCCAGCATCTCCTGCGGCGTCTTGCGGCTGCCGAGCCCCTGACTCCAGTAGAGCGGCAGCGTCGTGCGCGCGGCGCCGCCCCAGAGGTCGTACACCGGCCGGCCGAGCGTCTTGCCCAGCGCGTCCCAGCAGGCGATGTCGACGGCGGCGATCGCCTGGATGTGCGCTCCGGTGCGGCCATGGCGGTAGAACAGCCGATCCCAGAGGACGGCCGGCGCGTGCACGCTCATGCCCACCACGTCCGGCGCCAGCAGGTCGCGGACGACCGCGACGCCGACGCTCGGGTGGGCACGGAAGGCGCCGATGCCGATCACCCCGCCGCCGGTGTGCACGCGGATGAGGATCTCGCCCCCTTCGAGCGCGTCCACCTGGAGGCGCTGTATCGCGTCTTCTGCCTGTGCCATCGCGCCGACTTTACAGCACGCCGCCGGTGAGGCGATAACCGGGGCGTGTCCGAACCTCATCACTCCCCTCGCCTGGTCGCCCTGGTCGACCCGCACAACCAGATCACCGCGGAGGCTCTGCGCGACGCGCTCGGCGGCATCCCGGCCGGTGTCGAGCTGCGCACCTTCGGCGACGCGCCGCCGGACGGGCTGCTGCCCGACATCGACGGGCTGATCAGCAACTCGTGGCTGCCTGAGCCGGAGCATGCGCCGCGCCTGCGCTGGGTGCAGACGCTCAACGCCGGGCACGAGAACCTGCCCGACCCGTTGGTGTCGGCCCCCGGCGTGGAGGTCTGTCACGGCAGCGGTCCGGCCTCCGTGCCGATCGCGGAGTGGACGCTGGGCGCGATGCTCTTCTTCGCGCACCGGTTCCGGCGCATCCTGGCGCACGAGATGGCCCGCACCTGGCACCGCGACCGGGCGGCCGAGATGTCC
The DNA here is from genome assembly GCA_026710565.1 of Spirochaetaceae bacterium. Next base: position 24,528 of record JAPOQV010000262.1, on the reverse strand, counting down.
GCGTCGGTCCTGCACGGAAGGACGGTCGGCATCCTGGGCTACGGGGCGATCGGCCGGCAGGTGGGACGGCTCTGCCACCTGCTCGGCATGCCGGTGGTGGCGACGCTCGGCCGCGCGGGCAAGCGGCAGCAACTCACCTACCGGACGCCCGGCACCGGCGATCCCGAGGGCGAGTTTCCGGCCCGCTGGGTCGGCTGGGATGCCCTCCCCGACGCGCTGGGCGAGATGGACTTCATCGTGCTGGCCCTTCGGCTGGACGGCCAGACGGATCGACTGGTCGACGCCGGATTCCTGCAGCGATGCACGCCGGACTCGGTGCTGATCAACATGGCCCGCGGCGGCCTGGTGGACGAAGCGGCGCTTGCCGCCGCCCTGTCCGCCGGCGACATCGGCGGCGCCGCGCTCGACGTGTTCGCGACGGAGCCGCTGCCGGCCGACGACCCGCTGCGCGACGCTCCGAACCTGCTGCTGTCTCCGCACTGCTCGCCCGAGTCGCCGTTTTTCCAGGCGGAGATCCGCAACATGGTCGCCGAGAATCTGCGCCGCTTCGGCGCGGGCGAGCCGCTGCTCAACGTCATCCGTCCCCGCGGGACGCCAACGTGATCGATTCCATCTCGACCGAGGTCATCTCCAGCACATACGACGGCGGTCGGCTGTGGTTCCATCCGCGCGCGTGCCCGGTGCCGCACGCCGGCGGCACGAAGCTCGTGATGACCGGGCAGAGCATCTCCGGGTCGGACGTGTTCGGCCACGTCCACTGGATGACGTCCACGGACGGCGGCCGCTCCTGGAGCGACCCGGAGCCCATTCCCGAGCTCGGCCGCCGCGTACGCGACGACGGTATCGAGGACGGCGTCTGCGACGCGGTGCCCGAGTACCACGCGCCCACCGGCACCGTGCTGCTGCTGGCGTTCAACGTCTACTACCGCGACGACGTGCTGACGATGGCCGACCGGGAGCGCCACGTCGTCTACTCGGTCCTGGACCCGGCGACCGGCCGCTGGAGCGGGCGCAGGCGGATGCCGTGGGACGAGCCGGGAGCCTCCGCGATGTACACCAGCAACTGCTCGCAGCGGGTGACCCTGGACCACCGCGACGGGGAGCGGGCCGGCGACGTGATCGTGCCGCTGACCTTCGGCCCCCTGGGGCGCACCCACCGCGACGTGTGCACGGTGCGCTGTGCGTTCGACGGCGCCGAGCTGCGCGTGGCCGAGCAGGGATCGCACCACGAGCTGCCGGTCCGGCGCGGCCTGCTGGAGCCGAGCGTCACGCGCATCGGCGACACCTTCTTCCTGACCGTACGGGCCGAGGACGACCGCGGCTACGTGTCGAGCTCTGCCGACGGCCTGCACTGGGAGCCGCTGCGCCCGTGGTGCTGGGAAGACGGCGAGCCGCTGGTCATGTCCACCACGCAACAGCGCTGGCTGCCGCATGGCGACGCGCTCTTCCTGGTCTACACGCGCCGCACGGAAGCGAACCGCAACGTGTTCCGCTGGCGCGCTCCGCTCTGGGTCGCGGAGGTGGACCGCGACCGGCTGTGCCTGCGGCGCGACACCGAGCGGGTCGTCCTGCCCTTGAAGGGCGACGGCGTGAACGACCCGGACGGCGTGCCGCGGATGGGCAACTTCCACACCGCGGCCGTCTCTCCCCACGAATCGATCGTCACCGTCGGGGAGTGCCTGCCCGCCGCCGGCTACCAGGGCGAGACGCTGCTGGCCCGCGTGCGCTGGTGCCGCCCCAACCGCCTGTTCGTCTCGTAGTCCGATGGAAGGACGGCGCCTGGTGGCCACTGCCGGCCACGTCGAGATCGAATCGTTCGAGGTCCCGGAGCCGGGCCCCGGCCAGGTGCTGGTGCGGGTCGCGCGGAGCCAGGTGAGCGCCGGGTCCGAGAAGAACGCCCTGCTCGCGGCGAGCAGCGAGCGGCAGCCGCTCGGCTATACGCTCGTCGGTACCGTGCAGGCATTCGGTCCCGGGGTGGATGCATACCGCGTGCACGACCGGGTGCTGGCGTTCGGCAACCACGGCAGCCACTGGCTCACCGGGCAGGAGGGGCTGTCCGAGCTGCGCGCATCGCTGCAGCCCATCGAGCACGACGCGGCGGAGCTCAGCGACGAGCAGGCCACCTTCGCGGTGCTCGGCGACGTGGCGCTGCTCGGCATCCGGCGCGCCGAGCTGCAGATCGATGAATCGGTCGCCATCCTCGGGCAGGGCGTGGTCGGCCAGCTCACCACGGCGCTGTGCCGGATCTCGGGGGCCCACCCGATCATCGCCGTCGACCTTGACGCGCGGCGGCTGGAGCTGGCGCGCGCGAGCGGCGCCACGCACACCGTCGACGCCTCCGCGGACGATCCGGTCGCGGCGATCCGCGACCTGACCGGCGGCGGCGCGCAATGCGTGTTCCACGCCGCCCGCGATCCGGCCGTGCTGGTCCCGGCCATGCAGGCCGCGGGCGACCGCGGCAAGGTCATCCTGGTCGGCAGTCCGCCGGGCACGGTCGAGCTGGGCCTGCAGGTCGAGCTGCTAAGGCGCGAGCTGGACATCCGCGGCGTCTACGGGCGCGGGCTGGAGGACAGCGCCCACCCGAAGTTCCCCTGGACCCGACGCCGCAATCGCCGCGCCATCATGCGCCTGATCGCGCAGGGGTCGCTGAGCGTGGATCCCCTCATCAGCCACGTCGCCCGGCCGGAGCAGGCGCCGCGGCTCTACCGGCAGGTGCTGGACGGCACCGCGGGTTGGATGAGCATCCTGTTCGACTGGGACTGAACCCATGCGCCGCAACCAGCCGCAGCCGCCGCACGCACGCGACATCGCCGGAGCATCGTGGGACCCCGGTCAGTACCTGAAGTTCTCCGACCACCGCCTGCGGCCGGCCGTGGACCTCATGGGCCGGGTCCTACTGGAGGACCCCGCGTGCATCTACGACCTTGGCTGCGGGACCGGCAACGTCACCCGCATGCTTGCCGACCGCTGGCGGGCCGCCGACGTCATCGGGATCGACCACTCGCCGCAGATGCTGGAGAAGGCGCGCGCCACCCCGTCGCGGGTGCGCTGGCAGCACGGCGACCTGGCGGACTGGCAGCCGGACGAGGTGCCATCGCTGCTCTACTCCAACGCGGTCATTCACTGGCTGCCTGACCACCGGTCGCTGATCACCCGCCTCTGGTCCCTGCTGCCCTCGGGCGGCTGCCTTGCGGTGCAGGCGCCGATGAGCTGGGACCTGCCATCCCACCGCCTGATGCGCGAGGCGCTTGCCCGCGGCGGTGCGGGAGGCGCGCCGCTTGGCAGCGCCGAGCTGCGCCGGGCCACGGAGAGCCCCGGGCTGCACGATCCCAGCTTCTACTACGACCTGTTGGCCGCGGACGCCGCCCACCTCGATGTGTGGACCACCGAGTACCTGCACGCCCTCACCGGCACGGACGCCGTGCTGGAGTGGGTGACCGCCACCAGCCTGCGCCCGATCCTGGCCGGCCTCGGCGATGCGGACCGGGCAGCCTTCCTGGACCGGTACCGCGAGCGTCTCATGCACGCCTACCCCACGCGCCCCGACGGAACCACCCTCTACCCCTTCAGCCGCCTGTTCATAGTGGCCGTGCGCGGTTGAAGCTCAGTCGCCCGAACCGCTGGCATCCCAGCTCCCAGACTCGTTCTTCGGTGGGCAGGATCACATCCGACACATGATGATCCGGCTCCTCGAGAACCGGTCTCCGGAGGGCGGCTCCAGGACGTAGACGGCTCGGCCGCTTACGACGGTCCGAGCGGCGGCATGCCGGGATGCGAGCCGCCCGCGTTCTTGGCGAGGTTGCCGCCGTCGAAGGGGACGAGCGCGCCGGTCATGAACGACGACGCGTCCGAGGCGAGCAGGATCGCCAGGCCCTTGATCTCCTCCGGTTGACCCAGCCGGCCGATGGGCAGGCCGCGCAGGAAGTTGCTGCGCAGAACGGGGTCGGCTTCCATCCGGTCCCGCAGGCCCTGGTTCTCCACCTGCGCGCAGACGATGGCGTTCACGCGCACGCCCAGCGGCGCCCACTCCGAGCTCAGCTCGCGGGTCATCTGCGCCACCGCGCCCATCGCCATGCTGTAGGGGATGTGGTGCCGGCCGAGCGCGGTGAAGCCGGCGATCGAGACGATGTTGATGATGCTGCCGGTGCCGGCCGCGATCATGCGCCGGCCGGCATGCTGGGTGCAGTGGAAGCGCCCGATCAGGAGATTCTGCAGGGACTCCTGAATCTCCGCGGGAGTGAGCTCCGCGGGGTCCCCGTGGCCGCCCTCCCCGGCCACGTTGCCCAGGATGTCGATCCGGCCGAACTCCCGGTCCAGCGTGGCGTAGAGCGCGTCGATCTGCGCCGGGTCCGAGACGTCGCACACCACCGGAACGGCCTTCCGGCCCAGCGCCTCGATCGTCGCCGCCGTGCCCTCCATGCCCGCCGCGTCGATGTCGGCGAGCAGCAGATCGGCTCCGTACTCGGCGAACCCGATCGACATCGCGCGGCCCATCCCGCGGGCCGCGCCGGACACCACGGCGACGCGGTCGGTCAGGTCGAACAGATTGCCAGCCATGTCATGCCTCCTTCAGGCGCTCACGCCGATGACGACGTTCGGGAGCTTCTCACCCCGGATCGCGCGGCGACGGTGTTGTCCACGCCGATGCCGTAGCGGACGATGATCGTACACTTTTGCATACATTCGGTCGCGACCGTCACCTACGAGCGGCGCCCATCGGTGCGTCAAGAGGGAGCGATGACCGTAACGTCCGGAAAGTAGGTGCGATATCGGGAGGCGTCGCGGGTAACGATCGCGTGGCCCTCCGCGGCCGCATGAGCGCCGATGTAGAAGTCGGGAAGCGGCGACCTGCGCGTTCCGCCGCGGCGCCGGTACTCGAGAAAGGCACGTCCAGCCATGAACGCGGCGCTGTACGGCAACGGCAGGCGCACCAGGGTTGCCGGCAGGGCGGCTTCCAGTTGCGACTGATCGCGGTACTCGATCGCGACCTCGGCAAAGATCAGCGGGTTTATGGCCAATTGCATGGTATTGCCGAGCCGAGTCAGTTGCTCGGAAGACCACTCCTGCTTATACCGGGTCGCCGGTCAGCACGTCGATGAGAACGTTGCTGTCAACCAGGATCATCGTACGTGTCGGCATCGCCGCGGGTCAGTGCCATGACTTCGTCCGTCGAGAGTGCGTCGGGGGGCCGATGCCGGCGCAGGTGCTCGACGAGTGCCTGCCCCCGACCCGGAAACGAGCGCGCGGGGATGATCCTCACACCCTCGCCGTCCAGCAGAAACTCCACCTCGGTATGGGGGTACAGGCCACACCGGTCGCGCATTTCCTTCGGGATCGTCACCTGTCCCTTGCTGGTGATACGCATCGTAGGAATCTTACTATTGACTCTTACTTCCCTCATAGGGTGCAACGTCGCTCTTTCGCCGGCCTCCGCATCCTGCTATAAGGAACCCGTCCTCACGGCTGCCCGCCGTGGCGAACACCAACCACGCATGGCAAACGGAGGTGGTGCGGACGTGAAGGCACAATCGGCGACGACGAGGACGCGCGCGGCAGGCGGGAAGCCGGCCCGGGGGTTGCTGCTCGGCTGCTACCGGACCATGGTCACGATCAGGAAGTGCGAGGAGCGGCTGGTCCGGTCGTTCCAGGCCGGCCTGATCTACGGCGGCTGCCACACCTACATCGGCGAGGAGGCGGTCGCGACCGGCGTCAGCGTCGACCTGCGCGACGACGACCTGGTCTTCGGCACCCACCGCGGGCACGGCCACGCGCTGGCCAAGGGGCTGGCCCCGGTCGAGCTGTTCGCGGAGCTGTACGGCCTGGCCGGCGGCGCGTCGGGCGGACGCGGCGGCAGCATGCATCTGTTCAAGCCGGAGATCGGGCTGATGGGCACCAGCGGCATAGTCGGCCCGAGCATCCTGCTGGCCGCCGGCGCCGCCTACACCTTCAAGCTGACCGGCAGCGACCGGGTCAGCGTGGCCTACTTCGGCGACGGCGCGGTCAACAACGGCGCCTTCCACGAGGGGTGCAACATGGCGACCGTGTGGGAGCTGCCCGTGCTGTTCGTGTGCGAGAACAACCTGTACGCGACCGAGGTGCCCTTCGCGACGGTGACCAGGGAGCAGAGCGTCGCCAGGAAGGCCCAGGCCTACGCGCTGCCGCACGCCGTGGTCGACGGCAACGACGTGCGCGCGGTCTACCGCGAAGCCGGTGAGGCGATCGCGCGGGCACGGGACGGCGGCGGGCCGACCCTGCTGGAGTGCCGGACCTACCGGCAGCGGGCGCACGCCGAGGGGATGCGGGACTCCGGCTACCGGACCCGCGAGGAAGTCGAGGAGTGGAAGGCCGGCGACCCGATCCTGGCGCTACGGACCTCCCTGACCGATGACGGGACCGCCTCCGCCGAGGAGCTGGACGCGCTGGAGGCCGAGGTCGCCGCGGCGGTCGACGCGGCCAACGAGGCGGCGCTCGCCAGCGGCGAACCCGATCCGGCAACCGTGCTCGACCATGTCCTCGGCGGCCAGGTCCTCGACGGCCAGGCCGTGGACGGCCGGATCTCCGGCACGAGGTAGGAGCGCGGCATGGCACAGACCAACTACGTCGAGGCCGCGCGCGCAGCGCTGACACAGGAGATGGAGCGGAACGAGACCATCTTCGTGGTCGGCGAGGGAATCGGCGAGCGCGGCGGCAACTTCAACACCACCACCGGCCTGTATGACCGCCACGGCCCGGAGCGGCTGCGCGACACCCCGATCTGCGAGCGGGGCTTCTCCACCATGTGCGTGGGCGCGGCCATCGCCGGCGCCCGCCCCGTGGTCGACTTCATGTTCATGGACTTCGCGCTGGACGCGTTCGGTGACCTGATCAACCAGGCGTCGCGCATGCGCTGGATGAGCTCCGGGCGCATCAGCGTGCCGATGGTGATCCGCGCCTGCATCGGGCTCTACAAGTCCGGGTCGTCGCACCACTCGGGCAGCTACTACTCGTTTCTGACCCATCAGCCGGGCTTCGTCGTGGCGCTGCCTTCCGGCCCGCGGACCGCGAAGGGCCTGCTGACCACGGCGCTGCGCTCGCACGATCCGGTCGCGTTCCTGGAGCACCGGGCGCTGCTCGTGCTGAAGGAGGAGGTGCCGGACGGCGACTTCGCCATCCCGTTCGGCCGGGCCGAGGTGGTCCGGGCGGGCAGCGAGATCACGATCGTGGCCATCTCGGGGATGGTGCCGAAGTCGGTCGAGGCCGCCGCGATCCTGGAGCGGCAGGGCGTCTCGGTGGAGGTGGTCGACCCGCGCACCGTGGCGCCGCTCGATCTCGACACCATCAAGGAGTCCGTGCACAAGACGGGCCGGCTGCTGGTGGTGGAGGAGGACTACGCGCCGTGCAGCGTGGCCGCCGACATCGCCGCGCGGGTCGGCGACGAGGCATTCGACGATCTGGACGCGCCGATCAAGCGCCTGCATTGCGGCTTCGCGCCGGCGCCCTACAGCCCGGTTCTGGAGAACGAGCTCACCATCGGCACGGACGCCATCGTGCAGGCGGTCCTGGACCTGCAGGACGAGTAAGAGGAAGCGATGGCGGTCGAGGTGATGGTCCCACGGCTCGGCTGGTCCATGGAGTCGGGCGTCTTCGGGGAGTGGCTGAAACAGGACGGCGAAGCCGTCGCCGTGGGCGAGCCCATCTTCACGATCGAGGGGGAAAAGGCCACCGAGGAGGTGGAATCCCTGGACGCCGGCCTCCTGCACATACGGCCGGGAGTCGCCGAGACCGGCGTGGAGCTGTCCGTCGGCACCGTCATCGGCTGGCTCCTCGCCGAGGGCGAAGAGGTTCCCGAGGCTCCCCCCGAACCGTCAGCGGATCCCGGCGCGGCGCCGCCGGCAGAGGAGCCGCCCGCCGCCGTTGCCCTGGTGGCGGTGACCGTGTCCCGCGGCGAACGGGCGGACGGGCGGCCTGCCTCGAGCCCCCGGGCCAGACGGGCCGCCCGCGAGCTGGGCGTCGACTGGCGGCTGGCCTCCCGCTCCGGCAAGGGAGGCCGCATCCCCGAGCGCGACGTCCGCGTGCTCGCGGCACGCCGGGGCGATGGCTTGGCGCCGGCAGCCACCGCTCCGCTGCCCGACCGGGGCGCGTGGGGTCCGGTGGAGATGGTGCCGCTGACCGCCGCGCGACGGCTGGCCGCCGAGCGCCTGGACGCCGTGGCGCAGACCGTGCCGATGGCCACGCAACTCGGGACTGCCGACGTCACCCGCCTGGAGGCGCTGCGCGAGCGCTACGAATCCCGTGCGCAGGCGGCCGGCGGCACGCTGACCATGACGGCCATGCTCGCCAAGGTGGCCGCCTCCGCGCTGAAGGTGTTCCCTCAGTGCAACGCCAGCGTGGACTTGGCCGCCGGCCGGCTGGTCCGCCGGGGCTGCTGCCACGTCGGCATCGCGGTGGACAGCGAGCACGGGACGTCGTTTCCGGTGGTCCGGGACGCCGACCGCAAGAACATGCTGCAGATCTCGGTGGAGATGGCCGACCTGGCCGCGCGGGCGCGCGCCGGTACTCTGGACGGCGCGGAGACGCAGGGCGGCTGCCTGTCGGTCTACGAGCCCGGCGGCACCCCCGGCGCCGGCATGGGTCACTTCACGCCGCCGGTCAACGCGCCGGAACCGGCCATCCTGGGCGTGTCCCCGACGCAGCGTGAGCCGGTGCTGGACGAGACCTCCGGCTCCGTCGTGCACCGGATACGGATGCCGCTCGCCCTGACCTACGACTGCCGAGTGCTCGACGGCACGGACGGGATGCGGTTCCTCCGCTGGATCATCGACGCCGTGGAGGAGCCGCTGCTGCTGTCGCTGGAGGGCTGAACGACCGCGCCGGCCGCACTCCGGCGAGTTGCCAGAACTCCGTGAGTGTTTTCAGATTGACCCGAAAACACTCATGAGTATATTCTGGCACACCTGAAAACACTCATGTTCGCGCCGGCGCCGGGATGACGGACCGATACCTCGCCGAGCCCGTGGCGTCGGATCTTGCCGACCGCATGGTGTTCGTCGGCGGTCCGCGCCAGGTCGGCAAGACCATCTTCGCCCTGTCGCTGCTGCCGCGCGGGAGCGACGAGTCCTCGCCGGCGTACCTGAACTGGGACTACCTCGCCGACCGGGAGGCGATCCTGGCCGCCCGGCTCCCACCACGCCAGCGCCTGCTCATCTTCGACGAGCTGCACAAGTACGCAGGGTGGCGCGGGCTGATCAAGGGGCTCTACGACAAGCACCGGTCATCCCTCTCCTTCCTGGTGACCGGCTCCGCCCGCCTGGACTACTACCGCAAGGGCGGCGACTCGCTGCAGGGCCGGTACCACTACTACCGCCTGCACCCTTTTTCGCTGGCGGAGTGCGGCCGCCGTCCGGACGCGCAGTCGATCGCCCACCTGCTCCGGTTCGGGGGCTTCCCCGAGCCGTTCCTGCGCGGCGAGGAGCGGTTCCACCGCCGCTGGCTGCGCGAGCACTCGGAGCGGGTGGTCCACGAAGATCTGCGTGACCTGGAGCAGGTCCGGGAGGTGACCCGGCTGGACCTGCTGCTCGCCCATCTGCCTTCCTGCGTCGGATCGCCGCTGTCGGTCAACCGTCTCCGCAAGCTCCTGCAGGCATCGCACGAGAGCGTCGAGCGCTGGATCGCCGCGTTCGAGCGGCTCTACCTGTGCTACCGGCTGGCGCCGTTCGGGTCAGCCAGGATCAGGGCCGTCCGCAAGGAGCGGAAGCTCTACTTCTGGGACTGGTCACGCGTGGACGATCCCGGACCCCGCTTCGAGAACCTGGTGGCCGGACATCTGCTGAAGTACTGCCACCTGGTGGAGGACACGGAAGGATACGAGATGGAGCTGCGCTTCGTGCGCGACACCGACGGGCGCGAGATCGATTTCGTCGTGCTCCGCGACAGCCACCCCGAGTTCGCCGTCGAGTGCAAGAGCGGAGACCGCAACGCCGCACCGGCATGTCGCTATTTCCGCCAGCGGACCGAGATTTCCCGGTTCTACCAAGTGCACCTGGGCACCGCCGACTTCGGCGACGCCGACACCGACACGCGTGTGCTGCCGTTCTGGACCTTCTGCGGTGAGCTGGCCCTGCCGTAAAACGCCGGGATAAGCCCGCGGCGTCACGGACCGGCTGGAAGGAGACTCGGCTCCAGGACGTAGGCGACGGTGTCGCCGGCGATCACGCGCGGGCGGGTGCGCAGCAGCAGCACGCGGCCGGCCTTCGTCGAGCGCACCTCGGCGGCCACGCGGCCGTCCGCGCGGCGCACCACGCCCAGGCGGTCGCCGGCGGCCACCCGGTCCCAGACGGCGACGTCGGGCAGGAACAGCCCCGATGTGGGCGCACGAGCGTCCAGCCCCATGTCCCCGGAGCCGTCCCGGTCGTCCTCCACCAGGAACGGCGGCGGACCGCTCGGGTAGTCGCCGGCCACGATGCCCAGGTAGGCAAGCAGGTTGCGCAGCCCCTGCAGGGCCGCCGCGCAACTCTCCGCACGGCCGCGCCCCTCGCCTTCCAGCTCCACGTAGATCGCGGGGACGGCTATATCGCCGGCGGCGGACAGACTGCGGCCGGGCAGGACGACCGTCCCCCACACCAAGTCCAGGCCGAAGGCGATCGCGGCCTCGCGCTGGGTCGCACCGAGCTCCGGCCTGATCTGGTAGCCGGCGAACTGCTTGATCCTGGCGTCGTTGCCGGCCGAGTGCAGGTCCGCGTACAGGTCCGCGCAGGGGATCACGTACTCGGCCATCGCGTGCGCGATGCGCTCGGTCGGCGAACCGTCAGCGCTGCCGGGAAAGACGCGCGCCAGGTCCTTGTGGTCGTGGCTGCCGGTGCGCGTACCGGCGGTGAACGCCGGGCCGTTCACGACAGGGATGCCTACGAAGGTGCCGGACATCCGCTCCGGCCGCAGCTCCGCGAACAGGTCCTGGATCGCCAGCGCCCCCTCGTACTCGTCGCCGTGGATGACGCCGGTGGCCAGCAGCGTCCTGCCGGGCTCGGCACCGCGCACGACCAGCGCCGGAAACGCCAGCGGCTGGCCGTCCGGCAGGTGGTCGACGACCAGGCTGGTACGGCTCTTGCCACCGCGCGGCGTCTCTCCCGGGTCGAATTCAGCGGCGCACGCGGTCGCCGTCATCTCCTCCATCGCATCGATCCCCGGCTCAGTGCGGGATGCCGAGATGGTGCATGCGGCGGTGAAGGGCCTCACGCGCCTGGTGGAACGGCCGCTCCAGGTAGGCCAGGTGGTCGGGCTCACCGTGGTGGAAGGTGGTCTCCGCGTCGGGCCGCAGCGGGGCGGTGTGGCGCACGTAGTTCAGGCAGCCGTCGATGAGGGTGAGCATGTACTCGGCGGCGTCGCGGTCGAACATCCACCAGTCGCCGCCGACCGCGACGTAGACCGGCGAGGTGTGGGCGAAGATGCCGCGCTGCCAGCCGTCGTGATGGTCGACCTGGCCGTAGCCGGGTCCGCCGACGCGGGCCGCCAGCCAGCTATGGCCGTCGACGCGCACCTTCTCGCGCAGCTCGAGCCGCCTGCGCCCGGCGCCGGGCGCCGTGGTGTCCGACTGCGCCACCACCCTGCCTTCCTGCACGATCTGCAGCGTGTGGATGGGCAGGATGCTCTCCGCCCAGGCGTGCACCTCAACAGTGCCCGACGACGACAGCTTCAGCGTGTCGCCGATGCCGGCGCCGTCGACGGTGATGCCGATCAGCGGGCCGCCGCTCAGGAACGTGCGGCCCTCCTTCACGGTGTCGCACCAGGCGCGGTAGGTGAACTCCTGCTGGTCGCCCACCCGCGCGTAGGTCCGGTACAGGCCGATCGGCACGTCGCTGGACATCTTGTCGGTGCCGCCGACCAGGGGCAGCCGGTAGCCGCAGTTGAGGTAGCGGTAGTACTCCAGGTGGTTGAACTCGCCCTGCCGCAGCATCTCCACGCCGTCGGCGCGGCCGGTGGCGATCAGCGCGGCGGGCTCGCCGTTCGGATTGGGCAGGTGCGGGATGATGACGTGGCCGCCCTGCGCGTGGGTCTGGTCGGCCCAGTCGCTCATGGTGACGTCCAGGCTGCCGCCCGGCTCCGCCTCGCCCGGGCCGTCCGAGCACCACGGCATCACCGGCTCCGTGAGGCCCCAGAGGATCAGGTGGCCCAGGAAGTGCTGCCGGTTCTCCTGGCTGACGTAGACGATGTTGTTGCCCTGCTGGTGGACGCTCGCGCCACCGGTGAACTCCTCGGTGTTGGTGAACAGGCTCCCCCACTGCGACTGCAGCAGGTTGACCACGTTCAGGTCCTCTCCCTGCGACTCGGTATGGCTGCCCTGCGCGGACAGGAAGTGGACGTGCGAGTCGCCGGAGTACCAGCCCTGCGCGTTCATGTCCGTCCAGCGCGCCAGGCGCAGCGTCAGCTCGCGCTGGCCCGGCTCGATGCGGACGCGCGTGCGCAGCGGCTCGTACTCGAAGCCGCGCGCCACGTCGACGATCACGTCGCCGCGCGGCAGCCATCCCTGGCAGCGGCCGTCGATGTAGGCGTAGGTGGCCTGGCCCATGCGCACGTCACCGCCCACGTCGATGTGCCAGCTTCCGTTGTTGGAGTTGACCTGGTTGTGGTGGCCGTGCGGCTGGAAGGGAACCCCGGCCGGCGAGCGGAAGTGCACCCGGCACGGCACCGGCTTGCCGGTGCCCTCGTCGAGCACGGTCACGTGTACCCAGTTGCGGCCGCCGTCCAGCAGCTCGACCCGCACGCGGCCGTCCTCGGCGCTGCCGCGCTCCTGCACGTCGCCCCAGCGCACCTTGCCGAGGGAGCTCCCGCCCTGGGTGACGTCCACGGTGGCCGACGGCGTGGCCGCGATCTCCGTGTACGCGGGACTGGAGGCCGGGTTCTGCTCCTCTCCCCAGCCGGCGCGGCCGTCGGCCACGAACGCCTCCGCGTCCGCCTCGGGCAGCGCGTGCACGTAGGTTGCGATGCCGCGGTCGACGGTCACGTCCAGGTCGAACGGCCGCCGAGCCGCCTCGGGGTCGGTCAGCGTGACCTTGACGTCGCGCCGTCCCTGGCGGGTGAAGGGGTGCTCGTCGACGTGGCCTGTCGTGACGCCGGCGATGATGAACGCCGGCCCGCCGGCAGCCGGCTCGATGAGGAGTTCCTCGACGACCCGTTCGGGATCGGGGTTGCGCCATGCCCACAGGAAGTAGGTGGCAGGCCCGCGCGATGCCTCGGTCTGGCGGCGGCCGGCCTCCTCCCATGGCCCCTCGTAGCGCGGATGCAGGAACTCGCCCTGGTGCTCGACCGCCGTGAACGGACGGTCGCGAAACGGCGCGGCGATCTCGAACCGCTCGCGGATCGTCACGGCGTCGGCCGTGTCCGGCGCGCCGGCGCCGGCGGCGCGGAACGTGTAGGTGGCCACCGGCCGGCCGAGCGGACCGCCATCCATGAGCCGGCTCTCGGTCAGGGCGTGCGCCAGCACGACCGTGTGGCAGGGGCGGCCGATTGGGATCGCCACCGGCCCCGAGTCCGGCGCGCAGCGGATGAAGCAGCGGTCCGGTCCGGGCTGCGCACCGCCGACGTCGAACGGCAGGCCCTGAAAGAGCTGCCTGCCGACGGGAGGTTGGTGATCGAGTGGCGGCAACGCCGCGACGCCCGCGTTGCAGAGGTGGTGCAGATCGACCGGCTGATAGTCCGTCATCCGCTTAGCGTAGCAGTCCGGCGGACCTGCCGCTTCACCGGCCGCAATGCACGAAGGCCCCGGCCGGCCGGAGCCGGTGGGGCCTTCGTGGGCGTGATCGCCGGCGCTACGCGGCGTTGACCGGGATCTGGCGGGCCTTGCTCGCCTCCGTCTTGGGGACGGTCAGCGTCAGCAGTCCGTCCTCGAAGTTGGCGGTCAGGCCCTCGTGGTCCGAGTCGCGCGGCAGCACGAAGCTGCGCGTGTACGCCGCGTGGCGGCGCTCGCGGACCAGGTAGCCGTCGGCCTTGCGCTCGGCGTCCTGGCCGGTCTTGGCCGAGATGGTCAGCACGTTGTCGTCGACGCTGACCTTCAGGTCCTTCTCGGCGATGCCGGGCAGCTCCGCCTGCACCAGGTAGCCGTCATCCTCTTCGCGGATGTCGACGGCCGGGGCGCCGGTGCGCCAGACCGGCTCGGTGAAGACCGAGTCGAAGATCTGGTCCAGCCCGTCGAAGATGCTCAAGCGGCCGGGTCGATACGGTACGAGATTCCTCATGGTGTCCCTCCTGTGGTTGAGATTGTTTCTCATGCCACCTTAGAAGCACAACCCGTGCCAACCTTTCCGACAAAGTCGGATCATATTCTGTACTTCATTTCCATTACGATAATTGTATCGACTCAAGGCGAGATCGAACGCGGGACGCCGTATCTCTCGCCAGCCAAATGCGCGTGTCTTTATGACTCTGTTTGAGATATTATGACACATGAAGGGCATTATTGGACCATTGCCGCCGGGTGCCGTCTGTACTCGACTCCGCTCGATGGCCGAGTGTCGCATCGCGAGTGCGTTCGCCCCATACTGCGGATCACCATGAGATACGACGACGTCACCCTGCACGGCATCGAGGAGGCCGTGCCCCAACCCGACGGCTCGGTGCGGCTGCAGCGCGTCACCGAGAACGTTCGCGCGCGCCTGGAGCCGCCCGCCCAGGAGAAGACGCTGCTGGCCGCAGGGGCGGAGATCCGCTTCGTACTGCTGGGACCTCAAGCGCGTCTCACCCTGTCGGCGGAGGGCCTACAGGAGTTCCAACCGACCGCCCGCGTGTTCTTCGGCCCGCTGGCCGGCCGGCCGCACGTTCACCCCATCGGCACCGAGCCCACCACCATCGACCTCCGCATCGGCGACGACCAGCGGCGCGCATACGAGTCGATCCCGGACGACCTGGCCGCGGCGATGCCGTTCCACCCGCGCGTGGTGCGGGTGGTGCTGTTCCGCGGCACCTTCCGCCTGCACGGCGTTGAGGGCGAGGTGCGCCCGCCCGACGCCGCCGAGCTGCCCGACCTCACCATGCTCTCCTACGGCACCTCGATCACGCACGGCTCGGCGGCCACCGCGTTCCACCTCACCTACGTCGCGCAGGCGGCGTGGCGCCTGGGCGTCGACCTGGTCAACCTGGGCGTCGGCGGCGCCTGCCTGTGCGAGCCGGCCTTCGGCGAGCACATCGGCGGGCGCGCGGGTTGGGGCGTGGCGACGCTCGCGTTGTCGGTGAACATGATCGCCCGCGGCTTCACGATCGAGGAATTCACCGATCGGGCCACTTACCTGGTAAAACAGGTTGTCCGAGAGAGGCCTTCCCGGCCGGTCTTCTGTATCACCATCTACCCCTACTTCGGTGACTGGTCGAACGTGATGCCCGACGCCAAGGCGCCGCCGGAAGAGTTCCGGCTTGCCTTGGAGCTCGTGGTCGAACGGCTGCGCCAGGACGGCCCGGGGTCCCGCATCGAGCTGGTGCCGGGGCCGTCGCTGCTGACCGACGTCGGCGGCCTGTGCGTGGACATGATCCATCCCGGCGATCACGGCATGCTTCAGATGGGCGAAGAGCTGGCGGCGCGCATGCGGCCGGCCGTTGAGCGGCTGCGTGCGTCCGGCGTCAACCGCCGGCGGGGAGGGACCTCATGACCAGGCAACGCGCCTCGTCCGGCGCTCCCTGGGAGGAGCGCTACGGCTACTCACGCGCCGTGCGCGTCGGGGACCAGGTGTTCGTCGCCGGCACCAGCGCCACCGGCAGCGACGGCCAACCGGTGGCCGTGGGCGACCCGCACGGCCAGACGCTCTTCATCCTGCGCAAGATCGAGCGAGCGCTCGCCGACGTGGGCGCCTCGCTTGCCGACGTGGTGCGCGCCCGCTACTACGTGACCGACATCGGCTACGCCGACCCGGTGGGCCGCGCCCACGCGGCGTTGCTCGGCAGCGTCCGGCCGGCCATGACCATGGCAGAGGTATCGGGCCTCATGCTGGCCGATCACCTGGTGGAGATCGAGGTGGACGCCGTGGTGACGACTGCGGAGGAGGACAGCGATGAGTGAGCGGAGCGAACCTCACTCGAAGAGTGACGAGTCCGTGCGCGAGCACGCCGCGGACCTGCTCTCCGGTCACGGCGCACACCTGCCGTTCGAGCGGGCGGTGGCGGACGTGCCCGAGCACCTGCGCGGCGTCATCCCGGAGGGCGCCGCTTCCTCCCTGTGGCAGCAACTCGAGCACCTGCGCATCGCCCAGTGGGACATCGTGGAATTCAGCCGCGATCCCAGCCACGTGTCGCCCGAGTTTCCCGACGGCTACTGGCCCGACACCGTGGCGCCGCCCGCCGGCGCCTGGCAGCGGAGCGTCGACGCGTTCCTGGCCGACCGCGACGCGATGGTCGCGCTGATCAGGGACCCGCGGGCGGACCTGTACCGGCGCATCCCGCACGGCACCGGCCAGACCCTGCTGCGCGAGGCGCTGGTGCTGGCCGACCACAACGCCTACCACGTCGGCCAGATCGTGCTGCTGCGGCGCCTGCTGGGGTGCTGGTAGGCGAGCCGCTCAGTCGTTGCCCCAAGGACGAGGATCGATGCGCCGCGTGCGGTGGGTCACCGGCAGGCTGACGGCCGCTCCGCCGGCGGCATGCGATTCGTAGATGGCGAAGCCGATCTCGGTGGCGCGTCCGATGTGTGGCACGTCGCCCTGCGTGGCGCCCCCGGCGCGCACGGCCCGGGCGAGATCGCGCACCAGAGTGGCGCCGCGCGGCCACGCCGCGTCGGGCTGCGGCAGCTCCAGCGCCGTCGGTGCAGCGGCCAGACGGTCCGCCCCGCGTCCGCCGGACGTGGCCTCCCACAGGTACACCTGGTGTGCGTCGTTGACGATCTCCAGGCGGCCGCCGCTTCCGATCACCGAGAAACCGCGGCCAGCGCCCTCCGGCAGCAGCGTCAGCAGGACCCCGTTGTCCAGCCCGACGCACGCACGGCCGGGCGGGTCGAGGCGGCGCCCCTCGTCGGGCTCGTCGGCCGCCACGGCGTCCACCCGGCCGCTCACCCACAGCGGTTCCGGGTCGCCGGCCAGCAGCAGTGCGGTGTCGTACCAGTGGCAGCCGTGGAAGATCAGGTGGGGCGCGCCGTAGCCGACGATGGCCTGCACCTCGCCGACCAGTCCGTCGCGCAGCCGCTGCGCCAGCAGCCCGTAGGCCGCGTCCCAGCGCATCTCGGTGCCGCAGGCGATGGCGACGCCGGACTGCCGGCACGCCTCCAGGGCGGCGTCCGCCTCGGCGAGCGTGGTGACGAACGGCTTGTCGCACAGGACCCCACGCACGCCGGCGGTCGCGGCCTGCGCGATCTGGGTGGCGTGATGGGTCTGCCGGGTGGCGATGCAGACGATGTCGGGACGCACCTCCTGGAGCATCCGCTCGTAGTCGTCGTAAGCAGCGATGTCCCCCCACGTCGCGTCCCAGGCGGACCGGAACTCGGCGCGCGTCTCGGCTCCCCGATCGTACACCGCCACCATACGTGTCTCCGGCACCTGCGCAAACGCCGTCGCCCAGTTGTGGGACCCGGGCCGCCGCGTGACCTGGCGGTGGCAGCCGGCCACCGCCACGCGCAGTACCGTGCTGTCGCTCTGGCTCATGTCAACCCCCGCGACCGAGCATGGGCACGGCGGCACGCAGCGTCAACGCGCGCCGCGGCTACGCGAGGAGCGTACGTGCGAAGGCCAGGTCCTCGGCGGCCTGCCGCTCGACGGCTACCGCGCCGCTGTACTCGGCGGCCAGGCACACCGTGCCGGCGTAGCCCCGCCGCCGCAGCTCGGTCGCCACGCGTGGCCACGGGCTGAGCCCCAGGCGTCCGGCCGTCCAGTACGGCGACCACTCGGCGCTCGCGGCGCCCGTTTCGGCGGTCTGCAGCCAGACCGCGTTCTTGAGGTTCACCACGCACAGGTGCGGCCAGATGACGTCGATCGCCAGTTCCGGCTCGGTCCCCGCCACCGCCTCGTGCCGGGCGTCCCAGATCGCCGCCACGAGCCGCGGATCGTAACGACCGATCAGGCTGCGCAGGCCGATCGCGTTCGCCACCTGCCGGCCGGCGTGGTTCTGCACGCCGAGGGTCACCCCCGCGCGGTCCAGCACCGGCAGCAGCGCGTCGAACTCGCGCCGGTACCGCTGCTCGGCAGCGGCATAGCTCTCGTCCGTCCGGATCGGCGCCATGATGCGTATCACCGGGACTCCCGTGTCGGCGCACGCCATGATCATCGCCTCGTCGACAGTCGCCGCAACGCTGCGGATCGTCACGCCCGCGTCCGCAAGCTGCCGGGCCGCCGCCGGCAGGGCGCGGTGCGCGCGCTCGGGCTCCACCTGAAACCCTGGACGCACCGGCAACTCGACCCCCTCGAAACCCATGCTCCGGACCAGATCGCCGAGGCGGCCAAGCGGCACCGATCTCCAGTGCTTGGTGAATACCGAGAACGCGACGTCAGCCATCGTTGTCACATTACACCCGGGCCAACGAGGGAGGCTTCAGCCGCTCCCGGGTCAATCGGCGGCTGCCTCACGCCGACGACGATCAGAGCGTCACTCCCTCTTCCTGGACAAACGACACGAGCCAACGCAACTGTCCGGTAGGAGGCTCATACTCCCGGTCCGAAACCACGACCGTTGAAACGTAGATGCCGCGCGTCTCCAGTATGTCGTACACCGCTGCCGAGACCGTGGCTTGGCGTTCTCGGCAACCGGTTCTCGCAAGACGACGATAACGTCGATGTCCGACGAAGGGTGGTCGTCGCCTCGTGCCTTGGAGCCAAACAGGGACACCCGCCAGAGGGCTGTGCCAAACGCTCCCTCGGGCCATCGGCGAGCAACTCCAATGCGTGCTTCTCTGCTTGCTCCAGCGACATCGCACTCTCCGCGCGTGGATCAGTGTCGCCGATTGTGACACATCCACGACGTCCGAGCGCAAGGCCAAGACGCTGAGCAGGTCGTCATCCTCCGCCAGCGACGATCGTCAGTCCGCTCCGTGGCGACCTCATGCTCACCGGCGGCGGCCGCCCTGATCGCATGCTCGAACTGCGCGCGGTTCATCGCTGCGTCTCGTCGCGGCGGAACTCCCGATACACGGCAGCGCGCTCCGATGCACTCAGTACGCCGGCGAACGGAGTAACGTGACGAAGGTCGCGAAAGTGCAGACCAGGGTTGACCAGCGCGTCCACGAGCGCATCCGGGGAGCCTTGCAACAGGCGTTCCCACTCGTCGAGAAGCTCGGAAGCGCATGGGTGAAGAGCACGCATGTGAGGTCTTCCCGCGTCAGGTGCGGAACGAGCGCGACATGGACGTCGAGACCGGCGGCAGAGGCCAAGCGTTGGAGCGTGCTCAGACTCGGACGCTTGGTTCCCGCCTCATACGCTGCAATCGTTGGTTGCGATGTGCCGGCCAACTCGGCCAACCCGGCCTGCGTCAGACCGGTGCTTCGCCGCAGACGGGCAACCACGTTCATCTCATCAGTGTATCCACTTGGATATAACCTCCCCAGCCGGGTTGCCGGTATCTGCAGTGGCGTCCCTGAACCCGTGGTACGGTGGGAACGAGCTCATCACGCGCCGAGCGGAGCACGGTATGGACAGAGTCGCGCGACCGGACGGACGCATCGCTGATCGATGAATTCGTTTCGCGGCAACCGACTACGCGATCACCAGTTGCCCATGAGCACCGCGTGGCTGCTCAACGACATCGCGGAGTCGAAGGGAGGGCAGGATCTGTTCTCCCGCCAGTCGCCGCAGGTCCTCAAGGCCCTCCGTGACGCTGCCGTCATTCAGAGCGCCGAGTCCTCCAATCGCATCGAAGGCGTGACGGTCGGTCGCGAGCGCCTGCACGCGCTGGTCCTGGGCCGATCGAATCCGCGCGATCGTTCCGAACAGGAGGTCCAGGGCTATCGCCGTGCGCTGGATGAGATCCACTCCGGCTACGCCGACCTTCCCATCACTCCGGACACCCTGCTTCGCCTGCATGCCCTTTGCCAGTCCGCCAGTGGCGACGCCGGGCAGTTCAAGCGAATCGACAACGACATCGTCGAGATGCAACCCGGACGTGCCCCGGTGGTGCGGTCCCGTTGCGTGACAGCCAAGGAGACGCCGGCCGCGGTGAAGGAACTCTGCCACCGCTATCGGCACGCGCTCGACCAGGACCACATCCCACCGCTGGTCGCCATCGCCGCACTCGTGCTGGACTTTCTCTGCATCCACCCATTCCGGGACGGCAACGGGCGCGTGTCACGCCTGCTCACCCTCTTGGCGCTCTACCAGCACGACTACCGGGTCGGCCGCTACCTGAGCCTCGAACGCTTGGTCGAGGAGGTCCGGGAGCGTTACTACGAATGCCTGCATCGCAGTTCCCAAGACTGGCACGAGGGCCGGCACGAACTGACGCCATGGCTTGACTTCACGCTTACGATCGTTCGTCGCGGCTATCGCGAACTGGAAGAACGCGTTGGACAGGTTCAGGCCCCGCGTGGCGCAAAGGCGGAGCTGGTCCTGGCCGCGATTCGCGCACAGCCGGGAGACTTCCGCCTGCAGGACCTGGAGCGCGCCTGTCCGGGCGTCGGACGCGAGTGGATTCGTCGCCTTCTGGCCGATCTGCGGAGGTCGGGCGAGGTCACGTGCAACGGTCGTGGCCCCGGCGCTCGCTGGCGCTTGGTGCCGAAAGAGGGTAGCAACGCCTGAGTAAGGGTACTAAAGAGGGTATCGAGAACTCATAGGTGGTCCGTCACCGCTGGCCGCGACGACCGGCTCCGGCTCGGGCAGGCGGCGATCTATCTCGTCGAGCCGATAGCCGAAGCCGGGACCGGACACCGTGGACAGATCCAGCCGGCCCCCTACCCGGCGGTACAGCCCCGGATGAACGGCGGCTTCGGGTGCGGAGGCGTCGGGGTAGAACTGCATGGCGTTCGACTCCACGCCCATGATGGTCGGCGCGTGCGCCGCCAGCAGCACGTGCGGGATCTGCGCCAGCATCGGGTTGGTCAGGTCCTGCACCATCAGGGTCATGCCGTGGGCGTGCGCCCAGCAGAGGCTGAGCAGCGCGCCGGTCTGGGTCTTGCAGGTCTTCAGCGCCACACCCGACCAGCCGAGCTCGCGGCCCAGGCGGACCATCTCCCAGTCGTGGGCGCTCTCGTCCATGAACAGCGGCTTGCGCGCCGCCACGCTGCGCACGTCCAGCCGGTCGCGTTCCAGGTCGTACGGGAAGGGCTGCTCCACGTACAGGAGCACGCCGTAGATCCGCGGCTGCTCGCGCAGCAGCCGGTCGAGGATGCCGGTCACGTAGGCAGGGTCGGTGACCGTGCAGTTGAAGTCGGCCGACAGCCACGCCACCCCCTCCTCGACGGCCAGCGAGCCCACCTGCACCAGCCGGCCGTAGTCCCACGCCTCGTCCGTGCCGCGGAGCTTGACCTTCAGGCAGGTGAGCCCGTCGCGCCGCACCCAGTCGCGCAGCAGCACCGGGTATCCGTCTTCCGGCTCGCTCCCGTCCAGCTCGGCCGGCTCGACCGGATCGAGCCCCCCGACCAGGTGCCACGCCGGCAGCTCGTCGTGGCGCGGCCGCAGGAAGTCCTCGGGGTACGTGCCCGCGAACGACACGCCGCTGCCGGCCGCGGGCGTCAGGTAGCGGCTCAGGTCGTGGTTCAGGTACTTCCGGTTGTAGGTCGCGTACGCCGGCACGCCGTGCAGCACGCCGAACGCGTCGTGCAGGGCCAAGTCGAACGCCGACGCGCACACCAGTGCGGCGAGCCGCGGCATGCGCGCCCCCGGCTCCCGGCCTCGGTTGACCCGCTCCACCAGGGCCGGCAGCCGCTCCGCCAGGAACGCGTGTCCCACCTCCAGCGGATGCCCGGAGAACCCGGCATCGCTCCAGTCGGCCGCGATCAGCAGGCAGAGATCGCGCATCAGGTCGTGCCGCTCCTGGTAGGCCAACTCGCCCGGCCACGCCCACTGCACGCTCAGCGGCGTCTCGCCCCACCCCATCGCCTGGCGGCCGACGGCGTCCTGGACCTCCAGCGACGCGCGCACGCAGGTCACGGAAGTCAACGCTTCGGCGCCGAACTTCAGCGGCACACGCGTCGTCACCGGCAGCAGGTACACGCGCGCATCCACTACCTGCCCGTCCGTGCTCCGCACGCTCTCCACTCCTCTCCCCTCGCGACCCACATCGACTCTCGTCCGCTGGTCTTGTCTGCGCATCGCGTCCGTGTTTGAACTTTATCTTCAGACTGCAAGCCTTGCCCACCCGTCCACCACCGAAAACCTCGATCACATCACGCCGCTCAGTCGATCACCCCGAACCTTGCACTGATGGGGAGAACACAATCCGTCGCTCGCAAGACTCAAAGACATTCAAAGTCCTGCCGTTACCCGATTTAGTTCCGCCATGAGTCTACCAGAATTGCGCCGATAGTCAACGAGATAGTCATGCAATGGATGGCCTCTAGGCCGCCTCTTAGCACACCAACTCCTCAAGTCCCACCCCGCATCGACAAGATCGGAGGCCACGAACGCGAACTCCAATGTATCAGTTAAGAACTTGAGAAAGCCCGATATCTTACTGCTACCAACGCGCGGCGGCGTGCCATGGACATAGTAATTCCTGTAGTTGACTGCCTCGTCAAGCACCACGTCTATCCCAGGAAGCTCGATCGTGTCGGTAATGCGCTTCAATCTATGCCGAACCTTCTTCTTTAGATTCAAACTTCCAACTCGGCCCAACGAACCAAGCACACTGTTCCGGGCTTCGCTTACCGGGAGTCGCGAGAATGCTCCCTTCGCGTTCTCCAGAGCCTGCTGGAGATTTGCAGAAATGGGCTCGGAGCTTGGATACTCATCGCTAGGCAAGAGATCAAAAACATTTGCTGCTGCGACGATGCGGTCATAATCGTAGCTACTACGACTCCAAGCTCGAGTCAATCTAGATCGTGCTCCACTCCACTTCACGTCTCTTGTCAACCACTTGGACAAGACACTTCCGAACGTGTCTGGCTCTCGCGCCGGATCAATGAGAGCGTCTAATGGACTTGCTTCTTCTCTTCGAGATCGCCTATGTGCGGGCCACATAGAGACACGAACATCAGACGATGTGGCATGTGGATCCCGTCCCGAGTAGACTTTGATCTCGGCGACACCTTGGGACCTACCCATAATTACATCGAAGAACTGCAGGACTCTCTCCATCCGCCGCAACGCTTCAACTATCGTCATAGGCTCATCGGGTCTTATGCCAACGAATACACCAGTTGCCGGTGCGAGTTCGACAGAAATACCGGTACTCGCGCGCGAAACGTGCGCGGCCGTTATTTTGCCCAATATAGTGTCAGAGTGAAAGATATACCTCTTTCCAGTGTAGTAACGTATCCAATTCATATCCCCCACAGATACGTCTTTCACTTGGTCATCTGATCGAGCTATTCTCTGTATCAAATCGGCACTATTGAAATACGAAGTGCCCAAGGCTTCATGGTCGTTGAATAGCGCGGTGTCGTGTAGGGAAAACGACAAATTTTCGACCATTCGATCGTCATGCGTGAACTGCTGACTGCCTAGGATGACACATCGTGGCTTCACATGGTACCTGTATCGCACGGTATCTTGTTTGCCGACGTGGCGTTGGGCAATAACTATGCAGTGGATAAGAGAAACCTTCGTGAGGTCGTCCAGCACTCCGACAATAGTATCTCCCGGGGAAATTTCAACGGGGGCATCGCCCCATAGGTACAACAGAATGTCGCCTTCCGACAACCTCAACATACCGTTGTTCTGCTGACCCCGAGCTATCTCGAACATTCCCGGTCGCGGCATTGAGTCTTGATGCGGGCTCATGCAATCCTCCCAGGCAAACGACTAACCTTGGGCGTCATCGATCGTAATCGCAGCGGCCATTATTCCATAGGGGTGTCGGCCGCGCACCTCCATTCAGAATAGTCGCGTGTTGCTTCAACCATCTCTCGTACCCCGATCGCCGGGTCGCACCTCGAAGTCCCGGCGGTCCCGGTACAGCCGGGCGCGGTTGAGGACGAAGTCGTCCTCCGTGGCGTCCAGATCTATCCGGGCACAGGACGTGTAGGTCCAACATTTGTGGTCGCCAAGGAACAGATACGTGGAGGACTTGCTGAAGAAGCGGCCGTCGACGCCCTCGCCGTCCGCGATGCGGGCACAGAACGCGGCGAGCAACTCGTGCTGCCCGTGCTCCTTGATCAGGACGTACTCGTGCGGCCACGTGTCCCGGTAGGTCACTGCCTCACGCCACGGCGCAATTTCGATGAGTTCAGTCAGTCGCGTCTTCACGACCGACAGCATCGCGAAGGGGTGCAACAAGTTCGCCGGTCTGCTCCGATCTCAGCGCCGAAAACTCGGCCGAGATGATGTCGTCCAGCGAAATCAGCTTGCCCGCAGCAGCTTCTTGCTGAGACAACCGCAATGTCGCCATGAGTTCCTCGTCTCCGAGGATGTCCAGCGTCTCTTCGAGCGAATCCAGTTCGTCCGGGCTCATGAGCACGAGCGACGGGCGACCATGACGGGTGACGACAATGCGCTCGTGCTG
>JAPOQV010000261.1 GCA_026710565.1 Spirochaetaceae bacterium | reverse complement strand
GGCCGTCCGGCAGCGGCGCGTTGTCCCCCCCGCGGCGCGGGCGGCTCCCGGAGACCGGGTAGCCGCCGCCGACCCCGCCGCCGAGCGGCTCCGGCCCGAGGCCGGCCAGCAGCGGGTGCTCGTCGGGCGCGGCGGCCACGTGCAGCGACCCGAACCGGCGCGGGTCGCGCAGCCGCACGGCCAGCCCCGAGCCCAGCACCACGTCGGCGTGGTCGTGCTTGGCCGGCGGTGAGCCCGCCTTCACCACCAGCAGCCGCCCCGACATGCCCAGGTGGGCGATCAGGCTTTCCGGACCGGCGTCGACGACCAGGTACTTGGCCCGCCGCCTCACGCCGCGCACCGTGCGCCCGGCCAGCCGCGCCGGCAGGTCGTCCGCCACCCGCCAGCGCAGCCGCGGCTCGCGCCCCCCGACGCGTTCGATGCGCTGCCCCACCAGCACCGGCCGCACCCCCCGCGCGATCGTCTCCACCTCCGGCAGCTCCGGCACGCCGAGCACGCTACGCCCCCTAGCACAGAAATACCAGAGTGCTAACGGTCCCCTAGCAATCGACCGCGACCGTGTCCCTCGAATCTGATCATCGCGAGGAGAAACATGAGAACCAATCGAATGATCGCGGCAGCCCTGGCAGTAGCCATGGCGCTCGCGTCGATGACCGTCCTGGCGCAGGTGTCGGTCGACCCGGCCCTCACCATGTACGAGCAGGTGCAGGGCGTGTCCGGCAGCCTCAAGAGCGTCGGCTCCGACACCATGAACAACACCATGACGCTGTGGGCCGAAGGCTTCCTGGGGATGTACCCGAACGTCCGCATCGAGATCGAGGGCAAGGGATCCTCGACGGCGCCGCCGGCGCTCATCGCCGGAAGCTCCCAGTTCGGTCCGATGAGCCGGCAGATGAAGGCCGCCGAGGTGGACGAGTTCGAGAGCAAGTACGGTTATCCGCCGACCAGCCTGCCGGCTGCGATCGACATGCTGGCCGTCTACGCGAACAAGGACAACCCGATCTGCGAGATGGGGCTCACCCTTCAGCAGGTCGATGCCATCTTCTCGACCAACCGCCTGCTCGGTCACGACAGCGACATCCGCACCTGGGGCGAAGCCGGCGTGTCCGACAGCGCCTGGGCCGACCAGCCGATCAGCCTGTACGGCCGCAACTCGGCGTCCGGCACCTACGGCTACTTCAAGAAGAACGTGCTCGGCAACGGCGACTACAAGCCGTCCGTGAAGGAGCAGCCCGGCAGCTCCTCGGTCGTGCAGGGCGTCTCCAGCGACGCTCCCGGCATCGGCTACTCCGGCATCGGCTACCTCACCGCCGACGTGTGCGCGGTGCCCCTGGCCCATGACAGCGGGTCCGATCCGATCCCGGCCACCGCCGAGTATGCGTACACCGGCGAGTATCCGCTCTCCCGTTTCCTGTACGTGTACGTCAACCGCCGTCCCGGCAGCGAGCTCGATCCGTTGCGGCGGGAGTTCGTCCGGTACATGTTCTCCACCGAGGGTCAGGAGGACGTGATCAAGGACGGGTACTACCCGATCACCAACCAGATCGCCTCCGAGGCGATGGAAGCGCTGGGCATCTGAGCGAGTCCCGCGCAGGGGCGGGCACCCCACGGCGGGAACGCCGTCCGCCGTGGGGATTCGAATCGCGAGCGCGACGAGGATGATGACCATGAACCCGTTCACGAAATACAGCGCATGAGCCAACCCGCGTTCACGGGATACCAGCGGGCCCACAAGACGCGCACCGGCGTCCGCATCGCGGAGGTCGCCTCCAAGTCGATCATCACGATCGGCGGCATCGGCGTCATCGCCGCGGTGTTCCTGGTGTTCGTGTTCCTGGCCTCCGTCGTGGTGCCGCTGGTGGGTCGATCGCGCCTGCAGCCGGCGGTCTCCCAGTCCGCATCTGGCCAGCCCGCCGCCCCCGCCGCGGTGGACCGCTTCGTGCTGGTGGACGAGTTCCGCGTGGCGGCCGCCGAGCTGACCGACGGCGGGCGGACGCTGCGGCACTTCCGCATCGACCCGGGCGTTCCCGACGGCATGCTGCTCGAGGAGGTGCCGCTGTTCGACGAGCAACCCACCTCCCTGACCTACTCGGACGACGGCGGCTGGCTGGCCGCGGGCTTCGCCGACGGCACCTTCCGGCTGGGCCAGGTGCTGTTCGAGACCGCGTTCTTCGAGGACGGGGACGTGCCTGCCGAGCTGCACGCGCTCGGCGAGGGCGAGGTCGGCGTGCTCGACGACGCGTCCATCCAGCGCACGCCGATCGGCCAGCTCCGCCTGCAGCGGCTGCAGGCGCACATCCAGGAACCGGTGGAGAGCGGTCATTCCGGGGCGGTTCTGCTGATCGACCAGACGATGCGCTCGGTCGGGCCGGTGATCGCCATGGTGACCGACGACGGGGTGATGCGGGTCAGCGCGGTGACGCGGCGGCGCAACATCCTCACCGGCCGCGTGACCGCGACGGTGCGCGGCGGCAGCGCCGCGATACCGGATTTCGGGCGCGCCGTCCCGCTGTCCCGCGTGCTCGTCAGTGGCAACGCGGATGCCGTCTACGTGCTCTGGCAGGACGGGGCGTTCGTGCGCTTCGATGCCCGCGACCTGCGCGAGCCCGTGGTCGCCGAGCGCGGCGACCTGCTGCGCGACGATGCCGTGCGGCTCACCGTGGCCCGCTTCCTGCTGGGACGCGATACGCTGCTGATCGGCGGCAGCCGCGGGCGCGTCGACACCTGGTTCCGGGTGCGCGACCAGGACGCCGCCACCGCCGACGGGTTGCTGCTGGTCAACGCCCACACGTTCGACGGTCCTGCTGTCCCCGGCGGCCCGGCGGCCGTCACCAGCATCGGCAGCTCGTCGCGCAAGCGCATGATCGTCGTCGGCTACGGCGACGGCAGCGTGCGCAGCTTCTACGTGACCAGCAACGCTTTCCTGGCAGAGGCGCGGCCGTTTGGCGGCGTGCCGATCAGGGCGGTCGCGCTCAGCCCCCGCGACGACGCGATCGCCGCCGTGACCGACCGCGGATTCGCGCTGTTGGCGCTGGACAGCCCGCACCCGGAAGCCACCGTGGCATCGATCTTCGCCAAGGTCTGGTACGAGGGCAACGCCGCGCCCGCGCACGTCTGGCAGTCGTCGAGCGGCACCGACGCGTTCGAGGCCAAGTACGGGCTGGTCCCGCTGATCTTCGGGACCCTCAAGGCGACCATCTACTCGATGCTCTTCGGGGTGCCGCTGGCGCTGCTGGCAGCCATCTACACCAGCGAGTTCCTGCACAGCCGGCTGCGTGCGCGCATCAAGCCGATCATCGAGATGATGGCCAGCCTGCCGAGCGTCGTGCTCGGCTTCCTGGCCGGCCTGGTGTTCGCGCCGATCGCCGAGCGGGCGGTGCCGATGATCCTGGTCGCGTTCCTGATGATCCCGCTCACCTGCCTGGCCGGCGGCTACCTGTTCCAGCTCCTGCCCGACCGCACGGCGATCATCCTGTCCCGATACCGCATCCCCTTCGTGCTGGTGGGTGCGCTGCCGCTCGGCCTGCTGCTGTCGCGGCTGGCCGGGCCGGTGGCCGAGCGGGCGCTGTTCGCGGGCGACATCAAGCTCTGGCTGGACGGGCAGATCGGCACCGGCGCCGGGGGCTGGGCGATGATGATGCTGCCGCTCACCGGGCTGGCCACGGCGTGGTACGTGTCACGCACGCTCGCTCCCAGGCTGCGCACGCTGTACCGGAACCTGCCGGCGCGGAAGGTGGCGCTGCTGGAAGTCGTCAAGGTCGTCGCCGCGGTGACGGTCGCGGGCGGCGCCGCCCTGTTCGGCGGCTGGCTGCTGCAGGCGCTGGGCCTGGACTCGCGCGGCTCGTTCCCGGTCGTCGGCCCCGTGCTCGGCACCTACGTGCAGCGCAACTCGCTGGTGGTGGGGTTCGTGATGGGATTCGCGATCATCCCGATCATCTACACCATAGCCGACGACGCGCTGAAGAGCGTGCCCGAGCACCTGCGCTCCGCGTCCCTGGCCGCCGGCGCCACGCCGTGGCAGACCGCGATGCGCGTGATCGTGCCGACGGCCATGAGTGGGCTGTTCTCTGCCGTCATGATCGGTCTGGGCCGCGCCGTGGGTGAGACGATGATCGTGCTGATGGCGGCCGGCAACACGCCCATCCTGGAGATGAACCTGTTCAACGGCTTCCGCACCCTGGCCGCGAACATCGCCGTCGAGTTGCCGGAGGCGGTCGTCGACAGCACGCACTACCGCATCCTGTTCCTGGCGGCGCTGACGCTGTTCGTGATGACGTTCGTGGTGAACACGATCGCCGAGTCGGTGCGGCAGCGGTTCCGCCGCAGGGCGTTCGAGCTGTGAGCTCGACCGTCGCTCCGAGCGCCGTCGCTCCGAGCGCCGTCGCGGTCGCGCCTGCGGCAGGGTCGGGGGCGGCCATGCCTGCCGCGCCGCGCCGCCGCGTGAGCAGCGGCGCCTCGCTGGTCGCGCAGGGGCAGCCGATGATGTGGCTGACCGCCGGCACGCTGGGGATCGCCCTGGTGATGACCCTGGGGCTGCTGCTGCTGATCCTGGTGCGCGGCCTGGGCACGTTCTGGCCGGCGCCGCTGGCCCGCTTCGAGATGGCCGACGGCTCCGTCCACGTGGGCGAGGTGACCCGCCGCGACCGCTACCGGCCGGCCGCGAGCGCGATCGACGCGGGGCCGGCCGCCGCGCAGGGGCCGGCGCGGGAGCTGCTGGAACGGCAGCGCGGCTGGTCCACGCGATGGCTGGTGCGGACCGGCAACTTCGACGTGACCGGCGTGCACTTCACGTGGGTGGAAGACTTCGCCCTGGCCGAGCGCAGCGCGCCGGAGTGGGCGGTGATCTTCGAACGGCTGACCTGGGGGCGGTTCTACGGCGAGCCGGTGGCGTTCCTGGTCGACGGCGCCGCGACCGCCGAAGGCCCGGAGGCCGCCTGGCGGGAGTTCGAACGGCACCACCCGACCGTGAAGGACTGGCGGGCCGAGCGCAGGCGGCTGGAACGGCGCGACATCGGCGACGTGAACCACCGCCTGGAGAAGGCGCGGCTGCGCATGCGCGAAGCAGCGCTGGTGCTCGGCGACGCCCGGGCAGAGGGCAACGCGTCCAGGATCGCGGCCGCCGAGGAGGGACTCGCGTCCGAGCGGCGGAAGGCCGCGTCCGTCGAGGCGGAAGCGAACGCGGAATATGCGCAGATCCGCGCCCGGATCGACGAGCTGCAGCGCTCGAGCGAGCGCTATCAGTTGTCCATGCGGCTCTCCGACGGCGCCGAGGTGCTGGTGCCGCTCGGCCAGGTCGTGCGCGGCTACCCGGCCAACCGGCTCGGCCTGCTGCGCAAGCTGGGCATCTACCTGTCGCGCTGGGCGGAGTTCCTGACCGCCGACCCGCGCGAGGCCAACAGCGAAGGCGGCGTCTTCCCGGCGATCTTCGGCACGGTGGTGATGACCCTCCTGATGTCGCTCGCCGTGGTCCCGTTCGGGGTGATCGCCGCGCTCTACCTGCGCGAGTACGCCAAGCCGGGACGCCTGGTGTCGACCGTGCGGATCGCGATCAACAACCTGGCCGGCGTGCCCAGCATCGTCTTCGGCGTGTTCGGCCTGGGTTTCTTCAGCTACCTGATCGGCGGCGGCATCGACGAGCTGTTCTTTCGCGCCAAGCTGCCCAACCCCACCTTCGGCACCGGCGGCATCCTGTGGGCGTCCCTGACGCTGGCGCTGCTGACGCTGCCGGTGGTGATCGTCGCCACCGAGGAGGCGCTGGCCGCCGTGCCCGGGTCGATGCGCGAAGGGTCCTATGCCTGCGGGGCCAGCAAGTGGCAGACGATCAAGCGGATCGTCATGCCGCGCGCGATGCCCGGCATCATGACCGGCATGATCCTGGCGATGGCGCGGGGCGCGGGCGAGGTGGCGCCGCTGATGCTGGTCGGCGCGGTGAAGCTCGCCCCCGAGTTGCCGATCGACCGCTATTTTCCGTTCGTGCACCTGGAGCGCAGCTTCATGCACCTGGGCTTTCACATTTTCGACGTCGGCTTCCAGAGCCAGAACAGCGAAGCGGCCATCCCCATGGTGTTCACGTCGACCCTGCTGCTGATCCTGATCGTCGTGCTGCTGAACGTGACGGCGATCCGGCTGCGCAGCCGGCTGCACCGCCGCTTCGCGGGAAGCCAGTTCTAAGAGAGGTCTGCCAGATGGATGCCACCAGAGACCGCAGTGATCAGGTTCGCCTCACGGTGGACCGGCAGCGCACCCCGGCCGCCGATGCCGCCGCACACGCGGACGGCCGCCTGCGGGGTGGGGCGGCCGGTTCCGTCCGGGAGAACCTGCTGGAGCGCGTCGCCGCCGGCGGCGACGTCAGGACCGCCGTGCACCCGAGCACGCTGGAGCTTGCGAGCGTGCTGGAGGTGGACCGCTTCAACCTCTGGTACGGCGCGGCGCAGGCGCTGTTCGACGTGTCGATGAGGGTCCCGTTCGGCAAGGTGACGGCGCTGATCGGGCCGTCCGGCTGCGGCAAGTCGACGCTGCTGCGCTCGGTGAACCGCCTCAACGACCTGGTCGACAGCGTCCGGATCGAGGGTGACATGCGGCTGTCCGGCGACTCGATCTACGCGCCGGGTACGGACGTCATCGAGCTGCGCAAGCGCATGGGGATGGTGGCGCAGAAGCCGAATCCGTTCCCGATGAGCATCTACGAGAACGTCATCTACCCGCTGCGGATCGACGGCGAACGGGACAAGCAGGTGCTCGACTCCGTGTGCCATCGGGCGCTCGTGGGCGCGGCGCTCTGGGACGAGGTCAAGGACCGGCTGCAGGAGAGCGCGCTGGGACTGTCCGGCGGCCAGCAGCAGCGGCTGTGCATCGCCAGGGCGGTGGCCGCCGAGCCGGAGGTGCTGCTCATGGACGAGCCGGCCAGCGCCCTGGACCCGATCGCCACCAGCAAGATCGAGGATCTCATTCACGAGCTGAAAGGCAGCTACACGATCCTGATCGTCACCCACAACATGCAGCAGGCATCGCGCGTCAGCGACATCACGGCGTTCATGTACCTGGGCCGGCTCATCGAGTTCGCGCCCACGGAGGACGTGTTCCTGAAGCCCCAGCTACAGGAGACCGAAGACTACATCAGCGGCCGGTTCGGATGAGCCGGCCGAACAGGGAATGAACAGGGCCCAACGCACTGAGGAGGAGTGAAAATGGGAATTATTCGCAAGAGGAACGATCGCATGGTGCCGGTCGTGATGCTGGTGGTGGCCGGAGCGCTGATCGCCGGATGCGCGACCGCGGCCGAGCAGCCGCCGCTGGATCTGGAGAGGTACGGCAAGCCGGGCTTCGTCGTCCTGGAGGATGACGGCCGGCTGTGGGTGTTCCGCGAAGGGTCCGACGACCTTGCCGCGTTTCAGGAGTCCGGCGAGCCCGCCAAGCAGGTGGTACGGCCGCTGGCCGCGCCGGGCGGGGTGACGGTGAAGTCCACCGAGAGCGCCACGATCGACGAGTACCTGACCACGCTGCCGGGTTTCTACACGCAGATGGAGGAAGGCCGGCTGTGGGTGTTCAAGACCGACAGCGCCGAGCTGGACGCGTTCCTGCAGACGGGCGAGCCCGCCAAGCAGGTCGTGCGACCGCTGGCCGGCCCGTTCGGCCTGACCATCAAGGCGGTCGCCAGCGAGGTGATCGACGACTACCTGGCGGCTTGGGAAGCCGCGACGGGATAGAAGGGACGGAGTCTGTCGGACGGATCCCCGGCGCGCCGATCCGACAGACTCCGCAGGAGGCAACCGTGAGTGAGCCGCAACCGCTCCGCCATCAGTTCGAGCGCGAGATCGAGGAGCTGGAGCAGCGCCTGCTGGACCTGGCCCAGGCGGTCGAGTCGGCCCTGGGGCAGGCGACCAAGGCGCTGCTGAGCCAGAACGAGGCGATGGCCGAAGTGGTCCTCGTGGGGGAAGACGCGGTCAACCAGGCCACCTACGAGATCGAGGACTACGTGAACAAGATCGTGGCCCGCGAGCAGCCGGTGGCCACCGACCTGCGCTTCATCATCACGTCCCTGCACGTGGTCATCGCCCTGGAGCGGATCGGCGACCTGGCCGTGCACGTCGCCAAGGTGGCGCAGAAGCTGGCCTCGGAGACCTACATCAAGCCGCTGATCTCCATGAACCTGATGGCGGATCGAGCCAAGCAGATGGTGCGCGACTCCGTGCACGCTTTCGTGATCCGCGACGAGCATGCGGCCCAGGACGTGGCGGCCGGGGACGACCTGATCGACAACACCTACTCGCAGATGTTCCGCGAGCTGCTCACCTACATGATGGAGTCACCGAAGACGATCGCGCAGGCGCAGACGCTGCTGTTCGCGGCCAAGCAGTTCGAGCGGGTGGGCGACCAGGCCACCAACATATGCGAGGCGGCTGTCTACGTAGCGACCGGGCAACGCGTCGAGCTCTGACTACCCAAACCGCGCCCCAACCGGCTGTCTACGTGGCGACCGGGCAGCGCGTCGAGCTCTGACCCCGCTTCAGCGTTCCGGGCGCGGCCGGCGGGCGATCAGCTTGCCGGCCGGTTCGCCCAGCTCGGTGCGGGCGCGCCGCTCGGCCGCCTCGTGCATGGCCTCCTGGCTTCGGTAGAACGGCTCGTCCGCCGAGGACCGCCGCACGCGGACATAGGTGCCGTCGCTGCGCAGCCGGTAGGCGTTGGTGTTGTCGGCGAATGCGG
Source organism: Spirochaetaceae bacterium (assembly GCA_026710565.1). The sequence goes on along the minus strand of JAPOQV010000261.1, from coordinate 9,509 downwards.
ATTCCAGGATCTCCACGGCGCGGCGCTTCAGCCGCGGGTCCGCGATCGGGACCATCAGCTCCACCCGGCGGCCGAGATTGCGCGGCATCCAGTCGGCGCTCGCCAGGTAGCACTCGTCGGCGCCGCCTGCGCGCACGTAGAGCAGGCGCGCGTGCTCCAGGTAGCGGTCGATGACCGACACCACCGTGATGTTGCGGCTCATGCCGCGCCGCTCCGGGATCAGCAGGCACTCGCCGCGGACGTTCAGCTTGATGGTCACGCCGGCGCGCGAGGCGGCGTACAGTGCGTCGATCACCTCGCGGTCGGTGAGCTGGTTGAGCTTGGCCATGATCAGCGGCTGCTCGTTCGGCGGCCGCGCCGCCTCGCGCTCGATCATCGCCAGCAGACGCTGCTTGAGGGCGGTGGGCGCCATCGCCAGCCGCCTGAGGTTCGGGACCGTGGAGTAGCCGGTGATGGCGTTGAAGAACAGGCCGGCCTCCATGGCCAGCTCGTCGTCGGCCGTCAGGAGCCCGACGTCCGTGTACAGGCGTGCCGTGTCGTCGCGGTAGTTGCCGGTCCCCAGGTGGACGTAGCGGCGGATGCGGCCGGATTCGCGGCGGACGATAAGCAACGCCTTGGCGTGCACCTTGTGCCAGGCGATGCCGTACACGACGATCGCGCCCTGCCGCTCCAGCAGCGCGGCCCGCTCCAGGTTGCGCTCCTCGTCGAAGCGCGCCTTCACTTCCACCAGCACCGTCACCTGCTTGCCCGCATCCGCCGCCCGGCCGAGCGCGGCCACGATCGGCGATTCCCGCGACACCCGGTACAGCGTCATCTTGATCGCCAGCACGTCCGGGTCGTCCGCGGCCTGCTCCAGCAGGTGCACGACGGCGTCGAACGACTCGTAGGGATGGTGCAGCATGCGGTCGCGCGTGCGGATCACGTCCCAGATCGGCTCGCTGCCGTCCAGCCAGATCGGGCTCACCGGCTCCCATGCCTCGAACCGCAGGCGGTCGAGCCCCGGCATGTCGACCAGGCTGGACCAGCCGGCCAGGTCCAGGGGCCCGTCGCAGGCATAGACGTCCACCGGCTCGATCGACAGCTCGGCGGCCAGCACCCGGCACAGCTCGCAGTCGGCGTCCGAGACCTCCAGGCGCACCGCCACCCCGCCGCGCCGCGCCGTGATGACCTCCTCCATGGCCTCGACGAAGTCGTCGTCGCGCAGCTCGTCCACCTCGGCATCGCCGGAGCGGGTGACGCGGAACCGGATGCTGTCCAGGATGCGGAAGCCGGGGAAGAGCAGGTCGGCGTTGGCGGCGACCAGGTCCTCCAGCAGCACGCAGGTGAGGCCCGCTCCTTCCTGCGGCACCGGAACCAGGCGATCGAGCGTGCCCGGCAGGGGTACCACCGCGACGACCGGCCCGTCGCCGGCCGTGGCCGCCGCGGAAGCGGTGCGCGCCTGCTCGCCGGCCGGCTCCAGCAGGAAGCCCACGTGCAGGCGAAGGCTCGGCAGCGGCACGCTCTCCTCGGGGGTGATGCGCACCGGGGTGAGGGCGGGGTAGAGCTGACTCCTGAAGTGGTTGCGCAGCAGCTCCAGGGTGCCGAGCGGGTAGGCGTCGCGCTCGAGGATGCGCACGCCGGCCTGCGTCAGCGGCGGCAGCACCTGCCGGCGCAGGCAGTCGGCCTGGCCGCGCACGATACGCTCGACGTGGTCGCGCACCTCCGCCAGCCGGCGGTTGGCGGCGCCGGTGCGCCGCAGCGCGGGCACGCGCACCATGAAGAACTCGTCCAGGTTGGAGCCGACGATGCCCAGGAAGCGCAGGCGCTCCAGCAGCGGCGTGGCGGCCGTCTCCGCCCGGTCCAGCACGCGGCGGTTGAACGCCAGCAAGCTCAGCGCCCCGTCGAGATAGCGTCCCGGCGGCAGGGCCCCGGCCGCCCGCGGGCGCGCACTCGCGGACGCGTTCGCGCCGGCCGCGGCATCCCGAGTCCCGCCAGCGTGCATGGTGGGCATGCTGGCATGATAGCGCCCAATCATCGGAGAATCGCAACACGGCCGGCCGGGCTCACCGGCCGCCGCGTGTGAGAGGTGCCCATGGACGCGCTGGTGGTCGGCATCGACCTCGGTGGCTCGAAGATGCTCGCGGCCGTGTACCGCGGCGCGAAGGCGCTGGGATCGGCCAAGCGCACGACCGACCCGACCGCCGGGGCGCGCGGCCTGGCGACGGGCCTGGTGGGCACGGTGCGGGCGGCAATGGAGGCGGCCGTGGTGAAGAGGTCGGCCGTGGGCGCGATCGGCATCGGCGCGCCGGGACCGCTCGACGCGCGGCGCGGCACCCTGACGGGCTCCCCGAACCTGGGCGTGGCCGACTTTCCGATCCGTGACTGCCTGCAGGATGCGTTCGGCGTTCCGGTGGTCGTCGAGAACGACGTCAGCGCCGGCACCTACGGCGAGCACCGCTTCGGCGCGGCGCGCGGGCGCCGGCACGTGGTCGGGGTCTTTCCCGGCACCGGGATCGGCGGCGGCCTGGTGCTGGACGGCCGCCTGTACCGCGGCGCCAACGGCAACGCCGGGGAGCTCGGCCACATGATCATGCAGCTCGACGGCCCGCTGTGCGGCTGCGGGCAGTACGGCTGTCTGGAGGCGCTGGCCAGCCGCAGCGCCATCGCCCGCGACCTGATCGCCCAGGCCGCGATCGGCAAGGCGCCGGCCGTAGCCGCAAAGGCCGGCACCGACGTGCGGGCGGTGCGCAGCAAGATGATCGCGCGCGTGCTGGCGGCCGGCGAGCAGCCCGGCGTCGAGTTGCTGGAGCGGGCGGCCGAACGCCTGGGCATCGGCATCGCCAACTGCGTCAACCTGCTCAACCCGGAGATGGTGGTGCTGGGGGGCGGCCGGGTCGAGAAGCTCGGCGACTGGCTGATCGAGCGCGCGGCCGACTCGATGCGCCGGCACGCGCTGCCGTCGCTGGCCGAGGGCGTGGAGGTGGTCGCGGCGACGCTCGGCGACGATGCGGTCGTGCGCGGCGCCGCGGCGCTGGCGCAAGAGTCGCTGGCATGAGCGCCGATGCGCCGGACGGCCGCAACGGCGCGGCGCGCGCGGTGATCGACATAGGCTCCAGCGCGATCCGCATGGTCGTCGCCGAGGTCGAGTCGAGCGGAGCCGTGCGCATCCTGGACCGCGCCGACCGGCCGGTGCCGCTCGGCCACGACGTGTTCGGCTCCGGCACGGCCAGCCGCACCACCATCGGCGCGTCGCTGGACGCGCTGGCGTCCTTTCAGGAACTGCTGCACGGCTGGGGGATCGACGCGGCCGAGACCACCGTGATCGCCACCAGCGCGCTGCGCGAGGCCGAGAACCGCGACACCTTCGTCGACCGGGTGGCGCTGCGCACCGGCCTGGAGGTGCGCGTGATCGACGGCGTGGAGGAGAACCGGCTGACCTACCTGGGCGCCGTGCACGCCATCAAGGCGGCGATCCCGGGGTTCGCACGCTCCAACTCCCTGATCATGCAGATCGGCACCGGCAGCACGGAGTTCATGCTGCTGCGCCGCGGCCGGATGGCATTCGTCCACTCGCTGAAGCTGGGCAGCGCCCGCATGGAGGACATGCTGCGGCCCATGCACGGCAATCCGGAACGGCTTCGCCGCGTCCTGTCGGAGACCGTCGCCCCCACGCGCGAGGTGCTCACCCACGAGCAGCCGCTCAAGCACATCCGCCGGTTCGTGGCCGGCGGCGGCGTGATCCGGCTGGCCGCATCGCGCGCCGGCCGGCGGATCGCCGAGCACTGCTCCCTGATCGAGCGCCCGGCCCTGCAGGAGCTGATCCGCGGCCTGCAGCCGCTGCGGGTCGAGGAGCTCGTCCACGAGCTCTCGATCCCGTACGAGGACGCGGAGGGCATCCTGCCGGACCTGATCGTCTACGACCTGTTCCTGGAGTCGACGGCCGCCCAGCAGGTGATCGTCCCGGAGCTGAGCATCCGCGAGGGCGTGCTGTTGAGCGCCGTGCTCGACGACGAGCAGTCGCGCCGGGAGTTCGAGCGGCAGACCATCGCGTCGGCGCTGAGCGTGGCGCGCAAGTACCACGCCGAGGACCCGCACGTCCGCCACGTCACCAAGCTGGCGCTGGTCCTGTTCGACCTGCTGGCCGCCGATCACGGGCTCGGCCACCGCGAGCGGCTGATGCTGAACGTGGCGGCGCTGCTGCACGAGGTCGGCAAGCTGATCAAGGCGTCCGGCCACCACAAGCACGGCGCCTACATCGTCGCCAACTCCGAAGTATTCGGCATCGACGAGCGGGACACGGCGGTGGTCGCCAACGTGGTGCGCTACCACCGCCGGGCGCTGCCTGCGATGTCCCACCCCATGTACGCCGCCCTCTCCCGCCGGCAGCGGCTGGTGGTCAACAAGCTGGCGGCGATCCTGCGCGTCGCCGACGCGCTGGACGTCAGCCACCTGGGCCGCATCGACCGCTTCGACGCCGAGCGCGCCGGAGACGTGCTGCGCCTGAAGTGCGGGTATCAGGGCGACCTGTCCCTGGAGCTGATGGCGCTGGCGCGCAAGGGCGAGCTGATGGATCAGGTCTTCGGGCTGCGCGTCGAGCTCTCCTGACGGCCGGCCTGAAGCAGATCGACGGCGTTCCGAAGGATCCCGTTCGAGCGCACGCCGCTCGCCAGCGAGGTCAGCTTCGGCACCCGCCAGAAGGGAAAATCGAAGCGCGAGGTGATCGAGGTCGGCAGCAGCAGGATCGCCTGCAGGAACGCCTGCAGGTCCGGGACGTCGTGGATGTTCACGGCGCAGTCCCAGTCGTCGAGCCGCGCCATCAGGCTTGCCAGCCCCGGCGCTCCCCAGCCCAGCGAGAAGCGGTCGATGCCGGCCGCGATCAGCACGTCGACGAGCACGCGGACGTTGGCAGGCGCGACGTCCGCGAACGGACCGAGCGAATCGACCGGCGCCTGCAGCACGGCGCCGGGCCGGCCATCGCGCAGGCAGGCGAACGCGTCCAGGGGGACGTTGCTCGGCGCCGCCGAGAACCAGAGTTGCTCGTCGGGGAAGGAGAGGCCGTCGACCAGCTCCAGCAGGTCGCCGATCACCTCCGGTGACTTGATGTCCAGCTTGACGCCGCGGTCGCAGTCGCGGAGCGCCTCCAGGTAGAGCCGCAGAACGGGAGCGCCGTCGAGCGCAGCGCGCTCGGCCGGGGAGCGGCCGACGATCAGGTCGCCGGAGATCGGATGGCGGTCCACGCCGAACTCCGCCCATCCCACCTCGGTCGTCAGGAACAGGTCCAGGGCGCGCGCTGAGTCGATGCCGTGCCAGACGAACTGCACGTGCCGGGGCAGCGAGTCCTGGCTGACCAGCTCGCCCACCTCGTAGGATGCGCTGCGCAGCGCCCGGCGCGGGCGCAGCCGCGGCGAGGAGGCGAAGATGGTGTCGGCGTGCACCAGCAGCACCTGGCCGTCCGGGTCGGCGGCGGCGACCGCCTTCAGGTTGTGCGGCTCGTTGTCGAGCATGGCCACCACGCGAACCCCGTGCAGAGTGGGCCGGCGCACCGCCTCGGCCGTCGCCTCCGGCACGTCGTCGTGGAGATCGTCCTCGAACATCACCAGCAGCTTGTCGCGGAAGCTCACCTTGAACTCGCGGCCCAGCGTGTTCAGCGACTCCAGCGTGGTGGCGCGCGCCGACTCTGGCCGCCCGGTGACCAGGGCGACGTCGGTGTTTGGCTGGATCTGGAACCAGCGGATCACCTCCAGCACGCCGTGGTACGGGCGGTGCGAGGCCAGGATCACGTCCCGGTCCCAGCGATGGGCCGCGCACCACTCGGCGGTGTCCGCGGGCGCGCCGCAGCGTTCGGCGAGATCCGCGAGCCGGCAGTCGGTCACCGTTACCGCCGCCACGGTGAGGTGGGCGAAGTAACGCGTGCCGTGCGCCCGGTCGTAGCGGCGCAGCAGGTGCAGCAGCTCGTAGCGGCTGTCCAGGATGGTGCCGTCGATGTCGAACACGACCAGCAGGTCGTCATCCGGGTACCGGTCCCGCCTGTCAGCATAGTGCTCGGCGAGCCGGTTGATCCACGATTTCACGGGTGCCTCCGAACTCACGTTTGTGGTGTCGCACGAAGCAGACACCGCGCGCCGTTAGGCCGCGTCCAGCGAACTGCTAGAAATCTGCAAGCGGAGTTCACCTCCCGGCACAACCAGGCGGCGTTCTCGGCCCATCCCCACCTTTCGCGGCGGCAAATCCGACAGACTCCTAGCGAAACGCTAGCACTGGTCGGGTATCAGGAGGCCGTGTGGCCCCGGCTCCTGGCCGAGTTGATCGGCACCTTCGCGCTCGTGTTCGTCGCCACCGGGTCGATCATGGTGGACGAGGTCTCCGGCGGCGCGGTCACCCACCTGGGCGTGGCGGTCACCCCGGGGCTGGTGGTCGCCGCCATGATCTACGCGGTGGGCGACATCTCCGGCGCTCACTTCAACCCGGCGGTGACCTGGGGGTTCTGGCTCTCGGGCCGGCTCCGGCCGCGTGAGGCCGTCGGGTACGTGGCCGCGCAGCTCGCCGGCGCGACGCTCGCCAGCTTCACTCTGTGGCTGCTGCTGCCGGGACGGCCGGCCGAGATGGGCGCCAACCTGCCGTCGGTGCCGGCGGTACCCGCCGTGGCATTCGAGGTCGTGCTGACCTTTCTGCTCATGTTCGTCATCCTGGGCGTGTCGGGGAATCTGCATCCCGGCGCGCCGGTGCGGCGCGAGGCGTCGGCCGGCGTGGCGGTGGGCGGGTTCGTGGCGCTGGCGATCTGGTTCGCCGGCCCGACCAGCGCCGCATCGATGAATCCGGCGCGCGCCTTCGCGCCGGCGCTGTTCGCCGGGACTCCGCTGCGCTTCCTGTGGATCTACCTCGCCGGCCCGCTGCTCGGGGCGGCGCTGGCCGCCGGCTGCGGGCGCGCGCTGCGCCGCGGCACGGAGGCGGCCGGTCGAGGCCCGTTCAGGTGAGCTCGGCGCAGAACCGCCGGCAGCGCTCCCTGATCCGGTCGCGCAGCTCGCGCACCGCGGCGCGGCGGGCTTCGTCGCTGCCGCTCAGCGCCGCCGGGTCCGGGAACGGCCAGTGAAGCCGGCTGCGCTCGGCGGGGAACACCGGGCAGCCGTCCAACGCCTCCCGGTCGCAGACGCCGATCACGTAGTCGAAGCGCGCGCCTGCATCGTGCAGCGCCCGCACGTCGACCGGCCGCTTGCCGCGGATGTCGATGCCGTCTTCGAGCAGGGCGTCGACGACCAGCGGATTGAGCGGCCGGGGCTGCGAGCCTGCGCTCCGCACGTGGAGCCGATCGCCCCCGAACCGGCGCAGGTACGCCTCGGCGAGCTGGCTCCGCCCCGAGTTGTGCACGCACACGACCAGAATCGAGGGCCGGCTGTGTCGTTCCATGCAGCGTCGGTATAGTACGAGGCTTCGATGGACAGTTCACGGGCGGACGGTTTCCTGGAGCGGCCGGTGGTGGAGACGGTGGCGGCGCTGGTCGACCGCTGCCTGTCGCAGGCCGAGCGGGCGGTCCGGCAGGTGGGACGCCCCGGCAACCCGGAAGCGCTGCACGACTTCCGCGTTGCGCTCCGGCGGTGCCGCGGCGTGCTGCGCGCCTACCGGCCGTGGCTGGGCAAGGCGGCCGGCAAGCGGGTCCGGGCGGAGTTGCGCCGGCTGATGCGGCAGACCAACCGGGGCCGCGACGCGGAGGTGCAGATCGTCTGGCTGGAGGGCACGCGGGAGGCGCTGCGTCGCAGCGAGCGGGCCGGCCTCAACCATCTGCTGGAGCGGCTGCGCCGGCGGCGCCACGCCGGCCACGCCGCCGCCGCTGCCGCGGTGCGCACTCGTTTCGAGCGGCTGGACGTGGAGCTGCGCGCGCGGCTGGAGCAGGCGGCACCGGTGCCCCTGACGTACGGCCGGGCGTTCGGAGAGCGGCTGCAGCAGTATGCGGCCGACACCGGCGCCCGCTTGGCGGCGATATCGGAGGCCGCGCACGGCGACCAGCTCCACGACGCGCGGCTGGCCGCGAAGCGCCTGCGCTACCTGGTGGAACCGGCCGTCGACGGCATCACCGACGGCGCCGCGATGTCTGAGGTGCTGAAGCGCCTGCAGGACGTCCTGGGCGAGCTCAACGACGCCCGCGTCCTGGCGGCGGCCGTCGACCGGGCGCTGGTGCGGGTCTCGGCCGAGCAGACCGCGAGGCTGCGGCGTCTGGCCCTCTCCGGCACGGAAGAGGAGCTGGCGCGTGCGCGGCGCCGTGACGAGCGCCTGGGGCTGCTGCGCATCATGCGGCTGCTCGAAGGGCGCCGGCAGGACCTGCTGGCCGCGCTGCGCGGCGACCAGCTCGCCGCCGCGCGGGACGCCTGCGCGTCGCTCGCGCGCGACGGCGCGGCCCTCCGTGAAGGGGCGCGAGCCGACCTTGCCGGCACCTGACTGACGGCGGATGAGCGCGGCGCATCAGCGCGCGTGCCCGCTGTCGCCTCGGGATGGATGTCTCTTCCCCGCCGCCGGTTCGGAGTCAGGCGCGTGCCGATGGCGGTGATGGGCTCGGCAGCGAAGCCTCAGGTTTCCGGGATCGGCCCCGCCGCCCAGCGCATATGGCAGGATGTGGTCCATCTCGATCAGGTGTCGTGAGTTGCAGCAACGTCCAGTCTCTCGATCGACGTAGCTGCAGCGGCCGCCGTCCCGCTGCCAGACCTGTCGCTTCACGGCCGCCGGAATCGCGCGGCCCGGAGCGCTCGGCTTCGCCGCCGGAGTGACGGCGCCGGCCGGCTTCCTCCCGGCAGCGGACCGGCGCTCGGTCGCTGCTTGCGGGGTCGGCGCAGGCGCGGAGCTCGGTTCCGGTGGCGCCGCCTGCGCCGGCGCCGGAGTAGCGACGGCGTGCCTCGTCTGCGTCGTCACCGCGTGACCGGGTTCCGGTGCGGCGTGGTCCTTCGCTGCCGTAGCGGGCTTGGAGTCACCGGCCGCCGGCCGGTTGCTGCTGCGCGCCCGGCGTGGCGGCCGGCTCGGGTCGTGGCGGTCGAGCGCCTCCTGCACGATGCGGCCGACGAGCTGCCCGATCGTCAGGTGCGGGTCCACGTGGGAGAGCAGCCCGCGGAGCTGCTCCAGCCCCTGGTGGCAGTCGGCGTCGATGGCCGCCTGCAGCTCGTAGCGGCCGTCGCCGAGCGGGCGCACGCGGTCGGCCGGCACCGCCAGCTCCGGGTCCAGGTCGGTCCAGCATGCGGCGGACCTCCCGTGTGCTCTTCCCGGCTGACTCCTCCAGCAGCTTCTGCCTTCCTGCCGCATCAAGCACCAGCGGCGGCTCGGAGTCGGAGGCACTCGGCGCTGCGGCCGGCGCGGAATCCGCCGCCGGGTCCTCCACGGCCGGGGCCGGCGCCGAGTCCGCTGCGGCTGAGCCCGCCGGCGCGCTCGACGCGATCCCGGAGATGGATCCACGCCGCCGCTGCCGGTCGAACGCCCACTGCAGCTCGGCTGCGGCGCTCAGCGTCAGCGAGCCGTCGCGCAGCCGCTCGCGCGCATCCGGTTGGTCGGCG
>JAPOQV010000260.1 GCA_026710565.1 Spirochaetaceae bacterium | reverse complement strand
TCCGTCGGTTGTCGATCGCGGGGGCGAGCTATTATGCTCGGCAGCGGCATGACCTACCATCTGGTGTCGTTCGGCTGCCAGATGAACCTCTCCGACACCGAACGGATCGCCACGGTGCTGGACTCCGCGGGGTTCGTGAGGACCGGGCGAGAGGAGGACGCGGACCTGATCGGCGCGATCGCCTGCTCGGTACGGCAGCGGGCGATCGACCGGGTCGATGCCCGCATCGAGCGCTGGAACGCCTGGAAGGCGCAGCGTCCCCTGGTCACGTTCGTCTCCGGGTGCGTGTTGCCGCACGACGAACCACGGCTGGCCGGAAAGTTCGACTTCCTGGTGCGCCCTGCCGACGTGCCGTCGCTGCCCGACCTGATCCGCCAGGACGGGGTCGTGACCCCCGCCTCCGGCGGCGGCTATCTGGGCACCGACGACGCTTTCTGGAAGATCACCCCGCGCTACTCCTCCGGCTACGCCGCCTTCGTGCCCATCCAGAACGGCTGCGACAAGCTCTGCACCTTCTGCGCGGTCCCCTATACCCGTGGCCGCGAGGTGTCGCGGCCGTCCGGGGGGATCCTGGACGAGGTGGGCCGGCTGGTCGGGCTCGGCTACAGCTCGATCACCCTGCTCGGCCAGAACGTCAACTCCTACGGCACCGACACATCGGACGAGTGCAGCTTCGCGGAGCTGCTCCACCGCGTCGCCGAGCTGTGCGAGAAGGCCGGGCGCACGGTCTGGGTCTACTACACGTCTCCGCACCCGCAGGACATGACGACCGAGGTGCTCGAGGCGATGGCCGCCCACCCGTCGATCGCCATGCAGGTGCACCTGCCGCTGCAGTCCGGGGACGACAAGGTCCTGATCCGCATGAACCGCAACTACCGGCTGGACCGCTACCGCCCCATCGTCGAGGAGATCCGCCGGATCCTGCCACGGGCGACGCTGTCCACGGACATCATCGTCGGCTTCACGGGTGAGACGGACGAGCAGTTCGAAGAGACCCGCCGCGCGATGCGCGAGTTCCAGTTCAACATGGCCTACATCGCCGCCTACTCGCCGCGCCCCGGCGCCGCCAGCTCGCGCTGGGCGGACGACGTGCCGGCCGCCGTCAAGAAGGAGCGGGTGCAGATCCTCTCCGACGAGCTGCAGCGCTCGGCCGGCGCCTACAACGCCGCCCTGGTCGATAGCACGCTGCCGGTGCTGGTGGAGGGCCCGGCGCGCCGAGCCGGCCATCTGAGCGGCCGCACGGAGGGCCGGGTGATCGTGCGCTTTCCGGAGCGGGACGACGTGCGGCCGGGCCACATCGTGCCGGTGCGGATCACCGGCGCGGCGCCGCTCTCCGTGGAGGGCGAGCTGGCCGCCATGCCTGTCGGTGAGACCATGCCTGCCAGGGAGACCATGCCCGCCTGTGAGCTCGCCTCGTGACCGCCACCGGGACCGCCGTCGGCATCGGTGACATCGCCCTCTACCTTCCGTCGCTGCAGGTCGACATCGGCGCGCTCATCCGCCGCCGCATCGAGGAGAACCCGCTGCTGCGCATGGCGCTCAAGCGGGCATTCGAGTACACGCAGCAGAAGAAGGTGCGTTTCCCGGCGTGGTGGGAGGATTGCGCGACCATGGCCGCGCAGGCGGCCCTGCGGCTGCTGACGCGCGGCACCCTGTCGCTGGCCGACCTGCGCTACTTGGCCGTGGGTACGGAGACCACCGTCGACCACAGCAAGCCGGTCGCGGCCTACGTCGAGGGGATGCTGCAGGATGCCGGCTGCGAGGTGCCCGAAGGCATCTCCACGTTCCAGATCCAACATGCCTGCGCGGGCGGCATGATCTCGCTGCTGGCCGTGCTGGCGCTGCTGGCGCTGACCAACCGGCCGGCCGAGAGCGGCGTGGTGGTCTGCTCGGACGTCGCCCGCTACGACCGCGCCTCGACCGCGGAGCTCACCCAGGGAGCGGGCGCCGTCGCCATGAGCGCCTGCGTCGACCCCAAGCTGCTGGAGATCGACGTGGCCACCGCCGGCTACTCGTCGAGCGACGTCGACGACTTCTTCCGGCCGCTCGGCTCCGACACCGCGCGCGTGAAGGGCGGCTACTCGCTGAAGTGCTACAAGCAGGCGGTCGGCCGGGCGCTGCTCGACCACTGCGCGCGCGCCGGCCGGGAGCCGCGCGAGGTGCTGGGCACTACCGACGCCTTCGCCCTGCACAGTCCGTTCATGACGCTTCCGGTGGAGGCGATGAGCGAGCTGATCGGCCGGCACCTGGGGCTCGACGAGGCCGCCAGCCGGGCGTTCCTGGCCGAACGCGACCTGGACGCGGCCGTCGAACCGGTGGGCGTGACCGGCAACATCTACTCCGGCGCGCTGTTCCTGGGCTTGGCGTCCGTCCTCTGGAAGCGCTACCGGCGGCTGGGTGACGACATCGTCGGCCGGCAGGTGCTGCTGTTCTCCTACGGCTCCGGCAACACCGCGGTGGTGGTGTCGGGACGGGTGGCCGCCGGAGCGCCCGAGGTGATCCGCTCCTGGACCCTGGACGAGGAGCTCGACCACGCGGTGCCGGCGACCTTCGGGCAGTATGACCGGTGGATGGGCAGCCCCGAGGTGCCCGACTCGGACGGCGGAGCTGTCGCTGACGACGAAGTCGTTCCGGCCAAGCGGTTCTACCTGAGCGGCATTCGCGAGGACGGCTACCGCCTCTACGACTACCAGAGAGACACGCGCCCGTAGCGTCTGCCGGCGGGGGCGGTGAAGGCGCGATGACGGATGGCACCGGCGCCGCCTGAACGACACGCCGTGACCCTGCCCGAACGATTCCGCTACGCATCCGTCGCGGAGCGGCGCGTCATGCTGAGGAGCGCCGCCGCTGCCGGCGGCCATCCGCTCGGCGATGCCGAGCACGCCGCCACCGGCGCGCCGGCCGACGCGCTGGACTTGGCCGACCTGATGGTCGAATCGGCGGTCGGCGTGCTGTCGGTGCCCTTGGGGATCGCCGCCGGGTTCCTGATCGACGGCCGCGAGCATGCCGTGCCGATGGCGACCGAGGAGCCGTCGGTGATCGCTGCCGCCACCCACGCCGCCCGGCTGGTGCGCCGCGGCGGCGGATTCACGACGAGCGGCGGGCTGCCGCTGGCGACCGTGCAGGTGTTCGTCGACGGCGCGGCGGACGCCGCGGAGCGCGTCCGGGCCGCGGAGCCCGCGATTCGCGAGCACGTGGACGCGGCGGTGCCGACGCTGGTGGCTCGCGGCGGCGGCTACCGCGGCCTGCGCGTACTCCCCCTGCCGGCGAGCGGCGTGCTCAAGGTCGAGGTGGACCTGGACGCCCGCGACGCGATGGGCGCCAACAAGGTCAATACCGCGGGCGAGGCGCTGCGCCCCCTGCTGGAGCGGACCGGCGGCGGCACGGTGCTGATGTCGATCGTCACCAACGCGTCGCGGCACAACGTCTGCACCGCGCGGTTCTCGTGCCCGGATGAGCTGCTGGCGCGCGCCGGGCGCAACGGCGCCCAGATGGCCGAGCGGGTGGTGCGGGCGACCGCGGTGGCGGCCGACGACCCCGACCGCGCGGTCACCCACAACAAGGGGATCATGAACGGCATCGCCGCGGTGGCGCTGGCGACCGGCAACGACACGCGGGCCGTGGAGGCGGCGGCCCACCTGCACGCCGGCCGATCGGGAAGGTACGGGCCGCTGTCGAGCTTCCGCCGTGAGGATGGCGGGCTGGTCGGCGAGCTGTCGGTGCCGATCCCGCTGGGCTCGGTGGGCGGGGCGACGAGCGTGCATCCCGGCGCGCGGTTCGCCCTGCAGGTGCTGGGCAACCCCGGCGCGAGACGGCTTGCCCGCATCGCCTGCGCGGCGGGGCTGGCGCAGAACCTGGCAGCGCTGATGGCGCTCGTGGGCGAGGGGATCCAGCGCGGCCACCTGCGCCTGCACGCGCGGCGGCTGGCGTTTCAGGCCGGCGCGCGCGGCCCGGAGGTCGAGCGGGTCGCCGGGCGTATCGCGGCCGCAGGCACGGTAGACGGCGATGCGGCGGCCGCGGCCCTGGCCGAGTTGCGCCGGTCCGAATCGTGAACGCGGCAGGAACCGACGGATCCGCCTCCGCGGTCGCTCACCCGAACCTCGCGCTGGTCAAGTACTGGGGCAAGGCGGACGTGCGGCGGAACCTTCCGGCGACCCCCAGTCTCGGGATCTCGCTCGCGGCGCTGCGCAGTGACGTGCACGTGCGGCTGGACGAGTCCGGCGATTCCGTCGAGCTGGACGGCCGCAGCGTCGATCCGGCGCGCTACCGGGCGTTCCTGGACGAGGTGCGCGGGCGGTGCGAAACGCGAAGCGGCTTTCGGATCCGCGCCCGCAACGACTTTCCGAGCGCGGCCGGCCTGGCCAGCTCCTCGTCCGGATTCGCGGCGCTGGCGGCGGCCTGCAGCCGAGCGTGCGGGGTGGAGCTCGGCGACACCGAGCTCTCCGCGCTCGCGCGGGTGGGATCGGCGTCGGCGGCGCGAGCCGTCTTCGGCGGCTTCGTGACACTGCCGGCCGGAGCCGAGACGGCGAGCCCGCTGGCGCCGGCCGATGCGTGGCCGGAGCTTCGGGTGGTGGTCGCGGTGGTCAGCGGCGCGGCCAAGCCGATCGGCTCGCGCGAGGCGATGGAGCGTGTGCGGCTGACCTCGCCCGCGTATGACGGATGGGTGCGCGACAGCCCGCGGCTGTACGAAGAAGCGGCGGCCGCGGTCCGGGAGCGCGATCTGGCCCGGTTGGGCAGCGCGATGCGCAACAGCTACTCCCGCATGTTTGCGACGATGCTGGCGGCCGATCCGCCGATCCGCTACTGGCTGCCCGAGACGCTCATGCTGCTGGCGGCCGTGGAGGAGCTGCGCGCGCACGGCGTGGCCGCGTGGGAGACCATGGACGCGGGCCCACAGGTCAAGGTGCTGTGCTCGGAATGCGACGCTCAGCGGGTGGCGGCGGCGCTGTCCGCGTCGTGCCCGGGGAAGCCGCCGCCGATCGTGTCGGCCGTGGGGCCGGGAGTGAGCCGTGGCGGTTGACACGGGGGCTGAAGCACGGGAGTACAGCGCGCCCGGGAGCGTACTGCTGCTGGGCGAGTACGCGGTGCTGCAGCCGGGCGGACTCGGAGTGGCGGCGGCCGTCGAGCCGCGGGTGCGTGTGCGGGTGCACCCGGCGGCGGATGGCCTGCGCATCGAGGGGACCGACGGCATCGACCGTTTCGCGTGGCGTGCCGGCGCCGGCGGCCTGCTGGGCGCGGTGGTGGACGCATGTACCGGCACGCTCGGCAGGGTGCCGGGTCCGGGA
>JAPOQV010000259.1 GCA_026710565.1 Spirochaetaceae bacterium | reverse complement strand
TGAAGGTCGTCGAGAAGATCGGTAGAGTTTCACCCACGGCGTGTCCCGTCCTTTGCGGTCGTGTTTGTGTAACACCTTTACTCTACTGCAAATCGGCGGACACGCCTACTTTTTCTCTACTCCTACGCGAATAAGCCGGGATTAACGTGGCTGGATCATAAATCGCACACCACAGCCGAGCGCAGCCTGGGTGCCGACGATAGTGGTCGATGTCCACAATGAGTTCCGTCCCCACTTTTCTTGCATGAGCTCTGTTACGGACGCGCTTAACCTCGATGACAAGACGGTGCGCCGGCAGCAAGAAGTCCATCCTAGTTGACGACCCTGCATACCTTGGCGTGAATTCCTCTGGGCGAATATCAGCAACCCAGGGGCGGAGCTGTGAATGTAGCAGGTCTTGGATGTCATATTCTGACTCGAAATCCAGAGATCTTGCATCCTTGCGTCGATATGCCAAGGGGTACATCGCCGGCAGCAGGCCTCGAATTAGCCGCTGTAGGAGTTCATCAATATTTGCGGGTGGAGCAATCGTATCTGGAGTACCTGTGGCTGGCCTCGTCTCCGGCTGGACCACGTCATTCGGAATGACGCGTCCACCTCGGAAATAGCGAGATCCGTGGTCCTCAAGGACGGCACTAAGTCGAGCACGTTTCTGTTTGTATTCTGCGACGGGATCATGTCCTATCTCCGTTGCCGGTCGTGGGGGGAGGTCCATGAACTCCTCAATCAGACGGCCGAGGACAGCGAGGCTATCGACGCCGGCATCGTTGCCGGCGCGGCGAAGCCAAGTCTTCCACTTTGAGTCGTGTGGGAGGGCGGGGGGCGGACCGGGCACGCCGGCCTCCTGGAAAAGCACTTCAAGCGTCTGATGTGACCCGTCGAGGACTTCAGCGACGGCGGCACATACAGCGATGGGCAGTGGGATGTTCGCCATATAGATCGTGAGGTGGTTTCCGCTCTCGGATGATTCGTATAGATACGATAAGCTTTGATAAATTGGCTGTCAATCCGTCCCATGGTCTCTCAAATGACGAGAGGCGGTAACGGGGAGAGTGGGAACGAGGCCGTCAAATGTGGGGACAGTGCGGGTTGCTCCCCTATGCACTTCGCGTCTGTCTGAAGTGGGCGAACTGGCCTGAGGATCGGCTCGTTCTGATCGCACGCGGAGACGATTACGAGCTGTGGAGGATGTTCTTCCGTGATCCAGGCGGCATTTGCTGGCGATCATGGCCGGGCAGGGCGTCTACACCGACCAGGACGCTCACCCGGCGAAGGGCTAACCGGGGCGAATCAGGCTCCACAGGGCGCTGCGGGCGCTGTCGATGGCCAGGAACGGACCCGGGGGCAGCCGCCGGCCGAGCCAACGTACCTCGAAGTGCAGGTGGGGACCGGTGGCCCGCCCGCTCTGTCCGGCGGAACCGATGCGCGCCCACTTCACGGCCGGCCGGCCGGGCCGCGTGCGAGCGGACTCGAGATGGGCGTACAGGGTCGAGAACCCCAGCCAGTGGCGGATGATGACATAGGTGCCCAGCGTGGGACTGGAGCCCACCGTGTCGACGATGCCGCTCTTTGCGGCGCGCACCGGACTGCCGCGCGGCGCGGCGAAGTCGATTCCTTTGTGGACTTCCAGCGCCAGCGGATTCGCGGACTCCGGCCGCGTCCGCAGGAAGTAGCGGGAGGTGACCGCACCCGGTACCGGCCGCACGTATGGCGGGATCACCAGGTTGAAGGCCAGCAGCAACAACGCGATGCGTAGCAGGCGGCGTCGTCGTCGCGTGCGGCGCGCGTGCCGTGCGGGCGGCGGAACGACGACCGGCATCGATCCGAAGATACTACAGGCTGCGGGGTCGGCTACCCCGTCTCGCGCGTGATCGCTCGGTCTGCGGCGCGCCCGTCGACGCGGCGGGCTGACGACCGACCGGTTAAAATGCAGTTCGCGCCATGATCAGAACGGTCCGTAGAATCGGTAACTCCCAGGGCATCATCTTCGACGTGGCTCTTATGGACATGGCTCGCCTCAAGGTGGGAGATGAGGTCGTGGTTACCGTGCACGACGGCGGTTCGATCATGCTGACGCCGGTGCGCCCGCTCATCGACGCCGAGCGGGCCGGAACGGCCGCCAAGCGCCTCATAGGGAAGAACCAGGACCTGTTTCAGCGGCTTTCGTGAGCGCGCCCCTCGCTCATCCGACCGTCGCGGCCGTGAAGGTGATACACCGGGCCGTGTTGGCTGCTCATGGCGGCATGCCTGGGATCCGGGACGAAGCGCTGCTGGAGTCAGCGGTGGCAGCGCCGCAAGCCACGATGATGGGTCAGCCGCTGATCCAGGACCCGATCGAGGTGGCAGCCTCGTACCTGCCTCGATTTGCCGGTCCGTGCTGTTCCGACATCCGTGTCCCTGCCGACGGGGGCAGGGATCCTCGGATCGCGCGATCACGTTGCGTCCCACGATGCCGATCTCGGGTGCCGCGGCCAGCAGGCGCGCGTCGTTGCTGAAGACCTCGTCCAGTCCGTTGTGCTTGGCGGTGAGCAGGTGCACGGCATCACCGGTGCGCAGGAACACGTGCCGCGACAGCGTGGCGAAGGTGGTGGTGACCGCCGTCAGCCGTCCTCCCTCACGTAACACTTCAGGATGTAGGCGGTGTCGAGTTAGGTCATCCGCGATCGCGGTCCTCGGACACGTAGCGGGCTGCATCGCCGGGAACCACAGGCAGCGCGTCGAAACTCGGGCAACGTTCGGCGCCGGCTGAACGGAGTGCTCAGGTCGTCCGGGCGCACCGGTATCAGCGAGGCCAACGGGCGCCCCCGGTCGGTGATCACCACGCCTTCACCGAGCGCTGCGCGCCGCACCCACTCGCCGGTCTTGAGGTGCAAATCGCGGATCCCGATGTGTTCCATGTGCACAATGTGTCACACTTCGTGATGCCACATCAATCAATCGCTCGGACTGAGGAAGGAAGTTGGCGTACCTTGGCCCCTTCGCTGGCTCTCTTGACCGCCCTTCCGGATGATACTAATATTGACGTCGCATGAAGGAGGCGGACGCCACCGTCGAGATGCTGCGTCGCCGGATGCGCAACCTTCCGTTCTCCGAGTTTGCCAGGGTGTGTGACGGGTTCTTCGGCGAACCACGACAGGATAGGAGCAGCCATCGTGTATACCGTATGCCGTGGCGCGGTGATCCGCGCGTGAACATCCAGGACGCCAAGGGTATGGCCAAGCCGTATCAAGTTCGGCAGGTGATCAAGGCGATCGAGAAACTCAGCAACGAGGGCCGGGAGGAGGAACGTAGCTGAATCAGGACCGTAACACCGCGTTGAATTGGTCGAGTTGTAGAGGTGCCCTAACAGTGGTTGATCATTACACATATCGCATCACGTGGTCTGATGAGGACAAGGAGCACGTGGCGCTCTGCGCCGAGTTCCCGTCGTTGAGTTGGCTTGCGCCCACTCCTCAGGAAGCGCTCGCCGGCATGCAAGAGCTGATCCGGGACGTCGTCGCAGACATGCAGAGCAACGGGGAAACTCCGCCCGAACCGCTCGCGGACCGAAAGTACAGTGGTCGGTTCGTGGTGCGGGTGCCGCCGGAGACGCACAGAGAGCTGGTGCTTCAGGCAGCGGAAGAGCGCGTAAGCCTGAACCGCCTCGCAAGCGCGCGACTGGCCCGGTAGAGCATCGGGGCGGTGCCGTCCTGTGGCGCCGCTGGGCTGTACACCCGCCCGAACCGGCACGCACAGTACGGCCGCCATGGGCCGCACCGATCCGCCCGGTCTGCTGACGCCGATCACGATCAAGGGGCGCACGCTGCGCAACCGGATCGTGATGCCGCCGATGGCCAGCCATCTGTCGCCGCCGGACGGCTCGGTGACGCAGGAGCACCTGGACCGCTACGTGCCGCGCGCGGCCGCCGGCGTCGGCCTGGCGATGGTCGAGCACTGCTACGTCGTGGCCGGCGGCCGCACCAGCGACGACCAGCTCGGCATCCACGACGACGCGCTGATCGCCGGCCACGCCCGTCTCTGCGAGCGGATCCGGGCGACCGGAGCCGTGACCGGCGTGCAACTCAACCACGGCGGAGGCAAGGTGCCGAGCGCCTGCAGCGGCCACCAGCCGGTCAGCGCCTCCGCCGGCGTGGTGCCACGCGGCCAGGAGGAATGCCGCGCCGCCACGGTCGCCGAGATCGAGGAGTACCCGCGCGGCTTCGCCCAGGCCGCGCGCCGCGGCGTGCGGGCAGGCTACGACCTGGTGGAGACCCACGGCGCGCACGGCTACCTGCTCAGCCAGTTCCTGTCGCCGCTGGTCAACCGCCGCGACGACGGCTACGGCGGTGACGCCGAGCGCCGCCTGGCCCTGCCGTGCGCGGTGGTGCGGGCGGTGCGAGCCGCGGTGGGGCCGGACTACTGGGTGCAGTACCGCCTGGGCGCGCTGGACTACAAGCCCGGAGGCCTGGACGCGGCCGCCGCCGTTGCCGCCGCCCGGGTGTTGATCGAAGCCGGCGTCGACTCCATCCACATCTCCGGCGGCGTGCACGGACCGCAAGCGCAGGACTGGGACGGAACCTCCGAGGGCTACCACGTCGACATCGCCGCCTACGTGCGCGCGGCCGTCACCGTGCCGGTGATCGTCCCGGGGGCGATCCGTACGCCGGCGTTCGCCGACCGGGTGGTCCGCGACGGCAAGGCCGACCTGGTGGCGGTGGGCACGGCGATGCTGGACAACCCGCGCTGGGCGGCAGACGCCATCGAGGCACTCGCCGGCTCCTCGCAGAGTCGGATCGTCCCGAACCACAGCGGACTCGCTCCCGGCGTCGATCCGATGAAGCTGAACCGGCTCAACGACCAGCTCGAGGCCGAGGACTTCGCCGGGACGCGGGGCGGATGATCGTTCCCGATCTCAACCTGTTGATCTACGCCCACGGCTGACGACTGCTCAGCCTGCGCTGCCGTTGCCCGTCGGGAACTCGTGCGGTACGGTTGGCCCTTCGTGAAGGAGCTTCGCAGGTTCCGTGGCGACTGACCCGGTTGCGTCTGCCGCCGATGCGCAGCGCGAGTTGCTGCGCCGCCAACAGCGCACGCGGATGCTGCGCATGCGACCGCTCTACCTGCTGCTCCTGATCTCCTTCGCCTTTCTGTTCGTGTTCAAGTACGTGCCGATCTACGGGATGGCGATCGCCTTCACGGACTTCAACGTCCGCGACGGGCTGCTCGGCAGCGAGTGGAACAACTTCGCCTACTTCAAGCGGCTGGCGCGCGATCCGTTCTTCACGCGCGTGCTGGTCAACACCGTCTACCTCAGCTTCCTGCGCATCGTCTTCCAGTTCCCGACGCCCATCGTTTTCGCGCTGCTGCTCAACGAGATCCGGTTCACCCCCGTCAAGCGGGCGGTGCAGAGCGTCAGCTACTTCCCGCACTTCATCTCCTGGGTGCTCCTGGGCGGCATCGTCTCGCAGATCCTCAATACCTACGGCCCCGTGTTCTGGTTCTTCGGTGTGATCGGCGTGGAGCCGGTCCATCTGCTCACGTACGCGCCCACTTTCCGCGGCCTCCTGGTGCTCACCGGCATCTGGCAGAGCGTGGGCTGGGGCTCGATCATCTACCTGGCGGCGCTGTCCGGGATCGACCCGCAGCTCTACGAGAGCGCCCAGCTCGACGGGGCCGGCCGGCTGCGGCAGGCGTTCAGCATCAGCCTGCCGTCGCTGGTGCCGATGATCTTCATCCTGTTCCTGCTGCAGGTGGCCGCGCTGATGCAGGAGTCCTGGGAGCAGATCTTCAACCTGTACAACCCCAACGTGTTCGCGGTCGCCGACGTGTTCGAGACGCTCATCTACCGCGCCGGCATCCAGGCCGCCCGCTTCGGCTACACCACCGCGATAGGCATGTTCCAGAACGTCGCGGGACTGATCATTCTGCTTATCGTCAACGCGATCATCCGCCGCTCCGCCGACTACGGCGACTACGCCCTGTGGTGAGGCTCAGTCCGGTGGGACGGCGGCGCGGATCGATGCGGGGGAGTTGAGCGCGATGGCGGTGCGGGGCGGCAAGACGGCATCAGGCGTGAGTTTCGACATCGCCAACTACGCGTTCTTCGTGCTGCTGTCGCTGACCTTCATCTACCCCTTCTGGACCATCATCACCCAGTCCTTCGCCCCGATCCACGCGGTCCAGCGCATGGGGTTCCACGTGTGGCCGGGCGAGATCGACACCGAGGCCTGGAATTACGTGCTCGACGAGCATGACGTCGCGCCGGCCTACTTCAACACGATCTTCAGGGTCGTGTTCGGCGTGCTCACGACCCTGCTGGTCACCTTCACCGCCGCCTACGCCCTCTCCAAGCCGACGCTGCCGTGGCGCAAGTCGCTGACCCTCGTCTACACCCTGACCCTGTTCTTCTCGGGCGGGATCATCCCGCTGTTCCTGTTGATCCGCGGCCTGGGGCTGTTCAACACCCGCGCCGTGCTGATCATGGTGCCGGCGATCAACGTCTTCTGGATCGTGCTGGCCCGCAACTACCTGATGACCATCGACCAGGCGATGGAGGACTCGGCGGTGATCGACGGCGCCACGTACTGGACGGTGCTCGTGCGCATCATCGCGCCGCTGGCCAAGCCCGTGATCGCGGTGGTCGCCCTGTTCTCGGCCGTCCAGCACTGGAACTCCTGGTTCGACGCGCTGATCTACGCGCCGCACCCCCGCCTGCTCGTTCTGCAGATGCTGGTTTTCCGGATGTTGACGGATCTCCGCAGCGACTGGTTCATCGAGTACCAGGAGATGATGCGCCAGGCGGGCGTCGACGTGGAGATGTTCGCCGCCGAGGCGGTGCAGGCGGCCACCATCGTTCTGACCATCGGTCCGATCATCCTGGTCTACCCCTTCCTGCAGCGCTTCTTCGTCAAGGGCGTGATGCTGGGCTCGCTGAAGGGATGAATCGGGCGTGCAACTGCGCTACCATCGGCGCATCAACCCGAGGGAGGGCCGCGGGCCCTCGTCGCTACACACTCCCTTTCAGGAGGCGGACATGAAAACGCAGCGATTACTGGCTCTCATCGGATGCGGCTTGCTCCTCGCAGCGGGCACGGCGTTCGGAGAAGGCCAGGACGAGGTGGATCGGCTCTCGTTCAGCAACGATGAGACGCTCGAGCTCGTCTGGGGCGGCTACTCCGGCACCGAGATCACCGACGACAACTGGGTGAAGGTCCACATCGAGGACCTGTTCAACGTGGACATCACCAACACGATCATGCACGGCGGCCGGCAGGAGGCCCTCAACACGATGCTCGCCGCGGGCGAGCATCCCGACGTGCTCTGGGGCTTCATCGACATGGTGGCGTGGTTCAACAAGGGTGCCTTCCGCACCATCCCGCGCGACATGATCGAGCGCTACGCCCCGCAGTACAGCGACTTCATAGACAACGAGGGTCCCGTGGCGTGGGGGGTGAGCCTGGCGCCCGGCAGCACCGACGAATACATGAACCTGCCGCGCGCCGAGCACTACCAGCAGGGCTGTGACCGGCTGGCCACGTGGCGGCTGGACTGGCTGCGCGAGATCGGCATGGACCCCGCGGGCCTGGACGGAAAGGCGCCGAAGCTGGGCGATTTGAACGGCCTGATGCACGACGAGGGCGCGCCCCGCGAGGGCGACCCGGCCGGCATGCCGGATACCTTCTACATGTGGTTCGGCCACTTCGACTGGGACGAGGTGGAATCGATCATGGCCGGCTTCCGCGCGGCCGACTTCAACGGCAACGGTCAGCCGGACGAGATCCCCTTCGGCACCCTCGGCGCCGGCGAGGGCTCCGAGGCTCAGGACATCGTGTTCTTCATGGGCATGGGGATGGTCTTCGACGCGTTCGGGGTCAACTCCGTGGAGAACTACTACGATCCCGAGCAGGACATGACGGTGCGGGAGGACACCTACTCGCAGAGCCGCGAGGCACTGAAGGTGTTGCAGCGCTGGTTCCAACTGGGGTACCTGGACAAGAACCTCCCGGCGGTCAGCCGGGCCGAATGGGAGCAGCGCTGGCAGAACGGTCTGACCGGCATGTGGTCACGCGGGCAGAACTGCGGCACCACCTCCCGCTACGGCGATCCCGGCGGGCACTGCGGGCGTGTCGTCGCCAATGTGCCGGAGGCCAAGCTGGTGACGACGCTGCCGATGATCGGTCCGACGGGTATCGCGCGGTGTCCGTTCGACGGACGCGCCACGCCGATGAACCCGGGCATGGGCTACAGCATCAAGCACGACGTCACCGACGAGGAGCTGGCGCGCATCCTGCAGATCTTCGACTATCTCAACTACGATCCGCAGGGCATCGTCCATGGTCAGTGGGGCCCGCCCGGCCTGTTCTTCGACTGGAACGGCCAGGACGGCGCGGACGGCACGCCGTACGACTGCCTCAGCAGTTGGATGACGCCCAAGGAGGGCGTGTCAGGCTACGGCCAGCACTACGGCTTCTTCTACTACAACGCCTACCACTGGCACGACGGCTTCCGCTTCTGCGTCACGAACAAGGACCGGAACGACCTGACCGAGGGCCTGACCTGGGATTCGTTCATGAAGCAGAACCCGTACATCCAGGAGATCTCGACACCGGACCATCGGGAAGACATCTTCACCCAGACCGACTACCTGCCGCTCTGGGCGGAGTTCGGCGACGGGCTGACCACGCTCAAGCAGGAGACGTGGTGGCGCTACATCACCACCGACGTCGACATCGACGCCGACTGGCAGCGCTACGTCGACGAGTGGATGAGCATCGGCGGCCGCGAGTTGCTCGACGAGCTCAACAAGGCGCCGCTGGTCTCGGACATCCGCGGTGGCGCGGCACATCTGGCCGACATGCTTCCGCAGTACTGACGCGATCGTGAACTGACGTTCACGGCACCGAAGCGCATGGGCGGCCGCTCCCCGGTGGGGGTGGCCGCCCTTTTCGTCGGGCGCCTGCGAGGGGTAGACGAGCCTGCGCGCGCGGACTGCAAAGGCCCCGCGTTGCCTGTGGCACAATGGTGCGCAGGCGGCGGCGCGAGCCCGTGACCGCCGCAAGCGAGGATCGATACCATGCGTTCGTTCAACACCGCCGGTCCCGTCAAGCCGAACGATCACTACCTGATCGCGCCGCTGTCGAGGATCGGTCTGGACGAAGTCCTCGGCTTGGTGCGCGACAAGAAGTACTTCGTGCTGCATGCGCCGCGACAGACGGGCAAGACGTCCGCGCTGCTGGCGCTGGCGGACGTCCTGAACGAGCGCGGCTACCGGTGCGTCTACGCCACGGTGGAGACCGCCCGCACCGCCCGCGACGACGTGGAGCGGGCGATGCGCGTGGTGCTGGCCACCCTGGGGGAGGCGGCGCAGGCTGCGGTGGGCGACGCGTTTCTGGCAGACGCGTGGCCGGACATCCTCGCCAGGTTCGGGCCGGACCTGGCCTTGGGCGCGGCCCTGTCGCGGTGGGCGCAGGCGGCGCCGCAGCCGCTGGTGCTGCTGATCGACGAGATCGACACGCTGACGGGTGATTCGCTGCTGGCGGTATTGCAGCAGATCCGCGCCGGCTACCCCAACCGCCCCCAGCGCTTTCCGCACAGCGTGGTCCTGTGCGGCATGCGCGACCTGCGCGACTACCGCATGGGCGCCGCGGGCAGCCCGTTCAACATCGCCGCGAAGTCGCTGCGGCTAGGCGACTTCGCGCGTGAGGAGACGCTGGCGTTGCTGCGCCAGCACACCGAAGAGACCGGCCAGGAATTCGCCCCGGAGGCGCTGGATGCCGTGTGGACGCAGACGCGCGGCCAGCCGTGGCTGGTGAACGCGCTGGCGTACGGTACCTGCTTCGAGAACAGGGCGCTGCGCGAGGACCGTTCGCGCACGGTGACCGCGGACGACATCGCCGCGGTGCGCGAGGACCTCATCGTCAACCGGGTGACGCACCTGGACTATCTGGCCGACAAGCTGCGCGAGGACCGCGTGCGGCGGGTGATCGAGCCGATGCTGAGCGGCACGCACGCGCACGCGTTCACGGACCGCGATGTCGCGTACGCGCGCGACCTGGGGCTGGTGGCCGGCGATGCGCCGTTGCGGGTGGCCAATCCGATCTACGCCGAGGTGCTGCCGCGCGAGCTCGCGTGGGTGGCGCAGGAGACGCTGGATCTGTCGCCTCCGCAGTACGTGCGAACGGACGGCAGCCTGGACGCGGGGCTGCTGATGGAGGAGTTCCAGCCCTTCTTCCGCCGCCACTCCGAGCACTGGCAGAACCGCTTCGCCTACGCCGAGGCGTGGCCGCAACTCCTGTTGCAGGCGTTTCTGCAGCGCGTCGTGAACGGCGGCGGGCGCATCGAGCGTGAGTACGCCCTGGGGCGCGACCGAGTGGACCTGCTGATCGTCTGGCCGCTGGCGGACCGGGTGCAGGAGGTCGTCGTGGAGTGCAAGGTGGTGCGGGAGCACGACGGCCTGGACAGCGTCGTCGACGAAGGCGTGGAACAGACGGCGCGCTACCTGGACGGCTGCGCAGCGGAGGCCGGGCACCTGGTCGTGATCGACCGGCGGGAGAACCGGAGCTGGGACGAGAAGGTGTTCCACCACAGGCGCCGCTCGCAGTCGGTGCCGATCGACGTGTGGGGCATGTGACCCGCTACGGTACAGTGGCGGCATGACGGTAGCGGATACGTGGGACCTGGAGTCGATCTTCCCCGGAGGCAGCGCGTCGGCCGAGTTTCGGGACTTTGTCGCCGAACTGGAGCGCGACGTTGAGGGGGCAGGCGAGCGCGTCCGCGCGCTCGACGAGTCGACGACGGACGCCGAGGTCCGCACCGTGCTGCTCGACGCACAAGCCGCCGAGGAGCGGCTGGACCAGGCGTTCTCCTTCGCCGAGTGCCTGCGTGCCCAGGACACGGCCGACGCCGAGGCCGTGCAGTGGATCGGGCGGGTCGACGCGCTGGGGGCGTCGCTCAAGGCGCTCGGCGCTGTGCTGTCGGCGTTCACGGCCCGTCTTGCGGATGAGCGCTGGCAAACGCTGACGGAGGGCGAAGAGCTCCGCCCGGTGGCGTTCCTGCTCAGCCGGGAGCGCGACCTGGCGCGGCGCAAGCTGGACGCCCCGACCGAGGGGCTGGTGGAGGAGCTGGCGGCCGACGGCTACCACGCCTGGGACCGCCAGTACACGACGCTGGCCGGTTCGTTGCGGGCCGAGGTGGAGGTGGACGGCGAGTCGCGCCGGCTCTCCATGGGACAGCTCGCCGCCCGCCTGGAGGAGCCTGAACGCGCCGACCGAAGGGCCGCGTTCGAGGCGTTGGAGGGGGCGTGGCGTCCGGTCGCTGACCTGGCCGCCGGCGCGCTCAACAGCCAGGCCGGCTTCCGCCTCACCTGGTACCGCCACCGCGGCTGGGACTCCGTGCTCGACGAGCCGCTCTACCTGAACCGTATGGAGGCGCGGTCACTGGACGCCATGTGGGCGGCAGTGGCCGATGGGGCGGCTCGCCTGGTTCCCTATCTGCAGGCAAAGGCGCGGCTGATCGGCGCCGAGAC
>JAPOQV010000258.1 GCA_026710565.1 Spirochaetaceae bacterium | reverse complement strand
TCGTGGCGGTAAGCTTGCGCAGCGCTTGGCTCATCAGCCGTGCCTGCAGGCCCATGTGGGAGTCGCCCATCTCCCCTTCGATCTCGGCGCGCGGCGTGAGCGCGGCGACCGAGTCGACGACCACGATGTCGACCGCGCCGGAACGCACCAGCGACTCCACGATCTCGAGCGCCTGCTCTCCGTTGTCGGGCTGCGACACCCACAACTCGTCGGTGTTCACGCCCAGGCCCTTGGCGTAGACCGCGTCCAGCGCGTGCTCGGCGTCGATGAATGCGGCGATTCCACCGGCGCGCTGCGCCTCGGCGATCGCGTGCAGGGCAAGCGTCGTCTTGCCGGAAGACTCGGGCCCGAAGATCTCCATGATGCGGCCTTTCGGATAGCCGCCGACGCCGAGCGCGGCATCGAGCAGGATGGAGCCGGAGTGGATCGCCGGGTGATCGCGCTGGGCGCTTTGTTCCCCCAACTGCATCAGCGATCCCTTGCCGAACTGCTTCTCGATCTGCAGGCGCGCCGCGTCGAGCGCCTGCTTGCGTTCGGTCTGCAGGGTGTCGTCGCCGGTGCCGTTACCGGTCGAACGTGCAGCGCGGGTCGAACGAGTCCTGGGTACGGTTTCGGAACGGTTGGCCATGTGTACTACTCCTTCCCTGGGGCTTCCTTCCCCGGGTCTGCGCCCGGCCTTGGGACCAGGCCTTCGCAGACAGATACGCACCTCGCCGCCGCAGCGCTTCCGTGTGGCGGATTGGAACGGCGTTGATGGCCAACCGATGTGACCCTCCCAGTGTCGCCGGGAGTCTACCGGGGCGAGGCAGCGCCGGTCAACGCGCCGTCCTGTTCGCTCCCGCGGGGCTCCGGCCCTCTCCGTCGACCCTCAGAACGTCCGGCGGGAGTCCAGGAGGATGGTCACCGGTCCCTCGTTGCACGACTCCACCTGCATGGAGGCGCGAAAGACTCCGGTGTTGACCGGCAGTCCGGCGGCTCGGAGCAGGGACACCAGCCGCTCGTACAGTTCGTTCGCGCGATCGGGATCTTCCGCCTGCGTGAACGACGGACGCCGGCCGCGCCGGGCGTCGCCGGCCAGGGTGAACTGCGACACGACGGTGACCGCGCCCGCGACCTGTGCGACCGAACGGTTCATCTTGCCGTCATCGTCCAGGAATATGCGCAGGCCGGCCGCCTTTTCGGCGATGTACGCGGCATCGGCCTCGCCGTCGCCGCGCTCGACCCCCACGTAGAGCAGCAGGCCGGCGCCCTGGTTCCGTGGGGCTTCGCCTGCGGGGCGCACGGCACAACGTGAGACCCGCTGTACGACCGCTCTCATCGTTCACCCCCGCTCGCCGGTCCTTCCCGAGACGCTCGGCGCCCCGGCCTCCGCCTCACGCAGAGCCGGCCGGGGCGCCGAGCGCCGACCGGATGGCGCGAATCTCGTCGGCGGGCACGGACGCCCGCCAGATCGCCGACCCGATCACGGCGATGTCGATGCCTGCCGCAACGGCAGAGCCGACGTTGCCGCGGTGCAGGCCTCCGTCCGTGGAGATCCAGAACGACCGGCCTGCGCGGTGCCGCCGCTCCGCGAGCTCCCGCGCCTTGTCCAGACACGCCGGAATGAGCTCCTGGCCGCCGGCGCCCGGATGCACCGTCATGATCAGCGCCACGTCGATGACGTCCAGCACCGGCTCCAGGGCGGCTGCCGGCGTCGGCGGCGAGACGGCGATCCCGGCCCGTGTCCCGCAGTCCCTGATCGCCTGCAGGAGCGCCCGTGGATCGTCCCCCGCGTCGCGGCACGCTTCCAGGTGCACGGTGACCAGGTCGGCGCCCGCGTCGGCGAACCGTTTGACGTGGCGAGCCGGTTCCCGCACCATCAGATGCACGTCGAACGGCAGCCGGGAGCGGGGACGCAGGTCCGCGACCAGCTTGGCGCCGAAGGTGATTTCGCCGACGAAGCTGCCGTCCATGACATCGAGGTGGACCAGATCCGCGGGCGCCTCATCGGCGGTCGCCAGCGCCCGGGCCAGCTCGCCGAAGTCGGCGGACAGCAGCGACGGCGCCACCCGCACCCGCTTCGGTGCTTCCCCGGTGTCCATGGCGGCATCGTAACGCCGCTGCGAGGGCGTGCACAGGAGGTGCGAGGATTTGACGTCAAGGCCTCCCCCGGCGCATACTTTAAGACATATCCGGATGGCCGAGCGGCAACTCAGTTTTACGGCCAACGAAGTCGCACATCTCGTCAATCGCGCAAACGTGTGTTTTCGCGAAGGTGCCTTCTCCAAGGCGATCCGTGTGTTGGAGCGAGCCCTGCGTTTGGATGCCGGGCTCACCAGCGTCGCGTCGGCGTTGAAGTGTGCGACTTTCTGGCAGGATCGCGAGGCGCGCCTGGATACCATCACCGGCCCGTACGAGCGGGCCGAATACCTGGAGCAGCAGTGGGAGCTCTTTCAGCCGTTCGCAGGCCGCCTGGAGGACATGTCGGAGCGCACGCTGTTCGACATCCGGCGGTACGTCATGTCCGAGTGCCTGCGGGGCTACCGCAATCTCCTGGAGGCGCATCCGGAGCGGGAGGACGCAGACCTGCTGCTGCGTATCGGCCGCAGCTACAAGGGCCTGGGGAACTACGCCAGTGCCATCGAGCACCTGGAGGCCGCAAGCGGAAAACACCGTCGTTCGCCGGAGGTCCTGGCCGAGTTGGCCGACTGTTACGGACTGGTCAATGAAGAGCGGTTTTCGCGTGTGCTGTTCCGCGAAGCCTTCTTCGTCGGATCCGCGTCGATCCAGCTCGAGCGGCTTGAAGCACCGGTCATCCGGCGGCTGATCGTGACTATGGAGCAGGCCGGCCGGACGCCTGAGGAATTCGCCCCGTGGCTGCCGGTGTACGCCACATTGCATGGCGTATTTACGGTGAAGCGCGAGCTCAAGCCGGTGGAGCTCGGACGGCTGAGGCAGACGATCTTCGCCATGGAACGACAGGTAGCCGCAGGCGAGGCGCCGCCGGAGGTCACCCCGCGGCTGCTCAACCACTACTTCTGGCTTATCGACCATTTCCTCGTGACCGGCGAAGAGCAGCCGCGGGTCCGGGAAGTGTTGACGAAGATCCGCGACCTGGATCGCCAGGTTCACGACGAGTACGTTCGCTAGCGAGAGACGACACGACAACCCTCCGATGGGAAAACAAACGCTGGCGCCGCATGGAGGCGCCCAAACCGAGGTAAGCATGACTCCTACCGCGACGGATACGCCGACAGAGACCACGGACAACGGCGCCGCCGGCAGCTTGACCGCCAAGGTCACCGAGCTGCTCAATCAGGAGAAGTGGACCCGAGCTGCGCTGAACAGCTACGTGACGTCCAACTTCGTCGAGCTCGACAACCTGCTGGAGGACGCGAGGAAGGAAGAATGCGAAGCGGAGCTGATGGAGCTCTGCGACGAGCACCTGCGCAGCAATCGCAACAGCATCATCGCCTTGTACCTGTCCGGGATCGTGTCGATAGGCCGCCGTCTGGTGGACGATTCCAACCTGGTCCTGCTGGTGAACATATTCACGGACAACCACAAGTGGAACATCGTCGAGTATCTGTGCAACCGCATTCTCGAGTTCGGCGAGAACCGCTTCGCGCTGAGAACCCTCGCCGAGAGCTACGACAACAAGAACGAGGAAGCCTCCAAGCTCGAGGTCTACGAGCGGCTGATACGCGTCGACTACGAAGAGGCGGACTTCGTCAAGGTGCTCGCCCGCAACCGCGAGCAGGCGGGCGACGTCAGCGGCGCGGTCAACTACTACCGCAAGGCGCTGCACCGCTACATCAACAAGCGGAACTACGCGAACATCAAGGAAGTGTGGGACAGGCTGATCGAGCACCAGCCGGACGACACGGAGTTCTATCTGCAGCTCGAGCGCAAGGTTGCGCGCACGGTCAGCGAGGAACGCGCGGTGGCGCTGCTCGAATCGCTGTACCCTCACCACTACGAGAAGGAGGACTGGGACACCACCATCGAGATCCTCAAGCGCATCCTGCGCTACGAGCCCAAGAACGCGGAGGCGCGAGCCCAGATCGCGGAGGCCTATACCGAGAAACACGCCGGCCACAGCCACCTGGACGAGTACCTGCGCATCTCCAACCTGACTCAGGCATGGCGCAATGCCCAGGAAGCGATCGCGGACTTCGAGAAGCACATCGCTTTCGACACCGGCAACTTCGTCTTCCACCGCAGTTGGGGAATAGGGAGAATCTCGGCGATCGACGACGACGAGATCACCATCGATTTCCCGAAGAAACGCAATCACCGAATGTCGCTGAAGATGGCCGTCAGCGCACTGAAGATCCTGGCCAGGGACCACTTCTGGGTGCAGAAAGCCACCACCTCCCGCACCAGGCTGCGGGACGGCGTGAAGGGCGACCCGGCGGCCACCCTGCGCTCCATCATCAGGAGCTTCGGCAATCAGGCCGACATGAAACGCATCAAGATGGAGCTCGTCCCGCGGATCCTGACCGCTTCGGAGTGGTCGAAGTGGAGCACGGCGGCGCGACGCATTCTGAAGGAAGGTGAGGAGTTCGGCAGTCACGAAGAGAAGCCCGACACCTACGTGGTGCGCGACACGCCGATGTCCTACGCGGAGAAGACGTTCAGCAAGTTCACGGCCGAGAGGGTGTTCCTGAATCGGGTCAAGATACTGCAGGAGTACCTGCAGAAGATAGAAGAAGACCAGAAGGACGGCACCGATACTTCCCTCGACGGCTCCGAGTACCTCGGCGAGATGGTCGCTTACTTCGGCGGCTTCCTGAAGACGTACACCGCGGGCAACGATCAGGTGATCGCCAGCTTCCTGCTGGTGCAGCGGATCGGCAAGAAGCATCCCTACCTCGCCACCGGCGTCGACATGGTGTTTGCCGACCTGCTCGCCCACGTCGACGATCTGGACGGGTTGTTCCTGGCTCTGGACAACAACGAGTTGCGCAAGGACTTTCTCATGCACGTGCGGGAGGAGGTCGCCGAGTGGCCGGCGGTCTACTCCCGGTTCTTCTATCTGAAGCCAAGCCGCTTGCTGGTGGATGAGCTCATCCACCACAACGAGTTCGGGTCGCTGGAGCGCATCGCCGCCAAGGTGTTCGAGAGCTATCGCGACCTGCGCGAGCCGTTCGTCTGGCTGCTGCGCAACTGTGAGGACGAAGCCTGGTTCACCGGCGTGGCCTCCAGGCAGGAGAAGTGCCTGACGGCGCTGGTCCACCTGCTCGATCTTACCTACCGGGACATCGAGAACAGGCGCGACGTCTCCGCCGGCCGCCGCCTCAACAAGCAGATCCACGACTATCTCTTCAAGGACGGCAACCTGCTGCGCTTCACCCTCCTGGCCGACCTGGAAACGATCACCCGTATCCATTCCATGGTCGCCGACATCGAGCACCTGGATCCGTCGATCAAAATCCGCCTCAAGGAGAAGATCACGGACCGGTTTCCGGAATTCGAGTCGGTCGGCGAGCCGCTGGCAGTGGAACGCACCAGGGCCGGACTGTTGGTCACGCGCGGCGGCTACGAAGCCAAGCAGCGCGACCTTCGCCACCTGATCGAGGTAGAGATCCCGGTCAACTCCAAGGAGATCGGGGTGGCGATGCAGAAGGGAGACTTGCGCGAGAACGCCGAGTACAAGGCCGCGCTCGAG
This sequence comes from Spirochaetaceae bacterium, assembly GCA_026710565.1. The sequence continues at coordinate 22,607 of JAPOQV010000258.1, read as the reverse complement.
AAGCAGGAGCTGCTGAAGAGCTCCGCATCACGGCTCCAGGAAGAGCTGCAGGAGGCACAGATCTTCGACTCCAACCAAGTCGACGATCAGACGGTGTCGTTCGGGACCACGGTGCATCTGACCAACGTCGCCACCGGCGACAACGAGCACTTCACCATCCTCGGTCCGTGGGAGTCGGACCCTGCGAGGAACGTGATCTCGTATCTGTCCCCGCTCGGCGCCGAGCTGTGGAGTCACCGCCCCGAGGACGTGCTGCAGTTCACGATCAACGAGAAGCCGTTTCACTACCGGGTGGAGAGCATCGAGCGGGCCGAGGCTCTGCGATAGGCGGTCCGGACTCGCTCTCTCCGAGGGTTTCAGGGCGCGGGGTGGCCGGGCCGCCCCGCAGCGAGTCGCCGGACGAATGGCAGGCCGACGAGCCGGTACAGCGTGATCGTGACCAGCGCCGCTGCCGCGACCACGCCCACGAGCAACGCCACGTGTTCCACGCCGGCCGGTCCCTCTCGCGGATCGGGCAGCCAGGAGGCGGCGATCCACATGAGAGCGCCGGCTGGCGTGGCGCCTGCCGCCACCTGCAGGGCGCCCTTTGCCAGCGCCCTCCATGCCACGAGACGAGACGGCAGCGCCAACAGCAGGGTCCCGGCCGAGAACGCCGCGGAGTTGGCCAGGGCGAGCCCGGCCACTCCCAGCGCCGTCTCCTTCCACCAGAGCGACAGCGCCACGTCGACGATCGCGACCACGATGGCCGCCCGCAGAGCCCGGCGGGGAGCGTCCAGCGCGTAACAGAGGCGCTGCAGATAGCTGAACACGCCGACGCTGGGCAACCCGATGGCGAAGCCGCGCAGCACGGAGGCGGTCAGCTCGGTCGCTTCCGCGTCGAAACGTCTGCGCTGCAGGGCGGCGTGGACGATCGAGTCGCCGAGCAGGAGGTACGCGACCGCTGCCGGCACGAGCAGCGCGGCGAGCGTCACCATTCCGTCCGTCGCGCTGCGGCGCAACTCCGTGGTCCGGTTGTCGGCCGCCATCTCGGCCAATCGCGGGAACGCGGCGGTTACCACGGACACCGACAACACGCCCAGCGGGAGCTGGAAGAAGACCACCGCGTAGAAGATCGCACTGGTGCTGCCGTCCTCAAGGCCGCTGGCAAGCAGGAGCGAAATCTGCTGCATGGCCGCGAACACCAGAGCTGACGCGACCGCCGGGCCCCAACCCCGGAGGATACGGCGCATGCGATCGTCGAACCGCAGGCGCGGCACCATGCTGAAGCCACGGCGCACGAAGAGCGGCACCTGGAACAGGAATTGCAGCACGCCGCCCGCGATGACCCCCGCGGCGGCCGCATAGATGCCCCAGGACGGCGCCAACACCAGAACGCAGGCGATCACGCCGACCGAGAACAGCAACGGCGCGAGCGCCGGCACCACGAACGCATCGCGTGCGTGCAGGCCTCCCATGAGCACCGCGGCCCCTCCGGCCAGTGCCGCGTACGGCACCATGACGCGGAAGAGGCCGACGGCACCGGCCATCTTCTCGGACTCGGGAAAGGCGACGAGGATGCGGGTGATCGGCGCGGCGGCGAGCACCGCGACCACGATCAGCGGCACGGTCACGGCGAGCTGCAGCCCGAACGCCGCCTGTGCCAACTCGGCCTGGGTCCGCGGATCCCGTTGTCGCGCCAGCGCCGGTACCAGTGCGGCGGAAAACGCGCCCTCGGCCAACAGGCGGCGCAGGGTGTTGGGGACCTGGAACATCACGGTGAACACGTCGACGGTTCCGCCGGCCCCGAACACCGCGGCGAGCACCGCCGCGCGCACGAAGCCGAGCGCGCGGCTGGCCGCGGTACAGACCATGAGCACCGCGGCCGTCCGTTCGGTCCTGCCGGAAGCGGCCGGGCCGGTGGCAGCGTCCGTCCTCACCGGCGTTCGCCTGCGCTCGACCGATCCAGATATCCGTCGAGATAGGTGCGCTTGAAGGCGGCGAATCCGCCGGAGGCGATCGCCTCTCGCGTGGCCTCCATCAGGGCCGCCATGAAGGCGAGGTTGTGGTAGGTCGTGAGGACCGCGGCCATGATCTCGCGCGCCTTGAACAGGTGGCGGAGGTAGGCCCGGCTGTGCGCCGCGCACACCGCGCACGCGCACTCGGAGTCGAGCGGCTCGTCACGCAGGGAGGCGCTTCCGGTGCGCAGCGAGAGGGTGCCGGAACGCGTGAGCGCCAGCGCGTTGCGCGCCACCCGCGTCGGATACACCGAATCGAAGAGATCCACGCCATGCTCTACCCCGCATAGGATCAGGTCGGGGCTGCCGACGCCCATCAGGTAGCGGGGCCGCTCCGGGGCCAGCAACGGGGCGGTGTGGGCGACGGTCGCCTCGAAGCGGGCCGGCGACTCCCCTATCGACAGCCCCCCGATTGCGGTTCCGGGAAGATCGAGATCCCGGATCTGTGCTGCCGACCGCGCTCGCAGGTCGGGGAACAGGCCACCCTGCACGATGCCCCAGAGCTCTCGGTCGGTCGGTGCGCTGCCATCCCGCCAGCGTGCCGCTGAACGGGCTGCCCAGCGAGCGGTGATCTCCGCCGCCTGTTCCGCCCCGGCGCGGTCGACATCGGCCGCCGAGCAGACGTCCAACGGCATGATGACGTCACTGCCGAGTTGGGTCTGGACGTCGACGACCGACTCCGGAGTCAACCGGTGTCGCGATCCGTCCAGGTGCGACCGGAAGGACACTCCGTCTTCGTCCACCGTGCGCAGCGACGCAAGGGAAAAGATCTGGAACCCTCCCGAATCGGTCAGCAGATTGCCCGTCCACGCCATGAACCGGTGGAGTCCGCCGTGGCCGGCAACCGTGTCGGCGCCGGGACGCAGGTAGAGGTGGTAGGAGTTGGCCAGAACCATCCGGAAGCCCAGGTCGACCAGGTCGCGCGGCCAGACCGCCTTCACCGATGCGTTCGTACCCACCGGCATGAACGCAGGAGTGTTCACGGTGCCGTGCGGCAGAGCCACGCTGGCCGCACGGGCGGCTGACTGCGTGTCCTGGAAGTGGATTCGGAAACTCACGTACGCGCCCGTCGCAGCAACGCCGCGCCCAGCACCAGAAAGACCATGGCCGACAGTGAGGCGCCGAGCAGCGGAGATATCACATCGGTCCTGGCCAGGATGCGGGCGACCATCTGCAGGACGAAATACCCTACCGAGCCGATCAGGGCGATCAGCATGCTGGCGAGCAGCACGTTGCGTCGCAGCAAGCCACCGACCGCCGCGGCGATCACCGACACCACAAACGGCGTCATGGCGAAGCCTGCCTTGGCGTACAGGTCGGTCTGCGCAGACCGATAGGGCAACCCGGCGCGGCGGAGCGTCTGCACCCACTCCCAGCCTTCCCGTAGGCTCATGTCGGTCACGTCGCGCGACTCCTGGCGGAAGGTCTCGGGACCGGGAATGCGATCGTCGGCCAGCTCGGCGAAGCTCTCCCGGATCAGTCGTTGTCCGGTGGCGTCCCACTGGTAACGGCGGACGTCGTGCAGCATCCAACGGTCGCCCCGCCACTCGGCACGCGCCGCGTCCACGCGGCTGGCGAGGCCACCGTCCGCCGTCCGTTCGACGACGACCAGCCCGCGCAACGCGCCGTCGCGGTCGTTGTAGTAGTCGGCGCGGTAGACCCGCTGCCCTCCCCCGTCCATGACCGTGACGTCCGTGTTGCTGAGATACAGCGGCTGTCCTACAGCCGCACGGTACCGTTCGTTGTAGGCGCGCAAGGCGGGCGTGCCGACGCTCTCGTCGAAGGCCAGCAGTGCCGGCGATGCGATCAGGCCGACCAGGAGCAGCGGGCTCATGAAGCTGCGCAGCCCGACGCCGGCTCCAAGGACGGCGATCAGCTCGTTGCGGGCGTGGATCGTGCCGAGCGTATAGGTGATCGCAAACAGCAGCCCGATCGGCACCGCGAACCGGGCTGCCGTAGGCGCGTACAGTGCGGCGATGCCGGCGATCTCGACGACGCTCACGTCGTTGGCGGCAAAGCTCGACAACTTGGGATACAGGTCGACCAGGAGCAGGATCAGCACGAAGAATGCCGCGGCCGCCGCGAACACGGGCAGGAACGCGCCCACCAGCATGCGCTGCAGGATGGTCATCGTGCGCGGTGCAGCACGGCGATGATCCCCGCTGCCACCAGAACCACGACGTTCGGCAGCCACACCGGCAACGCCGGCGCGATGCCGGCGCGCAGCGAGGTCGTCTCGCCGACGGTCAGCAGCGTCCAATAGAGAAAGCAGATGCAGATGCCGACCAGGAAACCGAACGTGCGCCCCGACCGCCGTGAGAGCAGGCCGGCGGGAAACGCCAGAGCCAGAAAGGTCAGGCAGGCCGCCGGTATCGCGAACTTCTTGTGAAACTCCAGAAGGTAGCGGTGCAGGGTGCGTTGCGAGGCCGTTCGGCGCAGACTCCGGTCGAAACCGGTGGCGACGGCGGCGACCCGGTCACGCTCTTCCTGCAACCGTCCGGGGTCCGCGGTGACGGTCCGCTCGGCGGAGGCAAGCTCGGCGAGCAACCGGTAGCGGTCCGCTTCCCGCGCCTCGGCGCGCTCTTCCCCTTCGGACTGCAGTTGAACCTGCATACCCTGAATCTCGCGGCGCAGGTCGACGGAGCTCATTTCGGTCGGCCCGGCGGCGACGAACGCGCCGCTGACGTCGCGAAGCAGGATGTTGTACTCCATGGAGTCAGCCCGCAGGTACTCGTGGCGCTCCTCGTCGATGTCCGCGACGTGGGAGAACACGTCCCGAAGCCGCAGCGATACCACTCCGTCCTGGTCGGTTCTCTCCTCGAGGGAGGCGCTGTCGGCGACGATCAGGCGTCGCTCGCCCGCTGCCGTCCGGTCCAGGATCAGGGGCGCGTCGATGGTACCGCCGTCGATCGCCCCGGTCACGATCGCCATCGCCTGGTAGCGCTCGACGGAGAACGGCTTCAGTTCCACCCCCGGATTGGTGGCGAGCATGCGGCGATAGGTTCTGCTGGCCTCGATGTTACTGGCCGGCAGCAGCAGGTCGTTGGTGACGAACGACAGCGCGGCCAGGATGACGCCGGCGGCTGCCAGCGGCAGGAACAGACGTCGCAGAGGGATGCCCGCCGCCATGACGGCGATGACCTCATTGTCGGCCGAGAGGCGGCTGACCGCCATCAACGCCCCGAGCAGCGTCCCGAACGGCACCGAATAGGAGACGATCAACGGCAGGGAAAACAGCGTCAGGCGCGCCACCTCGCCGATCGGCACCTGATTGGCGAAGATCTGCTCCGCGGTGACCAGCAGCACGTTGGCGACGAACACGAAGAAAAAGAACAGGAACGCGACCAGGAACGCGGACAGGAACTCCCGCGCCACGTAGCGCGACATCACACCGAACAACGGTCGGCACTCCTGGGGTACTAGTTGGAAGCCGCGTCCGCCGCGTACTGCAACGAGTCGGCCAGCACGGCGACTCCGCACCCCTGAGTCCCGAAGTACGCGAACGGCCCGGCCTGAGCCACCGCCCTGATCTCGTTGGCCCCCATCCCATGCCGGGGCGGCCAGTCGACGACGGGCGTCATGTCGAAATGCGTCCACCCGCCGCCGTCCAGAGCGTACCGGTACGCGCCTCCGCCGTGGGTCCCGAACAGAACCGTCCCGGGGGCTGTCGCGGAAGCGAGGATGTAGTCGTCGCCCAGGGAACCGGGCCGCTTGGTGAACCGGGTGACCTCGTCGCTGTCGGGGTCCCACCGGTAGAGTCCGTTGCCATGGTCGCCGACCCAGAGCCGCCCGGATTCATCGAAGGACAGAGCGTGTATGTTCTTGGCACCCGCGGCCCACAGGCGATCGACCCTGCGTACTCGTCCGGTCGTCAGGTCCATGACCGCAACCCCACGATCCAGGGTTCCTATGTACAGGGTGGAGCCGCGGCGCAGCAACGCCTGCACGAATCGAACCAGTGAGTCCGGGTCCTCCACCTGCGTCCACTCGCCATCCGGATCGTCGGCCAGCCAGAGCCCCTGGCCAAGGGTCCCGGCCGCGATGCGGCCGCCGATTCCCTCCAGCGCCCACACGTTGGGCCGGCTGCTCCCGGCACTGAACCGTTCGATTCTCCAGAGGCGGCTGGTCGCCTTCGAGTACACGGACAGACCCTCGGCAGTGCCGATCCATACCCAGTTTCCGTCCACTTCGATCGCGCGGATGGTGTCGGACAGTGCACCTCCGGTGGTGGCGCCGGTGAAGCGGCGGGCGATGCCGGTGTTCTGCGAATACCGGGCGGCACCGCCATTGGAGGTGCCGATCCACACGTCGTCGGCATCCACGGCGATCGCCGTGACGTTCCCGTCCGGAAGCCCCAGCATCGCGGGTGTGATGGTGCTCCACAGGACGTCCCGAACGAGACGGTCGTAGGTGCGGCGATCGGCCGGTTCGAGCGCCTGCGGCTGGACGATCTGGAGTGCCAGGTACGCGGCGGCGGCAAGGAATCCCTTTCGTTTCTCCTCATCGACCGCAAGGTCCACCAGTTCATAGAAAGCGAGTTCCGCCGCCTGAAGGCGTACCTGGTCGAGCCGAAGCCGAGGGATTTCGGCTGGCTGGAGCCGCAAGGCGCGTTGCATCTCTCCCAGCGAATCCTCGAGGAGGCGGTCCCGCCGGGCAAGCTCGGCCGCCGTCACCGCGATCTCGAAGTGAATGGCGTCGGAGGTCTGCGCGTGGGAGCGGGCCTGATCCAGGAAGAAGCGGGCCCGGAACGGCTCCGAGACCAGCGCGGCCTGGGCGGCGAGCAGCAGCGCTTCCGGAAGGTGTCGGCTGTTGGGCGCCTGGATGCGCATCGTGCGCACCACGCCCAGCGCCTCGGCGTAGTCACCGCTTGCGAACGCAGCCCTTGCCTCCGCCAGCGCCGCGGCAGGGTCCAGTGTCTGGGCGGACGCCGAGCACGCGGCCAGCAAGCCGATCGCGACCACCGTGATGCGGATGGCGGGGCTCGTCAGCGGCGCCTCAATCGGACGACTGCGGCTCGACATCATGCTCAATGGGGTCCCCTCCGTACGCTACGAATGCGAAGGCGTCGGTGTCCGCGACCAAACCGGCCATGGCTTGCAGTTCGTCGGGGCCGACGCCGTGGATGTAAGAGTCCATCTCCTCGAAACTTAATATCGGCCCGAACGTCTGCCGTTGGTAGACCATTCGGCGCATGCGCGCCTCCATGTCCTCTCGGGCAAAGACCAGGGCGCCGCGCAGATGGCTGGCGGCTTCGTCGATTTCCTCCCTCTCCGGCGGGTGGGCGCGCAGCCCGCGCAACTCGGCCCGCAGGCAGTCGATGAGCTCCTCGCGAGCCTCCGGCACGCAGTTCGCGAAAACCGACCACAGCCAGACGTCGCTGAAGTGTGTCCGGAACGAGCCGATCGAGTAACACAACCCGCGTCGCTCGCGCAGATTCTGGAACAGCCGCGAGCTCATCGACTCTCCGGTCAGGGTGCTGAGCAGCGTCAGTGCGTAGTAGTTTCGCACCGTTCGCGGCACGGGTAGTGAACGGCCGCCATACAGGTACGTCTGATGACAGCTGTCCATCTCCTGCCAGATGCCCGCGCGATCGGCGGGCGTGGATCGTTCGGCCTGGTCGTGCGCCGTGTCGCCGAGCCACGTGCCCGCGCTCCGCGTCAGCGCCTCCTCGATCGCGGCGACCACCTCGTCGATCGCGATCCGGCCCGCGACCGAGATGACCAGTCGCGAGGGATGGAAGCGCTCCCGGAAAAAGCCATACAGCAGATCGCGATCGATCTCCGCAATCTCGTGTATCTCACCGGCAATGCGGCGCGAAAGCTCGTGCGTGCCCCAGAGGCGTTCGACGTACGCCTGATAGGCGCGCTCATCGGGGGAGTCGTCAGCGGCCTGGACTTCGTTGATGACGATCTGGCGTTCCTTGGCCAGTTCGTCGGTATCGAGCGTCGGAGCGGTGGCCAGGTCCGCAAGGACCGCGGCCGCGGCCGGTGCCGAACTCCCGGGAACACTGCAGTACAAGCAGGTGCACTCGCGGTCGGTGAAGGCATTGATCGCGCCCCCGACGCGATCAATCTCGCGAGCGATCTGTGTCGCCGACCGCGTCGGGGTCCCCTTGAAGACCATGTGTTCAAGGAGATGACTGCAGCCGTGTTCGTGGGCCCGTTCGTCCCGGGACCCGTGACCGTACCAGAAGCCCAGGGCCGCGGTGCCGGTATGTTCGACCGGATCGACCAGCAGCGTCGCCCCCAGGCTCAGCTCAAACTCCTGAATCAATCCGATGCATGCTCGTCGTCTGGTCTGCCCTGACGCCGCGGACCGCGCCCTCCGGACGTGCTGCGCGATCGAGGCGGGCGTCCGGAGGGCCCACCATCCCTGCGTTCGCGCCCATCCCTGCGGTTGGGTCCGAATCGGTCGCGCCTCCCCGGTCCGGGGCGTCGGCCGCCGCCGACGCGGTCGCGCAGGGGATCGCCGACCGGCCGCGATCCGGGGGCACCCGCAGAGTCTTCCACGTCCGGGCCGACGGCATCCAGGGTGGCCAGATTCAGGCGCCCCATGCGGTCGATCTCGATGAGCTTCACCTTCACTTCGTCACCCAGCTTGACCACGTCCTCGACCTGGCCGACATGGTCGGCGGTCAGCCGGGAAATGTGACAGAGGCCCTCCTTCCCGGGGAGGATCTCCATGAAGGCGCCGAAGTCCATGATGCGGGTGACGCGGGCCGTGTAGGTCTTGCCCACCTCCGGCTCCTCCACCGCCTGCTCGACCAGTCGTTGGGCGTTCTCGGCGCCTTCCTTGCGGCGGCAGTAGATGGTCACCACGCCGTCGTCCTCGATGTTCACGTCCGCCCCGGTGCTCTCGGTGATCGAGCGGATGTTGGAACCGCCGGTGCCGATGACGGCTCCGATCTTGTCCACGTCGATGCGCATGGTGATGATCTTCGGCGCGAAGTCCGACACCGCGTCGCGCGGTTGGTCCAGGGTCCCGCGCATGATCTCGAGAATCTTCAGGCGGCCCACGCGCGCCTTGTCGAGCGCCTCACGGAGGAGCTCGGAGCTGACGCCGGCGATCTTGATGTCCATCTGGAACGCCGTGATGCCCTGCTCGGTACCCGCGACCTTGAAGTCCATGTCCCCCAGGTGATCTTCCTCGCCCAGAATGTCGGACAGGACCACGAAGCGGTCGCCGTCGGAAATCAGCCCCATGGCTATGCCGGCGACCGAGCGGGTGATCGGCACGCCGGCGTTGAGCAGGCTCAGCGTGCCGCCGCACACCGACGCCATGGATGAGGATCCGTTGCTCTCCAGGGTCTCGGAGACCACCCGTACCGTGTACGGGAACTCTTCCTTGCTCGGGATGACCCGTTCCAGCGCCCGTTCGGCCAGATGGCCGTGCCCGACCTCCCGGCGTCCGGTGCCGAGGCGCCCGGTCTCTCCTACCGAGAACGGCGGGAAGTTGTAGTGCAGCATGAAGTGCTTCTTGCGGTCGACGTCGGTCTCCAGGGCGTCCAGGATGCGCAGTTCGTCATTGGCGGTGCCGAGGGTGGTCACGGCCAGGGCCTGCGTCTCCCCGCGGGTGAACAGCGCGGCGCCGTGCGCGCGCGGCAGCACGTCGATCTCGCAACTGACGTCGCGGATGTCGTCCGGGGACCGGCCGTCGGTGCGTACCCGGTTGTCCAGGATCGAGGTCCGCACCACGTCGGTCTCGATCTTCTCCAGCAGCGCTTCGAGCGTGTCAGCGTCGATATCGGCGAACTGCTCGAAGCTGTCCTGCTTCGCCTGGCGGATCGCGGCGTAGCGCGCTTCCTTGCCCTTCACGAAGCAGGCTTCCTCCATCTTCGGACGCACCCAGGCGGCGATCTCCGACTCCGTCTCCGCGCCGGTGACGTCGGGGAGCGGGAGCTTCTCGCGGCCGCCGAGCTCGGCGAGCCGCAGTTGCGCGTCGCACATCTCGACGATCACTTCGTGCGCGCGCTCGATGCAGGAGATCATCGTCTCTTCGTCGACTTCCTGGGCGCCCCCTTCGACCATGGTGATGCCGTCCCGGGTGCCGGCGACGACGATGTCGAGTTCGCTGGCCTCGATCTGATCGTGGGTCGGATTGATCACGATGTCGCCGTCATGAACGGCAACCCGCACGCCGCCGACCGGTCCCTCGAACGGTACGTCGGAGATGGTGACCGCCGCGGACGCCGCCACGATGGCCAGCACGTCGGGAGGGTTCACCTGGTCGGCCGAAACCACGGTGGGGACCACCTGGATGTCGCGGCTGAACGACTTGTGGAACAGCGGACGCAGGGGCCGATCGATCAGGCGGGACACCAGGATCTCACGATCCCGAGGCCTGCCTTCGCGGCGGAAAATCGACCCGGGGATCTTGCCCGAGGCGTACGCCTTTTCGTTGTACTCCACCTGCAGGGGGACATAGTCGAGCCCCTCGACTTCCTTGGCGGAGCAGCAGACGGTCGCCAGGACGGCGGAGCCTGCGTATTGTGCGTAGACCGCGCCGTTGGCCTGTTTGGCCAGCCGGCCGGTCTGCAGTGTCAGCGTCTCGGCGCCGACCTTCAGTTCTACGGTATGTGTCATGTTACTTCCTTGCGCCGCGGCTCCACCGCGGCGCCGTGCCGCGTGACGCTACTTTCTCAGGTTCAGCTCTTTGAGCAGATTCCGGTATGTCGTTGCGTCCGTGCGGCTGAGATAACCCATGAGCCGACGCCGCTGCCCGACCATCCGTTGGAGGCCGTGGCGAGAAGCATGGTCCTTGGGGTGTGTTCTGAAATGTTCGGTGAGCTGGGTGATCCGGCGGGTAAGCAACGCTACCTGAACCGCCGAAGTTCCGGTGTCGGTGTCACCCTTGCCGAAGCCGTTTACGATCTCTGCTTTTTCCTCTTTGGTCAATCCCATCCTGTACTCGATCCTGTCCTGTCGGCCGATCCTGTCCTGTCGCTCGATCGTTCAGGATTCCTTCGTGAGAAACGAATTCCGCTCAAGGGACCCGTCGCCCCGCGCACGATCACGCGATCGGACTCCACCACGATCGGGGCGTCCAATCCGCCCGATGCGCTGCGGGCGGACCCCGTATATCGGCCCGGTCGAGGCAGAAGCTGTGTCAATGACGAGGCCGGAAACACCAAGCCGTCCCGCGTGCAGTCGGGCGAGACGTGCTCGACATCCAGTTCATAGTCCCCTCCGAGCATGGACCGTACCACGGAGAAGTCACCGTTGTCGATCGCCTGACGTATGCCGCTGCTGCTCACCTTGGCTCCGTCGCGACCCTGCCCGGAAGAGCAATCCTGCCCGTCGAAGTGATCCTGCCCGTCAAAATGATCCTGCCCGTCAAAGCTTCCCGACTCGTTGCGGACCAAGTCCACCACTTCCAGTTCCACGCCGCGCCGGTGCAACAGTCGATGGAGCTGTTCGGTATCGGTGTCGCGCTGTCGCCCGCACCGAAAGTCCCGTCCGACCACGATACCGCGGACGGCGGCGCGGCGAAGCAACTGGTTGACGAACTCTTCCCCCGTAAGCTTACTGAAACTGAGCGAAAAGTCAACGACGATCAGGTGACGGATGCCGATACGCTGCAGGGTCCGTTCCTTCTGCCGGCGCGACAGAATCAGGCGTGCGCTGGTCCCGAACAGCACCGAACTCGGCAGGGGATCGAAGGTCAGCACCGCGGGCGCTCCCCCACCGTGCGCGATCACCCGATGCAGCAGCGCCCGATGGCCTCGATGGAGACCGTCGAACACGCCCATTGCGAGTACCACGCCGACGTCGAGCGGCCGATCGGCGAGTCCCTGCCACTCGGCGACGGTCACGCGGCGAACTCCGTCATGGGCGCGGCGCCACGCTGCTCACGGATGGCGCCACGCGGGCTTCCGGCCGATCGGCAAGAACGCAGCGATAGCGGTAGCGGGGGTGCGAACGGTCGCAGCCAATGCCGTCTCCGGCCGTCCCGCGCTCCCCCGGTTCGAGTATGGCGAGCGGCTCAAGTATGGCGAGCAGCTCTTCGCCGCTGAGAAGCGCACAGAATCGTTCGCCCGACGGTTCCTCCGCCATGAACGACGGATCCGCCGGCTGCCCGTCGCGTATCCGCCGGGCGCCTTCGGGCGTCACCTGCCGCAGTTCCAGACCGTCGATGCGGTCGAGGAACCCGGCCGGCGGGATGACGTCGCCCGTACCTGCGGCGTCGACCGTCGCGGCGGCGTCCACGGAGAAGCTGCCCACCGACAGCCTGCGCAGCGCGGTCAGGTGACCGCAACTTCCCGCGGCCAGGGCAAGGTCGCGGGCAAGGGAACGCACATACGTGCCCTTGCCGCAGATTACCTCGATCTCCACCGCGGGCAGGTCCATGGCGATGATCCTCAGGCTGTCCACCCGCACGTCCCGCGCGCGCGGTTCCACGGGGACGCCACGGCGTGCGCGCCGCGATGCGCGTTCGCCGTCGACGTGCACGGCGCTGTAGGCGGGCGGCACCTGGCGTATGCGGCCGACGAAGCCCGGCAGAGCATCGTGCAGCGCCTCCGGGGACGGCAGATTCCGGCGCAACTCGACCGGGCCCTCCGGGTCAAGCGTGGTCGTCTGTTCGCCGAGCCGGATGGTCGCCCGATAGCGTTTCGGCAGCTCGGTGATCAACCAGCCGATGCGGGTGAGGCGGCCGACCATGGCGATCAGCAGTCCGGACGCGAACCGGTCCAGCGTGCCGGTATGGCCGATGCGGCGGGTCCCGAGCACGCGTTTCAGGCGTCCCAGCGCCGCGAATGAAGTCATCCCGGACGGCTTGCTCAGCAGGACCATCCCGCCACTCTGTCGCACTTCTGTCGCGTCCGGATTCCCGCTTACCGGCACGTATCGCGCACGCGGTTTCTCAGGAAAGGTTGCGAATCTTCTGCAGCACGCGGAACCCGTCCGCGACCGAGGAGTCCGGTACGAAGCGCAGCTTTGGCGTTTCCCGCAAGCGGATGCGGCGGGCCAGCTCTGCCTGCAGGTAGCCGGCGGCATGGTTGAGCGCATCCGTTGCGGGTCCGACAACGGGATCTTCGCCGTGATGCGAGACGAACACGATGGCGTGCTTGAGGTCCCTGGAGACCTTGACGCGGGTCAGGTTCAGCAGGGGATCGATCCGCGGATCGGCCAGCTTTCCGCCGACGATCATCTCACCCAACACCTCGCGCAGCAGTCGGCCGACCTTCTCTCCCCGTTGGTTCGCCATGTTCCCCTCCGTCCGTGCTCTGCCGTTTCCGGCGCCGACGAGTCTCAGAGCGTCTTGGCGACCTCTTTGGTCTCGAACGCTTCGATGCTGTCGCCCTGCTTGAGATCGTTGAAGTTCTCGATGCGGATGCCGCACTCGAACCCTGCCTCCACCTCGTTGACGTCATCCTTGAAGCGGCGCAGGGTGAGGATTCTGCCTTCGTACAACTGCGCTCCGTCGCGAACGACGTGGACCATCGCGTTCCGGCGCACGTGTCCGGAGGTGACGTGGCAGCCGGCGATCGTGCCAAGCCGGGAGATGCGGAACAGCTCGCGGACCTCGGCGACACCCACCGACTCGGTGCGCACCTCGGGTTTGAGCATCCCCTCCATGGAAGCGCGGATCTCCTCGACCGCTTCGTAGATCAGGTCGTAGCGGCGAATCTCCACCTTCTCCTGGTCCGCCAGCTCCTGTGCTTTCGGCGTCGGGCGGATGTGGAAGCCGATGATCAACGCGTTCGACGCGGAGGCGAGCATCACGTCGTTCTCGTTGATCGCTCCGGCCGAGGAGTGGATGACCGTGAGCTTGATGTCGTCCGTGGACAAACGCTCCAGCGCGGAGACCAGCGCCTCCACCGAGCCGTGCACGTCGCCCTTGGCGACGACCTTGAACTCCTGGACCTCCCCTTCCTTGATGGTCTCGTACAGGTTGTCGAGGGTGATCTGGCTGACCGATCCAGCCTCCCGTACCTTGCGCAACTCCTGCCGCTTGGCTCCGACGGTGCGGGCCGTGCGCTCGTCGGCAGTCACCTGAAACGGGTCGCCGGCGGCCGGAAGCCCGGAGAAACCCAGAATCTCCACCGGCAGGGACGGCGTGGCCTCCGTCACCGAGCCGCCGCGGTCATCGAACATCGCCCGCACCTTCCCGGGAAACACGCCGGCGATGAACGGATCTCCGCTGCGCAGCGTACCCCGTTCGATCAGCACCGTGCCGACCGTGCCGCGGCCCAGGTCGACCTTGGACTCGATCACTCGGCCTTCCGCGCGCACATCGTACGGTGCGCGGAGTTCCAGCAGGTCCGCCTGCAGCAGGATGGCCTCCAGCAGCTCGTCGATCCCGGTCTTGGCGAGCGCTGATACCTCACGGTACAGGGTATCTCCTCCCCACTCTTCCGGGACCAGTTCGTGGTCCGAGAGCTGCTGCTTCACCCGCTCGGGTTTGGCGTCCTCCAGATCGCACTTGTTGACGGCCACGATGATGGGGACTTCCGCCTCGCGCGCGTGCGAGATGGCCTCCACTGTCTGCGGCATCACACCGTCGTCGGCCGCGACGACCAGGACCACGATATCGGTCACCTGGGCTCCCCGAGCCCGCATGTTGGTGAACGCTTCATGGCCGGGGGTGTCCAGGAAGACGATGCGGTCCTGAGCGGAAGAATCCCGGTCGAAGGAGACCGCGTACGCACCGATGTGCTGGGTGATGCCGCCATGCTCCTGGGCGGCGACGTTCGCCTCGCGGATTGCGTCCATCAGCTTGGTCTTGCCGTGGTCGACATGGCCCATGATGGTCACGATCGGCGGCCGCGACCGGTCATCGGAATCGCCGGGCTGCTCCGATTCGATCACCGTCTCGTGGTAGAGCGACACGACGTTGACGGTGCACTTGTACTGCTCCGCGATCACGGTAGCGGTATCGGAGTCGATCTGCTGGTTGATGGTGACCATGCTGCCCATCTCCATCAGCTTGGCGATCAGGCTGGAGGCCTTGAGATGCATCTTGCGCGCCAGCTCGGAAACGGTGACCTGATCCATGATGTCGATCTCGCTCGGCACGGCCGCCGCCTCGTCTTCGCGGCGACGTTGCTGTACCAGCTTCTCGGCGTGTTCCTCGAACCGTTCGCGCGAGTACCGGCCGCGCCTGCGTGGCTTGCCCCTCGACCGCCCCGGACCTCTCCCGGGGGCGGTCGGAGGCCCCGAGCCCCCTCCCGGGCCGAGCGGTGGCCTGCCGGGTCCTCTCCCCGGCTGCGGTGGACGGAAGTTGAGCGGCCTGTCCGGCGTTCGCCGGTCCGGCCCGCCGGGCACTCCCCGCTGGCCGGGCGCACGCGGTCCTTGCGGTGGGCGGAAGCTCCGCGGCGGCCGAAATCCAGGCGGCGGCGACGGCCGATCGGGCCGCTGGATGACCGGTCTCGGGTCACGTTTCGGAAGCTGAAACGGCTGATGCAGCGGGTCGATTCGTGGGCCGGACTTCGCCGGGGCAGCCGGTCGCGCCGCCGGTGCCTCTTCCTTGGGAGACTTGGGTTCCTTGGGAGACTTGGGCTCGGGCGGCGCGGGTGCCTCGGCTGGCGGCGGTGGGGGCGCCGGGCGCGCCTGCACCTCGATCGGACGCCGGCGGATGACGACCTTCCGCTTCACCGGAGGCCGGGCCGGCTCAGCGTCTCCCGATGCCTGAGGCTCGGGCCGCTTCTTTATGAGCGTGACCTTCGGCTTGGGCTGGCTCTCGGTTTCGTCTTCCGGGGTTCGTTGCGCGCCCTTCTGTTTCTTCTCCGCCATGTCTCCGCTGTCTGCCCTTACTCGTCGCCTTCCGACGGTTCCTCGATGATCACCACGCTCTCGTCGATCAGTTGCCGTATGCCCTTCACGTCATCCGGGCTGAGGCCGGTCACGCCGGCGAGTTCAGCTTCCGACATCGACATGAGAGCTTCGGCCTGGTGCACTCCGGCCGCCGCCAGCGCGTCGGTGACGTGCTGCTTGAGACCCAGTTCCGACACGGCGGTGATCTCTTCGACCTCTTCCGCCACATCGTCGGCAGGTTCAGGTTCGGGTTCGGCGGCCGGCTCGGCTGCCGGCTCGTCGGCCTGAACGGCGGGCGGTGGAGCTTCCCCCATCTCGTCCTCTTCGTCCTCTTCGACGATCTCCACCGTCTCGTCGAGGAGGTTGCGGATCGTCGAAATATCCTCGGACGTCAGGCCTCGGGTCGCCGCAAGCTGATCATCCGACATCTCGACCAGATCCTCGATGCGTTCCACGCCCTGCTCGGCCAGGGCCGCCGCGATGCGTTCCGGAACTCCGGGAAGCTCGGAGATTCGGTCGATCTCCTGCGCCTCGTCTTCCGAGAACAACGCCGCCGCTTCCCGTTTCTTCTCTCCGCCCAAGTCCATGTCCGCGACCTGGGCGCGGGTCTTCACGTCGATGTTCCAGTCCACCAGGCGGTTCGCGAGCCGGACGTTCAGTCCCTGGCGGCCGATGGCGAGCGAGAATTGAGCATCGTGGACGACGGCCAGGGCATGCCGGGTCGCGTCGTCCACGATGATCACTTCTTCGACCTCGGCCGGCTGCAGGGCGTTCCTGATGAACGCGGCCGGATCGGGATCGTACTTGAGAACATCGATCTTCTCGCCTTCCAGCTCCCGGACGACCGCCTGGATACGTGCGCCCCGCATGCCGACACAGGCGCCGACCGGATCCACGTCATCGCGGGTGGAGTACACGGCCATCTTGGTCCGGTAGCCGGGCTCCCTGACCATCTTGTAGATCTCGATCGTGCCATCGTAGATCTCCGGCACCTCGAGCTCGAAGATCTTGCGCACGAACTGCGTGTGCGTGCGCGACAGGACGATCTGCAGGCCGGTGGGGGTCTTCTCCACTTCGTAGATGAGAGCGCGGATGCGGTCATTCGGCCGGTACACTTCCCGCGGGCTCTGGTACTTGCGCGGCATGACGCCTTCCGTCTTGCCCAGATCGACGAAGATGGCGCCGTTCCGCTCGCGCTGGTGGTAGCCGATGATCATCTCACCGACCTTGTCTTCATACTCCGAGTACAGCGTGTCCTTCTGGATCTCGCGCAGCGTCTGTCGAGCGCGCTGCTTGGCGCTCTGGATGGAGACGCGGTCGAAGTCGCGCGGATTGATCTCGATCAGCAGCTCGTCGCCGATCTCCGCCTGTTCGTCGTACCCCAGGGCGTCGTCAAGTCCGATCTCCGTGACCGGATCGTCAACTACCGCCACGATGCGCTTCTGTGCGTAGATGGTCACATCGGTCGCGTCGTCGTTGAAGCGGATGACCGCGTTGTCGGCCGTACCGAACCGGCGCTTGTAGGCGGCGAGCAACACGTCTTCGACCGTCTTGACGATCAGGTCCTCGGAGATGCCGCGGGCCTGCACAAGCTGGCGAATCGCCAACGCCATCTCACTGGACATCGGTTCCGTCCCCGTCGTCCTTGCGGTCAATCATGTCTTCGCTCAACCGTCCCTTCCTGATCCTTCCCATCTCGACCTTCAGCTCTTCCGTGCCGGTGTGAAGCGTTACTATACCGTCTTCGGCCGATTGGATGACGCCCCGCATCCAGTCGTCATCGACGAGCACCGCCGCCGTCCGCCCCCGGAAGATCGCGTACTCGTGCGGCGCCTTGATCTGCCGGTCCGTCCCGGGCGTGCTCACCTCCAACCGGGCATCTTCGGCGCCGGGGACCAGTGCCAGCCGATAGCGTACGGCCCGTGCCAGCTCTGCGCAGTCGCCCACCGTCATCGCGCCGGCCCGGTACACCACCAGCCGGATCAGGCTGCGCCGCGCGAGTCGTGCGGCATCCAGCTCCACCAGGTGAAACCCGTACGAATGCACCGCCGGCTCCACTTCCGCGCGTACCTGCTCGGCGAATCCGCTCACTTGCACGCCGTCGTTCTGCCGCGTCGCAGATCCCGCAACGGATGGCGGGGCGGCCGCTGCCGCGTCGCCACCGTTCCCGGCGCCGTACTGACCGTCGCCTGTCACTTCACCTCCCGGACAACCCGGACTCCGAGGCCGGGCCATGGGTCCCGCGACCCATGCCACCGCCTCAGGCACAAAAAAGGAGTCGAACCCATCGACTCCCCACCGATACAACCCTGCCGGATTGCCGCTGCTCGCGACTCACCGGCGCAGCATGAAGGTAGAGCGGATCGGCCGAGCCGGTCAAGGCCGTGGGTGCCGGCGCGGCCGACTCACCCCAGCGCGACGGTCACCACGCGGGTTTCCCGCACCCCGCAGCGCGCCAGCACCCGTGCGCACTCGTGCGCGGTCGCTCCCGTCGTGAACACGTCGTCCAGCAACGTGACCCGCTCGGGCAGCGGCCTGGAGGTGGCGGCACGGATGCGGCCGGCGACGTTACGCGATCGGGCATCGTAGTCGAGCCGCTTCTGGGGCGGCCCGGGGCTGCGACGGAGGGCGTTGTGGACGGTGCAACCCGTGCGGCGGCGCAGACTGCGCGCGATCAGTCCGGTCTGGTCGAATCCCGTCGACGTGCGTTGCAGCAGGCTGCGCGGCCGGGCCGGAACCGGGATGACGAAGCTGTCCCCGTCCACGAGCCCGGCAGCGTCCAGCGCTTCGGCGAACAGGTCGGCCAGCCGCGTTCGCGCCTTGAACTTGTAGTGATACAGCAGGCGCCGGGCCGCGCCGGCATAGGCGAGCAGCGACGTGTTGCCTGCGAACGCGTAGTCCCGGTTGCGGCACCGCGTGCACCGGTCCTTCTCAGACAGGAGTTGGCGGCTGCAGGTAGGGCACCGGCGTCCCGTGATCAGCTCCAGCCGGGACCGGCAGGAGGAGCACACGGGACCGCGGCAGTCGCCACCGCACGCCAGCGTGACGCCGCAGGCCAGACACCGTTCCATGAGCGCGTGCGCCACGAGCGTCCGGAGCGCCGCATGTGCGCGGCTCACCGGACGCGCTGCTGCCATTCGTGCAGAAGGTTGAGCGCGTCGATCGGGCGCAGGATTCCCAGGTCCAGCCGGAGCAGCTCGTCGATGACGGCGGCGCCGCGCCCCGGCTGGCTGCCGTCGGGTTGGCGGGGGTCGAACAGGTGCGGCTGCGGAGGTACCTCGATCGCCGCCCGGGGTCCTGCCGGCGGCGCGCGATCCACGGCGAGCGCGTCCTCGAGATACCGCGCCGCCAGGTCGCTGACGCTGCCCGGTATGCCGGCCATGCGCGCGACGTGGATTCCGTGCGAGCGGTCGGCAGGCCCGTCGACCACCGTCTTCAGGAAGACGACGTCGCCGTCGCCCTCCATGACGGCCATCGACCGGTTCACGAGCTGGGGATGCTGCAGAGCCGTCAGTTCCCGGAAGTGAGTGGCGAACAGCGCCTTGGCGTGCACGACCTGCAACAGATGCTCCAGGACCGCTCGGGCGATCGCCAGCCCGTCGTCGCTGCCTGTTCCCCTGCCGATTTCATCCATGATCACCACGCTGGTCGGGCGCGCCAGGCGCAGGATGCGCGCCGTTTCGGCCATCTCCACCAGGAACGTCGACTCTCCGCGTGAGATGTTGTCGCTTGCCCCCACGCGGCAGTAGACGGCGTCGACGACGCCGAGGCGGGCCTGCTCGGCGGGCACGAACGAGCCGACGTGTCCCATGATCGCGATCAGGGCCGTCTGCCGCAGATAGGTGGACTTGCCGGCCATGTTGGGTCCGGTCAGCAGCACCACCCGCTCGGTCGTTCCCAGGTCGATCCCGTTCGGGATGAAGGCCCCGCTTGGCATCGCGGCCTCCACCACCGGGTGGCGGCCGCCGCGGATCTCCAGGATGTCCTCTTCGACGAAGGTCGGACGGGTGTAACCGAGCTCAGTGGCGGCGGTGGCCAGTGACTGCACCAGATCGACTTCCGCGACCGCGGCGGCCAGTCTCAGCAGAGCGGCCGAGTGGCTGGCGACCTGTTGCCGCAGGGCGATGAGCCCGGCCCGCTCCAACTCTTCCCGGTCAGCCAGCGCTCGTCCGATGCAGGCGTCGAGGTCCATGAGCCGTTCGGTCGTGAATCGTTCCGAGTTGGCAAGGCTCTGCCTGCGGATGAAGTGGCCGGGCACACGGTCGAGGTTCGGCTTGGTGATGTCAAAGAAATAGCCGAGCACGCGGTTGTGCTTCAGGCGCACGGACGCGATGCCGGTTTCCGTCCGCACCTCGTCGGCGTAGCGTGAGAGTTCCCGTTCGGCCGCCGCCGCGGCGGCCTGCAGGCGGTCCAGGTCCGCGGAGTGCCCGGCCCTGAAAGCCGGGCCGTCGGAGGCATCGCACAGGGCGTCCCGCAGCGCTTCGAGCAGCGCAGCGAGGTTGCCGTCGCGATCGCGGAGCGCCGCGGCCAGCCGGGGGACGGTGTCCGCCAGCACCTCGGCGACGGTGAGCGCGCACTGCAGGCAGGTGCGGATCGCCAGCAGCTCGCGCGCGTCGGAGCGGCCCAGCGAGCTGCGCGCCGTCAGCCGCTCGAGATCCCGAAAACGGTCCAGCTCCGCGCGCACGCGGGAAAGCAGCGCCTGGTTGCGGAACAGCCCCTCGACGTCGTCGAGGCGGCGCTCGATCGAGTCCCGCTCTCGCAGCGGTGCGAGGACCGACCGGCGCAGCAGCCGCGCGCCGACCGACGTGCGCGTGCGATCCAGCGTGGCGAGCAGGGTGTGCTCGCGACCGCCGTCGAGGAGGTTGGCGGTCAGCTCCAGGTTGCGTTGCGTGGGCTCGTCGATGCGGAGATTGGCGTCGACCGCCTCCACGACCAGGTCGTGGAGGTGCGGGGTGTCGTGCAGGGCATGCTGGCGGATGAATCCTACCAGAGCGCCGGCCGCACGCACTTCCGCGTCCGTGCGCTGCAGCCCGAACGAGCGCAGGTCGACCACCCCGAACTGTCGGCACAGGATCTCGTGATTGGCATCGGGCTCGAAGTGCCAGTCCGGGTAACGGTCGAGCACCAGGTCCGGGCGTTCGGCCAACACCCGCTCCGCCGGCGACCCGGCGTCCAGCAGGCTCTCCTGGACGATCAGCTCGCGCGGCGCCAGCCGCTGCATATGGTCGCGCAGCCACAACTCCGTCCGTTCGGCCGGCAGGCGCGTGGCTCGCAGCTCCCCGGTCGACAGGTCGGCCCACGCCAGCCCGAGGGCGGTGCCTGCGTCGGCCACCGCCGCGAGGTAGTTGTTGCTGGCATGGTCGAGCAGTCGTTCGTCCACGATCGTACCGGGCGTGACCACCTCGACGACGCGCCGTTCGGTCAATCCGCCCTCGGGCACCCCGACCTGCTCGCAGATCGCCACCTTGCGGCCGGCCCGCAACAGCTTCGTCAGGTACGTCTGCGCGGCGTGATGGGGTACGCCGCACATCGGCACGCCGTTGCGTCTGGTGAGGGCGATGTCCAGGATCGGCGCGGCCTGCTCCGCGTCCTCGGCGAACATCTCGTAGAAGTCCCCGAGCCGAAAGAAGAGGATCGCACCCGGCTGAGACGCCTTCAGGCGCAGGTACTGCCCCATCATGGGGGTTGGTCCGCCCATCCGCTCAAGCGTACCCGTGCTCGAGGTAGTCCTGCAGCATGAGCGCCGCCGCCATGCGGTCGATCCGGCCGCGGTCGCCGCGGCGCCGCCTGGGACGGTGGCGTCCGATCGCGGTGACCGCGGCGCGGCTGGTGAACTGCTCGTCCCACGTGCAGGCCTGGACACCCCCGTCGGTCAGCCTTGCGGCAAGCCGCTCGGCGCGCACGCCGAGCGGAGTCGGCGTGCCGTCGGTGCGGACCGGATGTCCGATCACGATCAGCCGAACGCCGCGTTCGCGGCAGGTGCTGCGGAGCTCGTCGAGCAGCGCCGCCTCGGTCGTGAACTGCAGGGTCATCAGCGGCGAGGCGATGATCCCGGCGGGATCCGTCATGGCCAGACCGATGCGCCGCGTACCCAGGTCGACTCCCAGGAGCCGGCCCGTGGCGCTAGCGGCGCGCCGCTCGCCGGGCAAGCTCGGAGATGACGTCGTCGGTCAGGTCGACGTCGGTGTCCCAGTGCAGCACGTCGTCGGTGTCGAGAATCACCGTGTAGCCAAGCGCCTCCGCCACGTATCGGAGCGCCGCCGCCAGCTCGCCGATGAAAAGGTCCGATGTCTGCAGCTCGCCGTACATGCGCTGCAGTTGATCGTTCATGACGCGCACGTACTGCGACAGGTGCTCGGTCGTGTCGAAGACCTGCTGTTCGAGGCGCAGCGCCAGGCTGCGGTCCCCGCCCTGCCGCGCGTCGACGAGCCGCAGTTCCAGGCGGTGCAGGTCCTCTTCGATCCGCTCGCGTTCGGCGATGACATCCGCACGTCGTGCCTGGTAGGTCCGGAACGCCTCGGACTCGAGGTAGAAGGCGCGCACGACCCGGTCGAGATCGACGACGCCCATACGGGTGATCAGCTCCTGGGCGGTCGCGGGCGCCGGCAGCGCCAGCACGGCAGCGGCCAGCAAGGCAGCGGCGGGGGCACGCAGCCGTCCCCGCCGTACGTGCATGATCATCCGACCGTTCCGGCCACCGTGGCGACGCCCTCCCGCGCGCCGACGGGGACGCTCCTCAGAACGTATCGCCGCCGAGCCCCAGGACGAGATTCATGCCGCCCAGCGGGCCGCTGCTCTGGGTGCCGGGAGGATCACCGAGCCTGCCGTCGTGAAACGCGAACGGCTTGGCGAGGGAGAG
>JAPOQV010000257.1 GCA_026710565.1 Spirochaetaceae bacterium | reverse complement strand
TAGCAATGGAATCGGCAAGGGTATCGGCAACGACTCCGGCTTCCTTGAGATTTTGATAGGCGCTTGCTGCTTCACGGGCGGCCAAGGCGGCGGCGTTCTCTGGGGGGCAATCAGTCACATTGACTGGCGTATGAGCACACGCAACAAAAGCGATGAGAAGAACAAAGCGACTCATCTATTCTTCCGTTCATACGGGGGAGGTGAGGCTGCTTTAGACGGGTCGCCAGAGAGCGTCCCAACCTTCTCGGCGTCCATTAAGCGGGCCATCGCGCAGTGCCGATGGCGTAATACTTGTGGACGAAAGGGGGTGCCGGGCGCGAGGCGTACCAGATGCGGAGGGAGCCGTCGTCGAGGCGCAGTATCGATTGGCTGGTAGTGTAGTGGGATTCCCAGGCACGAGACGGATCGGGAGCGAAAACAGGGTTGTCGGGGTCCTTTTGCCAACGCAAGCCGTCTTCGCTGTAGGCGCAGCCAATAGCGGTTTTCATTTCCTCACTGCCGTGCTGGCTGTAGCTGCCGTACCACATCCAGTACTGGCCGCCGATGGCGACAACCGTGGGATAGACGAGGCGGTCGTGTTCCCAGGATTGGTCGAGCGTCAGGACCGGGTCGGCCGCGACCTGCCAGTTGTACCCGTCAACGCTTTGAGCATAACGTATGCTCCAAGGCAGCGCTCGGACGTCGGTGTACCAGAGTTTGTAGTGGTCGGCTTCTTTGATAAGGGTCGGTGCGTACGCGTGTTCGAGTTGTGGAACCGATGGCGCATCCCACTCGATGCCGTCGTCGCTGGTGGTTGCGTGCAGGGTGTGCAGCCGATCGCCGGAGGGGAAGTCGCAGGAGGAAAACCACAGCCGCAGGCGGCCTTGCTCCCTGCACACCGAGCCGTCGGGGTGGCGGAGGAGCGTCGGGGTTAAAATCGAGCGCGTGCCCGTGAAGCGGCACACTGGCGAGCGAGGATCTTTGGTAAAGCGGACGCCGTCGGTGGAAGTAGCCAAGCCGAGGGTGAAGGCGCGATTGTCCACGCGGTCGCTGACATTGTGGCGCGATCCGCTGTACCACATCGAGTACACCCCATCCTCGTAGGCGACGCAGGGAGCGAAGAGGTGCATGTCGTCAAAGGTCCCCTTAGAACCTAGGGCGATGCAGGGGCCTTCGTCGCGCTGCCAGTTCTGGATCATGCGTTTTCTCCTGTGTACGATGCCCTTCCAGCG
Source organism: Spirochaetaceae bacterium (assembly GCA_026710565.1). The sequence goes on along the minus strand of JAPOQV010000257.1, from coordinate 1,052 downwards.
GACCCGCACAGCCCGGCTTGGGACTGGCAGTACGTCATCCGCGCCCCAGAGATCGGCCGGACCTATCGCTACCGGGCGCGGCTCCTGTACCGTCCGTCGATCGGGAAGCGGTACGGTGGGCGTATGAGGATTGGATGGCTGAACTGTAGTGTTCCAACCTTCACCACGGCGGGGCCAGACTCGGCTCGTGGACGAAGCGCTTCATGCCCAGCACGAGTTGGGTCTGTGTGCGCGGCGGCAGAGCCAGCGCAAACGTCTTGCCGCTCACTGGAACGCGCTGGGACGCCCCGTCAGCCTCGACCTCGGTGAACTCGTGTTCTCCCATGCCCCCCGCTTGGACCAGCACCTCCCGGTGCTCCGTCGGGCTCAGGTTCACCACGGTCAGTTCGGTCCGGTCGTCGCTCAGCCCCGAGACCAGCGCGGCCACGTCGGGCGGAAGCCCCGGACGATGGTGCTGGGCGTCGAAGTGGCGCAGTCTCGTGACCAGCAGGCCCCCGTTGTAGTGGGGGAGGGGGGTGCCCATGGTGAGCTGCACTAGGCCTTCACAAGTAACGGGATTTCGCTGCTGGAAATAGGCGTCGCCGTAGGTGGCCGGATCCTGCTCGTCCCGCGCCATGAAGTCGAGGCGCGCCCGCACCTGGGCCAGATTGTGTTCGAGGATCCGCTCTGGATACTCGGGGAACTCGCCGCGCAGATAGGCCATCCAGCCCCAGTCGTGCCCGCCCTGATCCTTGGTGTGGTGCCACGAGTTGACGGCGAACGGATCGCCCGACCGCTTGCGGGTCCGCTCGAATCGCCGCGAATCGGAACGGGCCATCGACATACACCACAGATGGGCGATGTCGGATGGGTACATGGGCATGAACTCGAACCAGCCGTCCCGCTGTAGGGCGGTGCCGTCCTCCTTGCGGATCGGGTACCACATCCACTCGCCCGGCTCGTAGGTGACCCGCCCGGGATCATCGTACTTGTGGGGCACGTAGAGCTGATCGTCGCGCTCGATTCCGCGGGAAATGAGGACGTCGATTTGCGACCGCGGAAAGTCCATGTAT
>JAPOQV010000256.1 GCA_026710565.1 Spirochaetaceae bacterium | reverse complement strand
GCTCGGCGTCGTCGACCTCGACGACCATTCCGCCAGCGATGGCGTGATCGTGGACGAGCCATTCGTCGACGGTCTTGCAGACGGTGCAGGCTCCGCCAGTTTCGGCAATGGCGTCCTCCCATTCCTTGGCGGTCTTTTCCTTGAACAGATTCTGGACGCGCTCTCGCCAGAGTTCGATGGTATCGGGGCTGACGTCAGCGCCGTAGAGGTCCTCGAGGTCTTCGATCCACTCGGGACGTCCAGCGGCCTGGAGGAACTGGCTGGCGAAGCGCTGGTACATGCCGTGGTTCTGGACGTAGCGACCATCGGCGCACTGGTACTGGTGGGACATCACGTTGCGGGGTAGCGTGAAGAGGTCGGGAGGGTTGATGTCATGGAAATTGGAAAGGTGGCGCCCCATGGCGGCGAACATGGCGCTATGGAGAGGCACTTCTATGCGCTGGCCCCGTCCGGTGCGTTGGCGAGCGATGAGGGCCATGGCGACGGAGACCGATCCGATGATGGCGGCGAAGCTGCTGGCGGCAGGCAAGGGCAAGAACAGAAGCTCGTCCATGCCGGGGACGCCCTGGTGGGCGCCGGTGGCAGCGCCGACGATGGTCTCCCAGCCGCGGTCGTTACGGTGGGGGCTATCTTCACCGAAGCCGGGGAGGGAGCAGGAGACGAGCCCGGAGTTGCTGCTCGTTGCCCCACAGCCGATGCCAAGGCGGTCGGCGACGCCGGGGCGGAAGTTCTCGATGGCGACGTCGGCCCAGGACAGGAGTTCCCGGGCTTGACTGAGGCCCTCCGGGGACTTGAGGTCAAGCTCGACGGAGCGCTTACTGCGGTTCCAGGTTGCGAAGGCGGGCTCGGTGCGCGCAGGATCGCCGCCGGGACGCTCGACCTTGATCACGTCGGCTCCCTGCTCGGCAAGGAGCATTGCCAGCAGCGGGCCAGGGATGTACTGTCCGAATTCGACGACGCGGACTCCGCGAATGGCGCCCTGGGACTCGGTGGAGGAGCTGGTCATGGTAAGCCTTCCTTTACGGTGTGTGGCTACGGCAAGTGGCGTGGGCTAGTGGCAATGGGGTGTGGAGATCCTGACGGCTCGACCGGTCTTGGCGGATTCTATGGCGGCGGCGGGGATGCGCGCGGCGGCCACGCCATCTTCTCCGGTGGCCCGAGGTGCTCGTCCGCTTTCCAGGGCATCGCGGAAATCTTCCAACTCGTCCACGAAGTTGGCCAGGTAGTCGTACTCGTAGGACTCCGCCTTATTCAGAGCATCGCTGACGACTTCGGCCTGACCGAGGCGGGCTTCCCAAATGGTCTCCCTGGTGGCGAAGCGGCCATCTGAACCGTAGATGGCCAGATCGTTCTGGGTGTCCGGGAGCATGCGACCGCACATCACCTGCATTATCGTGCCGCTGCTCATCCGGAGCGAGATGGTAGCGATGTGCTCGAGGGGCTGCCGGTCGGTCTGGCCGTCGGTCATGGCAACGACTTCGACGACCTCATCGCGGAGGAGGAAACGGGTTAGGTCGAAGACGTGGACACCGAGGCCAACGAGGACGGAGGCGTCGCCGATGAGTTCCGGGGTCTCCCACCACTCGCGAAGGCCGGAACGGGGTAGGTGTTCCGGCTCACCACGGTTGCCTCGACCCCACTGCCCGTGAGCCAGGCGGATGCGACCAATTGAGCCGTCGTCCAGCAGCTTGCGTGCCCACAGATGGGCGGGATGGAAGCGGAGCTCGAATCCGAGGCCGAGGGTGACGCCGTGGTCGCGGCAGGCGTCGACCATGGCGCAGGCGTCGGGGACAGTGGTAGCCATGGGTTTTTCGCAGAGAACGTGCTTGCCCGCTGCAGCGGCGCGTATGACCTGGGGGGCGTGCAGGTGGGTGGGAGAGGCGACGAAAACGGCTTCGACGCGGGAATCCGAAAGTAAGTCGCTGAGGTCGCTGTAAGCGGCGGAGGCTCCTTGCTTCTCGGCGAAGGCCTGGGCGCGCGACTGGTCGCGGCTGTAGACGGCGACAAGGTGCGAGTCTTCAGCCCGCTGGATGGCG
>JAPOQV010000255.1 GCA_026710565.1 Spirochaetaceae bacterium | reverse complement strand
GGATGCGAGGCGGCCCTGCAGGTCGGCCGAGGACACAGCCGTGCTGCAGCGCGCGGCCAGGTTGCGGGCCGCGCGGTTCGCGGCCGGCGAGCGGTAGCGCCAAATGGCCCGAGAGAGGCGAGGGCGGCGGTATCTCCCCGACACCCTGAACCTCCGTGCTGGTTCGATCCGGGACGACGTTGAGGCGGTGAGGTGGTACCGGCGCGCGGCCGACCAGGGGAACACCACCGCGCAGCTCTACCTCGGGGAAATGTACGCGAGGGGCCACGGCGTTCCGAAGGACGATGCTGAGGCGGTGAGGCGGTACCGGCGCGCGGCCGAGCAGGGAAATCGCGATGCACAGCTCAATCTTGGGCACGTGTATGCGCACGGTTGGGGCGTTCCAAAAGATGAGGCCGCGGCGGCGCGGTGGTACCGGCTCGCGGCGGAGCAGGGTGAAGACTACGCGCGGATTTGTCTCGCGGAGATGTACGTGGAGGGCCGCGGCGTTCCGCACGATGACGCTGAGGCCGTGCAGTGCCTCTGGCTTGCGGCCGAGAGTTTCGACCAACACGTTCGGAGCTTGGCCCTGTTTTACCTCGGCAACATGTACGCCGACGGCCGGGGCGTCTCGAAGGACGATGCCAGGGCGGAGCGGAAGCTCCGGCATGCCGCGAAGCAGGGTAACGACATGGCGCAGCTCGCCCTCGGGCAGATGTACGAGGTCGGCCGGGGCGTTCCGCAGGACGATGCTGAGGCGATCCGGTGGTATCGCCTCGCGGCCAAGCAGGGGCACCCCGACGCGCAGCGTAACTGGGGGGTGATGTACGCCGACGGCCGCGGCGAGCCGGAACGCGCGGACTACGTCCAGCTGGCCGCTGAGGTCCGGAGCCTGAAGGGATGGATGATCGTGGCGCTGGTGGCCTGGCTGCTTTGGGGCATGTTGATCGAATGAACCAGCTCTCTTCCCGTCACCCTCTCAGAAACCGAAAACCGTGGACGTCCTGGGTCAGCGTCGACCCCGAGCTGCGCGCCGACGGCCAGCGCCGCGCCGCCAGCGCGGCAGCCGCAGGACTGGGTGCCGCCATTGCCCACGACGCTGTCATCGCTGGCACGGTCGTCGGCGCCACGGGTGCTTCGTGAGAGCCGCCCAAGTTTCGAATCGTGGCCGGCGACCCGGCCCGCGTCCGGCAAAGTTGATAAAACCTTTTGGGGACACTGTTGGGTACTGAAATCACGTTGGACATAGGGGGACTAGCTGTCACCTACGCTAGGAATCATCGCGGAACTGATCACGGATCGCTTTTTCAGGAACAGGCTCGACGAGCGCTCACAAACGACCAACTCGACTACGACTACCACGAACGCGAGGACGACGACCACACATCAGTGGCGATGGCATTCGAGCGGCCGCTGAAGGATGTAGTTCCCCGGCTGGAATTGCTCGGATTCAACCTCGATCGAGTCAGACGCGAGTACGAAGACATTGCGGACATCTGGCGGGAGGAGAGACAGGCGTTCTTGGATGAAGATTCGGGGCCTCTCCCGGATCTGATGAGTTTTATAGAATTCAGTCGGTTCGCTACCGAGCATCCACTTGCCAGTCTCGATGACACATTCGTGTCTGGCGTTGATGTAGAGAGCAAGAAAACGATCGCTGGTCGCTTCGCTGACCAAGCAGTGGCGAGCCGCATCCCAAACTTCGAGCCACACAGTATTCAGGCCTATTCGGAGCGAAGCTATTTTGGCGAGTTGGTTAATGTCCTACACCCATATTCGGTCATGCGGCTCCTTGCTGAGGGAAACGGAAATGAAAACGCTAGTGTCGTTTGGCATTACGGGCCGCTGGTCCACGCCGGCTGGGCAACCGAGGGGGAGTTTGTTTCCGGCGCAAGGCGTGCAGAGACATTTTTAATTGCGACAGAAGGCAGTTCGGATGTACGCATTTTGAAGCATGCGCTGGCCCTATTGCGGCCTGGAATTGAAGACTTCTTCCGCTTTATTGACGTGAGCAAGGGGCACCCGTTTTCGGGTGCAGGTAATCTAGTAAAGTTTGCGGACGGGCTTGTGAAAATTGACGTGCAGAATCAGATCGTATTCTTATTCGACAACGATGCCGAGGGGCTTGACGCGCATCAGCGGCTATCGGCACTCACTCTGCCGCCGAACATGCGCCGGGTCATGCTGCCCGAGATAGAGGCTTTCCAGGCATTTCCGACTCAAGGCCCGGAGGGTAGTCGGGAGTCAAACATCAACCGTCGGGCAGCCGCAATCGAATGCTATCTAGATCTTGGTGTGGGCGAGCATCAGACGGCGGAGGTGCGGTGGACCAACTACAAAAAAACGCTAAGTGTCTATCATGGGAAGTTGGAGCATAAGGAATTCTACGTCAAGGAGTTTTTGAAGCAGACGCCTGAAGCCATAGCGGACGGTTCCTATGGTACAAGCAAAATCGAGGCGGTGCTCGATATGCTGTTTTCAGAATGCACAGCCATGGCGCTAGACCAGTGGGTGCAGGATGGAAGACCCCGTTTATGGTGAGTGCGTGGCCCCGCAGGATCGAGCCCGCTAGATAGGCGCGACTGCTTGTATCCCGCGGCCATGGCCCGGCTGCCGCCACCGCCAACACAGTACAGCAACGAACGCGATCATGCCAATGATGGCACCGACCAAAGCGCGGCCAATCGCCATCCTGTCGTCGTCTCCACTGTGCGGTCATCGCTGTGCAGGGGCTCAAGGATCACGCCTCCTGCGTGACAGGTGGGCGGCGCAGGCCGGTTCCCCGACCCCCGATCTGCACTCGACACCGCATCCGCCTCGGTCGGTGATCACGACGACGACCTGCGCGACGAAATCACGGCGACGCGCTGCTAGTGGTGCGCCTTCGTCACGGCGCAGCAATGCCCGTGCACGTGGCCAGGTTCGGCCCCGCGCGACGGCAAGTCCGTCCTCACGTAGCGGGCAAGCTGAACGTCGCCGGCTCCGGGAACCGCGTGTCATGATAAGGTTCGCCCGAGCGGATAGGGAGTAGGTGGATGGGTGAAGCTGCACGGATATTCAAGACAGTCTGGCTCTGGGTTGCGGCGCTTGCATCCGTCGTACTGGTGGCGGGTATCGTGTTGTTCGTCTGGACGGGCGTGAGCACGAATCTGGATGTCGTGGCGGACCAGGCCCGTTGCGAAGAGTTGATGTTCTCGGAGGACGAGTGCCGGCAGTTATTCGCTCATCCCGAGTGGGCATCCTGCCGGGTGACGACCGGTTCATTTGACCGCTGCGCTGATCGGCTGTTGCCGTTCGAACGGAGCACAAGTGGAGTCTGCGCGGAGAGACGATTGTCGCTGACTGAGTGCAGGCAAGCGTTCATCGATGAGCTAGACCGGCTCGGCGTCCGATAGGGTATGGACGTGGGGTATCGGGAACTCACGTGTCCTGCAACCAACTGACCAAGCAGGTTTTACGTGGCACTGCCGGTTGTGGCGCGCGAAGCTAGTGGTCCGTCACGTCATAATCTTCGGATAGACGGACTTGAGTTTACAGCGCGCATCGTCGACCTTCATCTGCCAGTCGACACCGCGTTGCGTGCCATTGACGTCGGTGGACCACGCCGACACTTCGCCGTGCAGCGTCTCGAGGTCGCCGATGCGGCGGCCGTGCAGGCATTGGCGCGTCATCGAGCTCAGTTCGTTCTCGGCGATGTTCAGCCAGCTCCCGTGCTTCGGCGTGTAGCAGAATTCGAGGCGACGAACCAGTTCCCGAGCCCGGGCTGGCTCGAACACCTCGTAGAAGGCGCCGGGCGTGTGTGTGTTGAGGTTGTCGCACACCAGGGTGACTGTCGGGCAGTCGGCGTAGCGGCCCTCCAACAGGTCGCGTACGCCGGAGGGTCTCGTGGCTGACCGACTCGACGATCTCCAGCTCGACGACCCGGCGCGCCAGCAGCCGCAACGACCATCGTGGCGCAGCACTAGCTGGATTGCCTCGATTCACACCGGGACGTGGCCCCATCATTGACCTGATCGGCACCCGCCGCCGCGGCGCCGCCGGCGTTTATGGCCGCTGCGGCATGCACGATCGGAGACGGTTGGCCACGGTACTTGGCTACACTGGTCTTCGTGAGTTCCTTCCAGGGCGCGCGCCCAGCTGTCGCCCGGG
>JAPOQV010000254.1 GCA_026710565.1 Spirochaetaceae bacterium | reverse complement strand
GACCCATTCGAAGTTGGGGGCGATGGCGACCAGAGCGGAGCCGATGGCAAAGAGCACCAGGGCGGCCTGAAACATCCTCACGCGGCCGTATACGTCGGAGAGGCGCCCGGCCAAGGGCATGGCGACGGTGTAGCTGACCAGGTAGGCGGTTACGATCCAGGACGCTCTGTCGAGGTCGGTGAGGGGGATCTCGAGGTCGACCATCACGCTGGGCAGCGCAGCGACCACTACAGTCTGGTCAAGGGCGGTGGAGAAGACCCCCAGGCAGATGATCCCCAGGACAACGGACTGGGAAGAACCCAGGGACCTGATGCCAGACCCGGCAGCGTTCACGACCCGGATGCGTCCGGAAGCGCGATGTCTACGGAAGCGTTGACGTCGCTGATGATGATCAGGCGCGTCGTCTCAGGCGCGTCGTCGTTGTAGAGCTGCCCATCAAGCCTCAGCTGTTGCAGCGTGTGGTCGGCCTCGTCTATCCACAGGGTCAACAGGATCGGGTGCCCGGGGTCCACGGAAGTGATGAGGGCCGACAGGTCGTCGGAGACGATGTCTCCATCCACTCGGACCACCTGAGCGCCCTCCAGCGACTCCCGGCCCGTGATGACCGGGTCCTCAACGACACCCAGCAACTCGCTCAACGTCACCCCGATCCCTCCGAAGTTGAAGGGCACCTGCTCCAGGGGCAGGGGCACCCACGGAGCGTCCGCGGAGAACTTCATGAATGCCTCTTCCCCAACAGCCACCATCTCGATCTCGGCGAACCCCAGCCCCGGGGCCACGAGGTCAACGAACATCCGGAAGCTGGCGGGCGTCTTCACCACCCCTTCCACGGTCTGCAGCGTCATACCGAAGAACTTCGCCCCGGACTCCATCTCGTCGATCATCAGGAACCCCGCCGAGGTGAGCGCGGCCAGGTCCTCCGCCGCGTCTGCGAGCAACTCGTCCACTGTGAGCTCAGGCTCTGGGGTAGGAGTGGGTTCCGACTCACATGCGGCCGCCAGCAGGAGAAGGCTTATCGCCAGCAGAGCGACCGTCAACGTACGATGCAATGCCCAGAACGAGTACATGGATCCTCCGTCGAAGAACTGGCCGGAAGGAGACTGTACTACGAACGCGTCCGGCGAGTGTAGGCCTTTGACCGTCGGGCGCGCCGCGTTGGGTGGAAGCCGCTCCCTGTAGAGGCTACACTCCGCTGGCCGTTAGTCCCGGAGGAGGTACCGGAGCATGACCGACCCCATCGTTGAGCGTCTCACGCACTACGCGGACAGTTTCGAGTACCGGGACCTGCCCGACGAGGTCGTGCACCAGGTCAAGCGACTTGTGGTCGATTCCATGGGCTGTGGACTGGCCGCCAGCGAAGCCGAGCCGGTACGCGCGGCCCGAGACCTGGCCCGCGAGGCGCACGGCTCCTCCCCGGCCACGCTGCTGGGGACCGCTGAAACGACCACGCCGGACCTGGCCGCATTCGTGAATGGCACCATGGTGCGCTACCTCGATTTCAACGACTCTTACAACGGCGAAGACATCGCTCACCCCTCCGACAACATTTCGGCAGTGCTGGCTGCCGCAGAGGCGCATGGCGCATCGGGCCGGGACGCGATCGCGGCTGTCGCGCTCGCGTACGAGGTGCAGGCCGCCTGGGCAGACAGCTTCCAACTCGCTTCGGGCGGCGCCTGGGACCAGGCTGCCTACGCAGCCGTCTCCGCGCCGCTCGGGGCAGGCAAAGCGATGGGGCTTGCCGGGGAGCAACTCGCGGAGGCGCTGCGCATATCCGTGGTGAGCAGCATGACACTGGGCGAGGCGCGGCGGGGGACCATCTCCCACTGGAAAGCGGCGGCGGTCCCGAACGCCGGAAGGAACGGCGTGTTTGCGGCCATGCTCGCCCAGCGCGGCATGACGGGTCCGCCGGAGGTGTTCACCGGCTCGCATGGGTTCTTCGCAGGGGTGACGGGTGGCCCTGTCGAGCTTGCTCCGCTGGCGCGGGAAGACGGCAACGACCGCGCGTTCCGGCTCATGGAGTCGCGCTTCAAGCGGTTCCCTGCGGGCTTCGTCTCCCAGACAGCGATCGAGGGCGCGATCGAGGCGCGGGAGACGCTCGGGACCGCCGGAAGAGACGACATAGTCCACGTCCACATACGGACATTCGAGAGCGGCAAGCGGATCATGGCGGGCGACCCCACCCGCTGGCGCCCCGAAACGCGGGAGACCGCCGACCACAGCATCCCCTTCGTCGTTGCATGCGCCCTCCGGTTCGGCACGCTGGAGCCCGCGCACTTCGAAGTGGACGTCCTGCACGATGCCGCGTTGCTCGACCTGATGCAGCGCATCGAGGTCGTGCAGGACCCGGAGTGCGACGCCGCATGGCCGGAGGCCATCCTCAACATCCTGACAGTGCGAACGACCGACGGACGGGAGCACACGGCGAGCGTCCCCTACTACACCGGACACTTCAAAAAGCCCATGAGCGACGGCGACATCGAGGACAAGTTCCGCCGGCTCACGGGCGGCCTGCTCGACGAGTCCCGCCAGCAGGCGGCGCTGAAACGCCTCTGGCATCTTGACGACGAGACGGACCTCAGGGGACTGATGGCGTCGATGGCTATCGAGTAGGCATCTTCGCAGGACGTCGTCAGTCGACGTCGTCAGTATTGAGACTCGCCGGGGAGGCGCCTTGAGACAACTCGCCGTGTGCCGCTCCTCTTTATAATGACCCTGTCAGTCCATGACCGGGCATGATTCAGGAAGAGGAAGGCCATGGCATCCGCGGGGAAGGCCAGTCGCTCCGAGGCAGCACCCCCCGAGGCGGGAGGCGGAGAGCCTATAGCAGTTGTGGGGATGGCGTGCCGGTTCCCCGGCGCGACCGGCCTCCCGGCGTTCTGGCGCCAACTGGAATCGGGCGAGAGCGAAGTCATCGGGGGCGTGCCGGGTTCCGGTGTCGGGCGTGGGGGCTACCTGTCCCCCGACCCCACCGTCCAGGGCGAGGCCTGCCGGTTCGGGGCCTATATCGACGAGATCGACCAGTTCGACGCCGGGTTCTTCCGTATCTCCCCGGTCGAGGCGCAACTGCTGGACCCGCAGCAGCGCCTGATGCTGGAGACGAGCTGGCGCGCCCTCGAAGACGCGGGGATAGACCCGGACACGTTGAAGGGCAGCCGCACCGGCGTCTACGCCGGGATAAGCAACAACGAATACCGCGGGTTGATCCTGGGCGTCACCGAGACTGCCGACCCGGCCGCCAGCCTCTACACGGTCACCGGCACCTCCTTCAATACCGCCATCGGCCGGGTCGCGTTCGCGCTGGGGCTGGAGGGGCCGGCGATGGCGGTCGACACCGCCTGCTCCTCGTCGCTGGTGGCGCTGCACCAGGCGGTGTCAGGCCTGCAGCGCGGCGAGTCGGACCTGGCGCTGGCCGGCGGCGTGCACACGATCCTGTCGGGGCGGCTCCTGGAGTTGCGCGCCAACGCCGGCATGCTGTCGCCGGACGGCCGCTGCAAGACGTTCGACGCGGCCGCCAACGGCTACGTACGCGGCGAGGGCTGCGGCATCGTGGTGCTGAAGCGGCTGGCGGAGGCGGAGGCGGGCGGCGACCGGATCTGGGCGGGCGTCCGCGCCACGGCGCTGAACCAGGACGGCGCGAGCCCGGGCCTGACCGTGCCCAGCGGACCTGCCCAGGAGCGGGTGATCGAGGCGGCGCTGCAGCGCGCCGGCATCGAGCCCGTGGACGTGGACTACGTGGAGGCGCACGGCACCGGCACCGAAGTGGGCGACCCGATCGAGGCGAACGCCACCGGCGCGGTATTCGGCCGCGGGCGGCCCTCCGACCGGCCGCTGCTGATCGGCTCGGTGAAGACCAACATCGGCCACCTGGAGTCGGCGGCGGGCGTCGCCGGCGTCATGAAGGTGGTGCTGGCGATGCAGCAGGGGGTGATCCCGCCGCACCTGCACTTCCGCAACCCGAGCCCGCAGATGGACTGGGAGCGGCTGCTGCTGCGGGTCACCGCGGAGGCGACCGAGTGGCCGGTGCGCGACGGGCATCCGCCGCTGGCGGGGGTGAGCGGCTTCGGGTGGTCAGGCACCAACGCGCACGTGGTGCTGCAGGGATACCGGGCCGACGCCGGCGCGCGCGCCGGCGTCGACGACGCGCATTGGGCGGCGGGACCCACGCGGCCGATCGCCGTGACGCTGCCCGAGCGGATCGCCGAGGTGCCGCCGGCCGCCGGCGAGTTCGCCGCCCGGGCGAGCCGCTTCCTGCCGCTGTCGGGAAAGTCGGACGAAGCGCTGCGCGACCTGGCGCGCGGGTACCTGGGCTGGCTCGACGACCATGGCACGGACCTGGAGCGGGCAGCCGGCGCGGCCGATGCGCCGCTGTCCGATCTGGCGTGGACGGCGGGAACGGGGCGCAGCCACTTCACCTGCCGCGCCGGGGTGGTGTTCCGCGACGCGGCATCGCTGCGGGAGGGCCTGCGCGCTCTGGCCGAGCCGGACGCGGACGCCGCGCCGGCCACGCGCGCGAAGACGGAGCCGACGGTGGCCTTCGCCTTCACGGGACAGGCCAGCCAGTGGCCGGGCATGGGACAGTCGCTCTACGCGAGCGAGCCGGTGGTGCGCGCCGTGCTGGAACGCTGCGACGCGCTGCTGCGCGCCGAGCGGGGCGCCTCCCTGCTGGACGTGATGTTCGGCCGCCCCGGCGCGGCGGGCGACCTTGACGAGCCGGCGTGGAAGCAGCCTGCGATCTACGCGCTGGAGTGCGCGCTGGCGGCGCTGTGGGCGAGCCTGGGGATCCGCCCGGACGTCGTGGTCGGTCACAGCCTGGGCGAGATCGCGGCGGCGCAGACCGCGGGCGTGTTCAGCCTGGAGGACGGACTGCGCTTCGCGGCGGCGCGCGGGGCGCTGATCGGCGCGCTGCCGGAGGCGGGGGCGATGGCGGTGGCGTTCGCGCCGGCGGAGCGGGTGGCTGCCGCGGTGGAGGAGCACAACGCGTCCGCCGCCGGGATCGGGCTGTGCGTGGCCGTGGACAACGGCTCGAACCAGGTGGTCAGCGGCCCGGCGGCCGACGTGGCGGCGCTGCTTGCGCGGTTCGAGGCGGAGCAGGTCCGCGTGCGGCTGCTGCGCAACAGCCCCGCCTACCACAGCGCGCTGGTGGAGCCGGCCCTGGACGACCTGGAGGCGGCGCTTGGGCGGGTCGCGTTTGCGGCGCCGGCGGTTCCCGTGGTGAGCAACCTGACCGGCCGGCGGCTGGAGCCGGGGACGGTGCCGGACGCCGCCTACTGGCGCCGCCACGCGCGCGAGAAGGTGCAGTTCCGCCTGGCCGTGGAGACGCTGGCCGGGCTCGGCGTGGACGCGCTGGTGGAGGTCGGCCCGCACGCGGTGCTGGGGCCGATGGCGGTCCTGGCGTGGCCGGGTGGGAAGCCGTCGGGCGGCCCGCCGGCGGTCGTGGCCAGCCTGCGGCGGCCCTCCCGCGACACGCCGCCCGAGGAGGTGGAGAGTGCCTTCACGGCCGCGGTCGTCGGCGCCTGGGAGGCCGGGCTCCCGGTGCGGTTCGAGGCGCTGTTCGCGGGCGAGGAGCGGCGCCGCATCTCGCTGCCGGGCTACCCGTTTCAGCGCGAGCGGCACTGGATCCCGGCGCCGCGGCGGCGGCGGACCGGCGCCGGCCACCCGCTGCTGGGCGAGCGGCACGAGTCGGCGCGCGGCGAGGTGGCGTTCGACACCGAAGTGCTGCCGGCCGATCCTGCGTGGCTGGCCGACCACCGGGTGTTCGGCCGGCTGCTGGCGCCGGGCGCGCTGTACGGCGCCATGGCGGCGTCGGCTGCCGTTGCCGAGGTCGGCGGCGCGGCGGTCGTGGAGGAGATGCAACTCCACAATCCGCTGCTGTTCCACGACGACGAAGCGGACGACGGGAACGACGCCGCGGCGGGCCGCAAGGTGCAGGTGCTGCTCGACGCGGCCGGCGAGGGAACGGCGCGACGGGTGCAGATCCTCAGCAAGGGCGCGGGCGAAGAGGAATGGACGCTGCACGCGGAAGCGCAACTCGCCTCCGGCGCCGGCGCGCAGTCGCCGGGGGCCGCTCGCGACGTCGACCCGGAAGCGCTGAAGGCCGGCATGACGGCGGTGGACGTGACCGCCTTCTACCGCGCCAAGGCGGGTGTCGGCATCGAGCTCGGTCCGTCGTTCCGGACCCTGCAGGCGGTCTGGGCACGGCCCGGCGAGGCGGTGGGCGAGGTGACCCTGCCCGCGGCGCTCGGCGGCAGCGGCCTGAACGTGCATCCGCTCCTGCTCGACGGCTGCTTCCAGGTGATGGCGGCGGCCCGCAGCCGGGAGGGCACGGCTGGCCGCGCCACCTACCTGCCGTTCGGGTGGGAGCGGCTGTGGCTGGCCGGGAACCTGCCGGACCGGCTGATCTGCCACGTACGCATGGCCGGGCAGCCGGACGACGAGGCGGCCGAGGAGGCAGCCGGTGCGCCGCCGGAGGTCCTGAGCGCCGAGCTGCGCATCCATGACCCGAACGGAGCCCTGATCGGGGAGCTCCGCGGCTACCTGGTCAAGCGCGCGACCAGGGCGGCGCTGCTGTCCGCGGTGGAGGGCGTGGAGGACCTGCTGTACGAGGTGGCGTGGCGTGACCGCCCCCTGCCGCCTGGCCTGCCGGCCGCCGATTTCCTCACCGCTCCGTCCGCCATCGCCGCCGGCTCGGAGCCGTTCACGGGCTACCTGGCCGCCGAAGGCGTCGGCGCCGAGGATCGCGCCGCGCTGCTGGGCGACCTGGAGCGGCTGGCGCGCTGCTACGCGCTGATCACCCTGGACAAGCTCGGCTGGCAGCGCACGGCGGGCGAGAGCGTGGACGCCGGCGCGCTGCGCCAGCGCCTGCAGGTCGGCGCCGAGCACGAGCGGCTGTTCGGCCGCATGCTGGAGATGCTCGTCCGGGCCGGCGTGCTGGATGAGCAGGAGGACGGCTTCCGCGTCATCGTCGGCTCCGGCACGCCCCTGCCGGAAGACCTGCCGGCCGATCCCGAGGAGTTCGCGGCCGCCATGGCCGGCCGCTACCGGCACGGCTCGAACGAGATCGGGCTGTTCCGGCGCAGCGGCGGCGCGCTGGCCGACGTGCTGCGCGGGAAGGCCGATCCGCTGACCCTGCTGTTCTCGAGCGGCGAGCCGAGCGCGGCCGACCTGTACCGCAAGGCGCCGGTGGCGCGCGCCGCCAACCGCATGCTCGGCGACGCGATCCGGGCGCTGCTCCCTGCCCTGCCCGCGGGACGGCGCCTGCGCGTGATCGAGGTGGGCGCCGGCACCGGTTCGGCCACCGCCGCGGTGCTCCCCGAGCTGCCCGACGGACGCTATGACTACACCTACACCGACATCTCGGCCGGCTTCTTCGCGGAGGCGGAGGGCCGTCTCGGCGGCGGCGAGGCGGCGATCGAGTACCGGGTGCTGGACATCGAGAACGACCCGGTTGCGCAGGGCTTCGAGGCGCACGGCTACGACCTGGTGATCGCCTCCAACGTCCTGCACGCCACCCGCTACCTGCAGGACACGCTCGCCCACTGCCGCACGCTGCTGGCGCCGTCGGGCCAGCTCGTCGCGCTGGAGAACCTGCGCGGCCAGGGTTGGCTGGACCTGACCTTCGGGCAGTTGGACGGCTGGTGGCGGTTCGCCGATCACTACCGCCCGTACCACGCCCTGGCCAGTCCGGCGGTGTGGCGGCAGGCGCTCGGCGACGCCGGGTTCGACGATGCGGCGGTGCTGGGCGTTCCGCGGTCGGATGCCGGCGAGATGCCGGACCGCGGCGTGATCATGGCGCAGGGGCCGGCCAGGGTGGCCGAGCAGCCCGGCGCATGGGTGCTGGCAGGCGGCCGCAACGGGGTCGCGGCCCAACTGGGAGGCGAGCTGGCCGCGCGCAACCAGACCGTGGTGCTGGCGACCGATGCGGCGGATGACGACAGCTTGGCCGCAGGCGACGGGGTGGTCGCGGCCGCCGTGGAGATGGAGCGGCGCGACGCGTGGCAGGCGCTGCTGGAAGGACTGCCGGCGGACGTGCCGCTGGCCGGGGTCGTGCACCTCGCGGCGCTGGACGGTCACGGGCCCGATGCGACCACGGCGCAGATGGCAGGAGACACCCGACGCGCGGCGGCGAGCGCTCTGGCGCTGGTGCAGGGCGTGATGGACGCCGGCGCGACTCCGGCGAAGGGCGTGTGGTTCGTCACACGCGGCGCGCAGGTGCTGGAGAAGGAGCGCGGCGGGCAGCTTGCCGGCGCCGCCCTCTGGGGCCTCGGCAAGGTGATGGCTCGCGAAGCCGTTCACCTGCAGCCGCGCATGATCGACCTCGATCCCGAGCCGACGGCGCCGCCGGCGGACCTCGCGGAGGAACTGCTCTATCCCGATGCCGAGACGCACGTCGCTTACCGCGGCGGCCTGCGCCAGGGCGCCCGCCTGCTCCGCGCCGCGGCCGCCGAGCGGCTGGCCGCTCCCGAGCAGGGACCCTGGCTCCTGGAGCCCGACCCGGCCGGTGTCCTGGAAGGGATGCGGATCGGCCCGCTGCCGGCGCGGACCCTGCAGGCGCGCGAGGTGCGGGTGGCCGTCGAGGCGGCCGGGCTCAACTTCTGGGACGTGTTCCGGGCGATCGGCCTGGTCGATGAGGGCCTGCTCGGCGGCGAGCTGTGCGGCCGGGTGCTGGAGACCGGCGCCGAGGTCACCCACGTCGAGCCCGGCGACCTGGTAGTCGGACTGGCGTTCGGGACCTTCGGCTCGGAGGTGGTGACGCGCGCGGAGATGGTGACCCGCGCGCCGAAGGGGATTCCGGTCACGGAACTCGCCACCATGCCGACCGCGTTCGTGTCGGGGCTGCTGTCGTTCGACGAGTCGGAGTTGAGAGCCGGCGAGCGGGTGCTCGTTCACGCCGGCGCCGGCGGCGTCGGACTGGCGGCGATCCAGTTGGCGCGGGCCGCGGGCGCGGAGGTGTTCGCCACCGCCAGCGCCCCCAAGCAGACCTATCTGCGCTCGCTCGGCGTCGAGCACGTGTTCGACAGCCGCAGCACGGCGTTCGGGCGCCAGATCCTGGAGGCCACCGGCGGCGCCGGCGTCGACGTGGCGCTCAACAGCCTGACCGGGGAGGGGTTCATCGACGCCAGCCTGTCCTGCCTGGCGCGCGGCGGCCGGTTCGTGGAGCTGGCCCGCGTGGACATCTACAGCGAACAGGAGATGGCGGCGGCGCGGCCCGACGTCGCCTACACCATCCTGAAGCTTGACGTGCTCAAGGAGCACGACCCGGCGGTGCCCGGCGATGCGCTCCGGCGTGTCATGGAGCGGGTGGCGGCGGGCGAGCTGCGGCCGCTGACGTACAGCAGATGGCCGCTGACCGAGGCGGGGCCGGCGATGAAGTGCATGCGCGCGGCGCGCCACCTTGGCAAGATCGTCCTGGCCGCCTCGCCGCTTGCGGGAGGCGGGCTGCGGCCGGGACGGACGTACCTGGTGACCGGCGGCATGGGCGGGATCGGCTGCGCCGTGGCCGGCTGGCTGGCCGACCGCGGGGCGGAGGCAATCGTGCTCAACGGGCGGCGCGCGCCCGACCCCGCGGCCTCGGGGGCGATCGCGGCGCTGCGCGAGCGCGGCGTGCGGATGCAGGTGGAGCTTGCCGACGTCACCGACGCGGACGCCGTGGACGCCATGCTGGCGCGCATCGACCGCGATCTGCCGCCGCTCGGCGGCGTCATCCACAGCGTCGGCGTGCTGGCGGACGCCGCCCTTGGCAACCAGAGCTGGGAGACGTTCGAGCGGGTGCTGTGGCCGAAGATGCTGGGCGCATGGCACCTGCACCGCGCCACCGAGCACCGCGAGCTGGACCTGTTCCTGCTGTTCTCGAGCATCGTCGGCACCATGGGCAACGCCGGACAGGCCAACCACGCCGCGGCCAACGCCTTCCTGGACCAGCT
>JAPOQV010000253.1 GCA_026710565.1 Spirochaetaceae bacterium | reverse complement strand
CTTGCGGATCGCCGGATCGGGCTCGTAGCCCACCCGCCGGTAGCGCAGCGTGCGGCCGCCGTCGTCCGAGAGGATCACGCCGCACTGCCAGTTGTCGCCGCGCACCGCCGATCCCCACATAGTGAACAACAGCCGGCCGTCCGGCAGGGCGATGCCGGGAGCGATGAACTGCTCGGTAAGGAAGGTGCCGGTGGCGATCCGGTGCCAGGCGAACTCGTCCGCACCGGGATCGAGGTGCCCGATGAGGATGTCGCTGGGCCGATACAGGCCGCGCCCCCCGCTGGCGCGGTCGAAGCCCTTGGGCAGGTAGATGCCGCAGGCGACCACGGTCCCGTCGTCCAGCACGTGCGCGGGGGCGACGCCCTGGAACTCGGTCTCTGGGTTGGCGAGCGGCGGGCCAAACGGACGCGGCTCGGTCCAGGTGGCGCCCAGGTCGTCGCTGTGCGTGAGCAGCGAGGAGATGCCGCGCTCGGCGTCGCTCGCCCGCTGCACGGTCATCAGCAGCCGGTCGCCGCTCTTGACGACAGCGCACCCGCTGGCCGGAAACCGGTCGTCGTCGAACAGGACCCGGTAGTCGGCCACCCTGAGGTCGCAGCGATCGGTCATGACGGATGCCACAGTATCACCCCCTGATATCAGTACGCGCCGGTGAGGATCTGGTTGGTTGCCGGGTACTCGCGCACCTCCGCGTAGTGCAGGGTCCTCGGTCCGTCGGATCGGGACTCGTCGATCGGTGTCGGCAGGCGAATGATGAACTCCGCGCGATCGAATCGGTTGAACGCGACATGGGCCATGACCAGTCGATCGATCATCGACTCCTCGCCCGACGAGAAGTCAGGAAGTACCAATGGCCCGGTGTCGACCTGAAACGACGGCGTCTCCGGCCGGAAGTTCATCGTCTTGATGGGATACTCCAACGTACACTCATAGCTGCCGTCGGGATGCGATATGGTCGTGCGCCCGACAAGCGGGTCCTTGCCTTCCGACGCGGCCGTGACTGCGGCGATCGTGTCGTGGACGGATGATCTGCTGAAGGTCTGCAGATCGATCTCAAGCTCCCAGCCGTTGGCGGCGCTGGCCCGTTCGGTTGTACCGTCGAACAGCAGGCTCCTGCCCATGCTCCGCTCGTGATCCTGCGAATATACGCAGCGGAACTCCCGGCTCGGGATCTGAAATAGCTCCCGTTCGGCGTAGACCCATTCGGTCCGACATGGCGCGATGAGGAAGTAGCGCTCGGGGTTGCCTTGCGGCCGGAGGACCGTCAGGACCGAGTCCAGCTCGATGCGCACGCGGTTGCCAAGGGGGGTGTTGTGGCGCGCGTAGGGTCGCGGGTCGTTGGGGTTGCGTGGCTTGTCCCAGCGCATGAAGGAGCGCCGGAAATCCAGGGGGAGGCCGGTGGCGGTGCTCATTCCCGGACCGTATCAAATCCCCGACCGGGCTGCGATGGGTTCACCGAAGCTCGATCCGTACCGAGTCGAGTGTCACGTAGCCCTCGGGCAGTTCGTGTCGCCAGACCGGGTACTCGCGGTTGGGGCGCAGCTTGTGCATATCGCCGTCGATGGGGCCCATGGGCACGACTGTGATGGGATACAGCAGGAACTTGTCGGCACCCGGCGCCCCGGCATCGTTCATCCGGCCACCGCCTCGAAGACGCGCACGAAATTACCGCCTGCGATCTTCTCAATGGTCCCGTGCTCGTAACCGCGGGCCCGCAACCCGGCCATGAGGTGGCCTACCTCACTGATGTCACCGACGCCGGCCGGCCGCGCCTCGACCTGACCGAGAAAGTCGGTGCCGAACCCGACATGATCCGGCCCCACCAGCGCCACCATATGATCGATGTGGTCGAGCAGCAGCTCGAGAGCGGCCGCTTCGGGGGTTGGCCCGAGCGGGGTCGGACTGGGACAGATGAGGCCGCCGGTCGCGGCGATGGCGCGGAGTTGATCATCGTCGAAATAGCGCGGCGTGTCGCGCAACGCCCGCGCGTTGCCGTGAGTCGCAACGACGGGGCTCGTGGTGATCGCCAGCGTGTCCCGGAAGGTCGCCGCCTCCATATGCGTCACGTCCACCAGCATGCCGAGCCGGTTCATCTCGCCTACAACCGCCTGCCCTGCCGGCGTGAGGCCGCCGGGGCCGTCGATGTTGCTGTCATGGACGCGCATCTCCGGACCGTTCCAAACCTGTGTTGCCGTCCCCAAGGCATTGCGCCCTTCGTGCACCAGGCCGACGTGCCGCAGGCCGAGTCGGTGCAGCGTGCGCAGGAGGCTGACGTCGCCCCTGAGTGCATCACCGCCCTCCAGCCCGAGTATGAGCGCGACCTTGCCGTCCGCCCGGGCCGCTTCGATATCGTCGGCGCAAGCCGCCAGCGTGACATGATCGCCTGCCGGACCGTTCAGCTCGTTATGCAGGTAGTCGACCATCTGCAGCAGTTTCCGCAGCGGCTGCCGGCTGGCATGCGGCCCGCCGATCGCAGCGTCCGGCACCCAGCAGGCGGTGAGCTGCGCGGCCACGCCGCCGGCGCGCATCATCGGCACATCGGTGAGCCCGCCCAGCGCTTCATGCAGGTGCCGATGTGTGTCGAAAGCCTGGTCCAGCGTGTGGCCGTGGGCGTCGATGACAGGTGGTTCGGTCGCGCGTGTCACGTCGTCAACATCTTCCCCGAATTTGCCCATGGTCGGATAGCGGTGGTAGGCGAACAGGACGCGTCAGCGGGTCACTTGGAGATGTAGCGGTCGGGCATCGGAGCAACGCCGCGGTATCATGGGATATGAGACGGATCACCGAGCGCCTGCGGGCGGGGGATCGGCTGCTGCTCGACGGCGGCACGGGCTCGGAGTTGCAGCGGCGCGGCGTCGACGTGCTGCTCGGATCGACCGGCCGGCTCAAGGCATGGTCGGCGACCGCCAACCTGGCCGCCGGCGACGTGGTCCGGCAGGTTCACCAGGACTACCTGCGGGTGGGCGCCGACATCATCACCAGCAACAACTTCTGGACCGGCCCGAGCCGCCTGGCGACGCTCGACGCAGGCGACGACTGGCGGACCTATGCCGAGGCGGCGGCGCGCAACGCGCTCGCTGCGCGTGAGGCCGGCAACAAGCGGGCATACGTGGCGGGCGGCATTGCGCCGCCGGCGCTGCAGGACCGGGACAGCGGAGACCTCGCATCCGACGTCGCCCGCATCGGGGAGAGCGCGTTCGCCACGGAGATCGGCGACCACGCACGGCTGCTCGCCGCCGCCGGCGTCGACCTCATCCTGCTGGAGTATCTGGGCTACGTCGAGGAGTGCGCCGCCGCCGTGCGGGCGTGCGTGGACATCGATCTGCCGCTGTTCGTCGGCATCCGCCACATCGGCGCGGACGGATCGATGCAGTACGGGGAGTCGCTCGCCGATCTGGCAGCCGAGCTGCAGGGCCAGGCAAGGGCTCCCGACGCCCTCCTGCTGATGTGCAGCAACCCGGAGGCGATCGACGCCGGACTGCCGATCCTGCGCGACGCCGCCGACGGCCCGATCGGCTGCTATCCGAACCTGGGCTACAACCCGACGGGGCCGGTCGCCAACCGGCCCGTGCTCACCAACCAGCGCCCGAGCGTCAGCGCCGACATCCTGCAGACCGCGGACTATCCGCCGGCGCGGCTGGCCGAGTTCGCCCGCCGGTGGCTGGACGCCGGCGCGCAGGTCGTCGGCGGCTGCTGTGCGTCGGGGCCCGAGCACATCCTGGCGCTGCGCGCGGTGGTCGACGATGCAGCGGCGAGCTGAAGGCGAGGCGGCGGCGATCCGGGTCGCAACGGTCGACGACGTTCGTGCAGCCGAGCGCGGCATACGCCGGCATGTTTCGGCGGCGCCGCTGATTCGCTCGTATGCACTGGAGCGGGAGCTCGGCATGCCGGCCGAGCGGCTGGTGTGGCTGAAGGACTACGGATGGACGCCCGTCGGATCGTTCAAGCTGCTCGGCGCGCTGCACTGGATGGCGAGCAACCTGGCGCGCATCGGTGACCGGCCGGTGGTGGCCCACTCCTCCGGGAACTTCGCGTCCGGCATCGCATTCGCCGGCATGCGGCTCGGCGAGCGGGTGATCGTGGTCATGCCCGATACGGCGGCGCGCATGAAGGTCGAGCTGACGCGCTCGTTCGGCGCGGAGATCCGCACGTATGACATCGCCCGCGATCACGAGACCGGAGAACGGGACCGGCTGACGCGGGAGATCGCCGATACGGAGGGAGCGGTACAGGCGTCGCCGTACGACGACGCGGACGTGATCGCCGGCAACGGCGTGGGCGGACTGGAGATCGTTCACGAGTTGCAGGCGCAGGGGCGCACCACGTCCCATCTGCTCTGCCAGGTCTCCGGCGGCGGACTCATGGCCGGTCACGCCTTGGCGATCGCGGACGGCTTCCCACGGGCGACGATCGTCGGCGTCGAGCCGGAAGGCGCCGCGGACTTCCGCGAATCCCTCGAGACGGGACGGCGTGTGCGCATCGACCACCCGACCAGCATCTGTGACGGACTGCTTTCCTACGATGTCGGGGAGCACAACTGGCCGATCCTCCGCCGGCACGTCACGCAGGCCGTCGCCGTGCCGGACCGGGAGACGCGGGAGGCGATGCGATGGCTTTACGACCAGCATGGCCTGCGCACCGAGCCTTCCGGCGCGATCGCGACGGCGGCGCTGCTGGGCGGGCGCGTCAGCCTCGACGGCGAGGGAGACGTGGTCGTGATCCTCAGCGGCCGCAACGTCGACGAGGATCAGTTTCGCGCCTGGATCTCGTCCGAGTAGCCGAGTTGCAGTAACCGCGTCGACGCGGCCCCGCGCCACGCGTAGAGTGCGCCGCCATGAAGATGAGTCGGCCGGTCCTGGCGCACGAGGTGCTGAGCGTGACCGGCGGAATGGTGGTCGCCCAGGACCGGCTGGGGGCGCGCATCGGCGCGGAGGTCCTGCAGCGGGGCGGCAACGCCGTGGATGCGGCGGTGAGCACCGCCTTCGCGATGGGCGTGCTGCAGCCGCTCATGAACGGCGTGGGCGGCGGCGGGATGCTGGTCACCCGCTTCGCCTCGGGCGAGACCGGCTCGGTGGACTTCGGCATGCGCGCGGCCGCCGCGGCGCGGCCGGACATGTACGAGCTGGCGGGAGGAACCGACCGTCCGGAGGCGGGTGGGCTGCGCTTCTCGCGCGGCTACGCGTGGCCGCTGGTGAAGGAGCGGGCCAACGTGCACGGCCACGCGGCGATCGCGGTGCCGGGGACGGCAGCGGGTCTGGCGGCGGCGCTGGAGCGCTGGGGCACGATGAGCCTGGAGCAGGCGCTGCTGCCGGCGATCCGGCTGGCGCGCGACGGGTTCCCGGTCGGGCACCACTTCGTGCTGGCGCTGGTCGGCGGCCGGGAGGTCATGAAGCGCTACCCGGCGACGTGGCAGACGTACTTCCCCGGCGGCCACCCGCCGGCAGTGGGCGAGACGCTGGTGCAGAGCGACCACGCACGCACGCTGGAGCTTATCGCCCGCCACGGTCCTGACGGCTTCTACCGGGGCGAGGTGGCCGAGTGCATCGCCTCCGAGATGGCGGAGCACGGCGGGACGATCCGGCAGGAGGACTTGGCCGCGTACCGACCGTTCATGCACGACACGGTGCTGGAGGCCGGCTACCGGGGGTACGGGGTACTGGCGGTGCCCGGCCCCAACGGCGGTACGGCGGTGGCGGAGGCGCTCCACATCCTCGAGCACTTCGATCTTGCGGGCCACGGCTGGGGATCGGTGGAGGCGCTGCACCTGGTGATCGAGGCGATCCGGCGCGCCGCCGTGGACCGGTACTCGTACCTGGGCGACCATCCGGGTGCGCCGTTCGACATCCTTTCGGACCCCGGCTACGCCGCGACGCGGGCGCGGACGATCAGCCCGCACGGCGCCGGTCCCACCGCCGCCGGCGACCCGTGGGCATGGCGAGGGGTACCGCGGCCCCAGGACCTTCCAGCTCCCGCGGGCGTACCGGCGGACGGCGGCACCACGCACATCTCGGTGGTGGACGCCGATCGCAACGCCGTGTGTCTGACGCAGACCAACATGTCCTGGTCCGGCGTGATCGTGCCCGGCGTCGGCGTGATGATGAACAACGCGATGACCTGGTTCTATCCGGCGCCGGGCACCGTGAACTCGATCGTTCCGGGCGGGCGCGGGCTGAACAACATGACGCCGCTGATCCTGGTCCGCGACGGCCGGCTGCACGGCGTGCTCGGGGCCTCCGGGGGCCGCCGCATCTGGTCGGCGCTGGTGCAGGCGTGCGTGAACCACGCCGAGTTCGGCATGGACATGCAGCAGGCCGTGCAGGCGCCACGGCTGCACGTGGAGTCGGATCAGGTCCTGCTTGACGGCCGCTTCGGCGGCGAAGTGCGTGGCGGCCTGGAGAAGCTCAGCCACGAGGTCACGGTGGCGACCCCCCACTCCGACCCCTCACCCTACGCGGAGCCTCAGCGCATACAGGTGGCCGGCGACGCGCTGCG
>JAPOQV010000252.1 GCA_026710565.1 Spirochaetaceae bacterium | reverse complement strand
TCGGGGCAACTGCGCCTTCCCTGGCGAACCTGGCCAGCCTGGCCGGGTGAATATTGTCGCCCAGCTCTGCCGGCAGCCCGAGCTCTCGCACGAACTTCAGCCTGGCCAGGAGTCCGCGGAGGCTCGCCGAGCTGGTGGAATTCGGCAGTCCGCGCAGCCAGGTCAGCCGCGACTGGCCGAGAGCGGGGTCGTGCCTGAGCAGATCGGTCAGGGCGCTCTTTTGGGTTTCGTCCAGGGCGTCGTTGAGGGTCTGTGCCGAAAGACGCCTGGCACGGGCGCGTCCGGCCAGGCCGATGCGCTCTAATCTGACGGCGCTCGGCAGCACGTAGCGCAAGGTTTTCAGGTCGCTGACCAACCGCTCCAGGATGAGCCGTCCGTCATCGGTATCGAATGCCGCCCGGGCGGCGAGCTGGATGGCAGCGGCCATGTCATCGCGTGACACGAACGGCTGTAGTCCAAGGTGGCGCATCGCCAGCCGTCTGTGATCAGAACGGGTTTCCCCGCGAGTTGTGCCGTAGTCGGTCAGAGCCGACACTGGCACCGTGACCTGTTCAGCCAGCCAGACGAGCAGCGCGCCGGGCAAATGTGTGCCATCGAGCCAGCCCTGGCCGGGGTGACGAAACAGCGCGATATGGAGGGCCAAGGCGAGCCGGTTGGCGGCGCTTCGGCGCGTGTCGATCAACTCCAGGTCTTCGTCGGCCAGGACGTAATTGCGCTCCAGAGAGACGGTATCGGAGGGAATGCCCAGCAAGGTGTCACGGACAGACGGCGGGAGAAGGCGTCGGGATGCCATGGCGTGTCTCCAAAAGGATGTTTTGCATTTCGGGACCGCCTAGAGTATAGAGACGAATAAAGAGACAAGTTTGACGCCTTGAACAGGGAAATCATGAAGCCTCTCACAAGTGTTTCCGAACCGGACGTTAAAGAGACGGCCAGGACGACCCGCAAGGGAGACATCCTCGGCTATGCCCGTGTGTCCACCGCGGATCAGGACGTCGCCGCCCAGGAAGACCGGCTGTGCCAGGCCGGCGCCATCCGCGTCTTCGTCGACGTGATCTCCGGGAGGCAGTTCGAGCGTCCCGGGCTGAGCAAACTCATCGACCATGCCCGCGCCGGCGACAGCCTCTGTGTCACGCGTCTCGACCGCCTCGGGCGCTCCCTCAAGGAACTGCTCGAAACGGTCGAGAACCTCAAGTCGAACGACATCCACCTGGTAAGCCTCGAGGAACGCATCGATACGACTTCGGCCGCCGGCGAGCTGGTGTTTCATGTCTTCGGGGCGATTGCCCACTTCGAGCGGCGGCTCATCTCCGAGCGTACGCGGGACGGAATTGCGGCGGCAAGAAAACGTGGCAGGAGCCCCGGCCGTCCGGCACTGGATCAGGAGACCGTTTCGGCCACGCAAACACTTGTCGAGGCTGGACTCACGGCGGGACAGGCCGCGAAACAACTGGGTATTGGCAGGGCTACGGCCTACAGGATCGCCAGGGCGGCGCGCTGAAGCCGTGCAGCTGGGTCATGGGGCCTAACGTAATCCTGGATACAAACCTTGCGATGAGGCCAAGATGTTCGTCTCTTCCGAAAGTCCATGTTGGACGGACGGGTTGTGGCGCCCATATCCCTGGCGATGCGAGCTGCGTTCTCCGAGGCCGTGACGATCGGCGACGAATCCGGGAACTACAAGCTGTCCAAGGGCGGCGAGGGGAAGCGTAGTCGTGGACGTGATGACTTGGCCGCGGCGATTGTGCTGGCGGTGGCCGAGGGTGTCCGTGCCGATGTCGGCGCAAAGCCCCCCGGTCGGCGTGTCCGGTCGGCTGTCGTGAGTGCTGGCCCGCCCGCTGTTCCCTCCGTAAATGTTCCCTCAAAAGAGGAACCGAAAGAGGAAACGAGACCGCGCCGACGTCGTTACCGTTCCGCTGTGGTGGCCGCATGAACTGGTACGCGCGGAACGAGATACCTCGGCGTGGGTGGCGTCGGCTCCGGCGCCGCGTATTACAGCGCGATGGGTATCGGTGCCGGATTTGTGGAAAAGGTGGGCGCCTGGAGGTGGACCATATCAAGCCGGTTTCGAGGGGTGGGGAGCGCATGACCTTGGAGAACCTGCAGGCGGTCTGCCGTGGGGATCATATCCTCAAGACTTCCGCCGAAAACCGCCGACCGTTGACGCCTGCGGGCCTGCGGTGGGCCAGTCTCGTTAACGATCTTGTAGAGAGGTAAGGCAATGACGACGTTGCAAAAGCTGCAAGTTGAGCAATCGGAGAAGCGCCAGAAGGTCAACGAGCTGCTGGCACTGGAAGAAATGACCGACGAACAACGCGGCGAGCTGGGGACGCTGACCACCCGCTTGCAGAACCTCGAAACCGAACTCCGTGCGGCGATCGTCGTCCAAGGCGAAGAAGAAGAGCGGGCCGCTGGCATGTTTGGCAACGGTGACGGCGAGGCGGGCGAGCGCGGTCGGCTTTTGCGCGAGACCCGGGCAACCGACTACCTGGCCGCTGCCGCTGCTGGTGTTGGCCTGACAGGTCGAGCGGCGGACTGCAATGCGGCCCTCGATCTGCCGACTGTTGGCTCGGAAGGTGGGATTGTGGTGCCGTGGCAAATGTTGGAGGTTCGACAGGCTGACCGGCAGGCCGTCGAGACACGCGCCTTCACAACGACCGCAAACAACGACGGTGGCGAGGTGCAACGGCCCATTCTGGCGCGATTGTTTGGCGCCAGCGTCATGTCGCTGCTGGGTGTCAGGCTAGACTCGGTCGCAATGGGCAGACAGGAGGTTCCGATCATCACCAGCGGTGTTGCGCCGATGCAGACGAAGGAGGCCGAGCCGGGTGCTGCGCCAGTTGCGTCGAGCTTCGGCATGGCGAACCTGCGCCCCAAAAAACTCGTCGGGTCTTATTCGTTCACCCACGAGATTGCAAGGCAGGTGGTGGATGTCGAGGGGGCGCTGCGTCGCGATCTAAGTTCGGCGGTCGATGCCGCGATGTCCCATATCGCTCTACAGGGCCAGGAGCCTACCGAAGCCAACCCGGAGCGCATCGAGGGCTTCCTGGCGTCGTTGACGCAGGTGGACGACGCTACTGAGGCTTCTGCTGATCGGTACGGCGCGTTGCCAGCCGAAGCGACTGACGGGATTCACGGATTCGAAGAAATGCACACGATGGTTGTTCTCGGCGTCGAGTCGTACAAACATTCAGCGGCCAAGTATTTGGCGGGCGCCGCCGAATCCGGCTCCGACCTGCTCAAAAGACGGTCCGGGGGGATTCTAGCCTCGGTCTTCGTCCCTCCGCCGACGAACGCCGGCATCCAAAGTGCACTTCTGCACGCTGCCGGTCCGAATGGCGGCATGGTTAGAGGGGATTCAGTCGGTGCCCTTTGGCCGCTTGAGATGGTCAGGGACCCCTATTCAGAGGCGGGCCGCGGCGTCCGGTTGCATTGGATCGCATTTTGGGATCTCAAAGTCGCCCTGCGCGCCCAGGCATACAAATTGATTGGCCTCAAGATCGCGTAAGCCGGTTTTTCGCACGAGAATCGCGCCTGAGGCGTTTTTTGCGGCTCAAGGTAGAAAGCCAGGGGGATGCTGTGAACGGCACAGAGGGCACGGAGCGGCGTTTCGCGGCAATCGAATTCCGCGCCGAGGGTGATCGCTTGAGCGGAGTTGTCGTGCCGTATGGCGTCCCGTCCAATCTCGGACGCTTTACTGAGACCATTGCGCCGGGTGCCTTCGCGCCGATCGGCGAGCTGCGCCTGAACGTCATGCACGTCCGGGAACGCTCGATCGCGGTCAACCGGGAGGGCGGTGGTCTGGTGCTGGACGACACGCCGACCGATTTGCGAGCGCAGGTCGTACTACCGAAGTACGGTGAGGGTCCGGCAGTTTCAGAGCTGGTGTCTCGTCGTGTTTTGACCGGCTTCAGCGTCGAAATGACCGTAAGCGAAGACACATGGGAGGGGAGGCGTCGGATGGTAAAGCGGGCCCGCCTGGTCGGCCTGGGCCTGGTCGATGTCCCTGGTCACGAGGGCGCCATCTTGGAGTTGGAGAAGCGGTACACGTCGGCGGGTATGACACCCAGGAGGGCGCGGTTTTGGCTCTGACAGATGAGGACCTGGTCGAGGCGGTCAGGGGCGATCTTGCAGACGTTCAGCGGTTGAGACCCGTGGTGGAGGCCCTGGTGGACAAGTTCACACGCCAAGCGCCCGAGCCGGTCAGGGACGAGGCGGTGGTGCGGTGTGTCGCGTATATGATTGATGCGCCACCGGCGCCGAGCGGGTCCGGTCATGCCGCGGTGCTGCGTAACAGCGGCGCCGAGTCCTTGTTGTCGCCGTGGAAAAAGCGGCGTGCGGGGGTCATTCGACATGGATGAGTACCAGGCACCGAGGATGAACAAAAAGGTTCGGTTACGGAACCCCAAACAGCGGCCGCTGCCGCTTTTACAGGATTCCTACGGGAATGTTACCGAGGTCGAGTGGGGTGAGATCGTCTGGGCTCATCGGCGGGACATCTCCGTGACGGAGCAGGCGGAGGACGGCGTGCCAACGCGAGTGATTCAGAGCCAATTCACGGTGCGCTCTGGCCCACGTATCGATCCTGATGTCGAGATCGTGGACGGTGACCAGGTCTTCGTCGCGGTCGGACCCCCACTGGATCGCGGAACGCGCGGCAACGGGTTTAGCCACGCGCTCGTCATCTGCAGAGCGAGGGCGTAGCCCATGCGGTGGCCGTGGTCGAGACGGAGAGTGGAGCGACGGGCGAATTATGGCGATTCCGTACAGCGTGCATTGCTGGCAGCCGCGGCAGGCGAGGGGTCGGCGAAGAACGCACAGGCGACGGCAATTCTCGAATCGTGCGCAATTCTCTATGCCGCTGGGTTCGCCGCCGCCACCCTCAAGGGGGCGTCGGCTGAGGTCGCTGGGCTCTTGACCCCTCCGACCCTGGCACTCATGGCTAGGAACATGCTCAGGAGAGGTGAGGATCTGCACTTGATAGACGTGCGTCCCGATGGGTCGCTGTCGCTATTGCCAATCGGCAGTTATGACCTCGAGGGTGATGCTGATCCGCGCTCCTGGTGGGTGAGGGCCGATGTTTACGCGCCGTCCGGCAGCCGAACCATGCTCGTTCCCCATGCGTCGGTGCTCCATGCGAGGTATGCCGTTGACCCGGTTCGACCTTGGGCTGGCGTCTCTCCGCTGGGCTGGTCGTCGCATACGGATCGGCTCGCCGGTGGCATCGAGGTCACGATGGGCAACGAGGCCGGAGCACCATCAGCCCAGGTTGTCCCGATACCTGAGGATGGCCGCGGCGGAGAGGAAGACGCAGGTGAGGACGACGAGGATCCGCTCGCGCCCCTCCGTAGTGACATCGTGGCAGCCAGGGGTAACGTGCTGTTGCTGGAGACCACATCGTCTGGTTTCGGGTTGGGTTCAGAGAACGCGCCCCGCCAAGACTGGAAACAGGTCCGGCTCGGACCCGATTGGCCGGACGTCTTGAGGGCGACAAGAAACGACCTGGCCTTGTCGATCGCCGGCGCCTGCAATGTCCCCAGTGCACTCCTGAGTCCGGGGGCAGAAGGAACATCACAAAGAGAATCCCTGCGGAGATTTGCTCATCTGGGGCTGCAACCCGTGGCAAAGATTCTGCTGACAGAACTCCGGGAGAAACTGGAACAGCCCGAGCTGGATTTGGATTTTTCGGCTATCCAGGCGTCCGATATGGCAGGGAGAGCAAGAGCCTTCAGGAGCTTCGTCGAGGGTGGGCTGGATTTGGAAAAGGCGGCGCAGTTGTCGGGCGTGCTAGTAGATGGGGAGTAGATGACGTGGAACAACTCGTGACCGCGGTGCCGACCCCACTGGCAGGGTTGGCAGTTGGCGACCGGTATTCCCTCCAGAATAGTCATGGCGACTCTTTCCGCATCCTGCGCTTTAGCATCGGCAGGACCGCGCCCGATGTTGGTGGCGGTGCCGGGCTCGCTTTCCTCGAGGGGGCTCAGATCACGGTGGACGCGGGAGATTCCGTGTTCGTGTGGCATGCCGACTTCCACAGCGATTACCTCTGCACATACGAACTCGCGCGATAGATGTCGAAACCCATGCAAGTGGTGTGTCGGGGTTGTCGTAAACCCCACCTCGTCACCCGTGGCGCCAGTGGCAAATTCTGCGGGGTGTGCCGTTCAACCCAGGGGGATGCAGTCATGCGTTTCAATTTCAGCCGGACAGGCCAGCGGCTGGTGGACAATGCCGACGCCCGGGCGCGATCCATCGGACCCGTGATCGACGAACTCAAGGCCAAGGGCTTGGGAAATCGCGAGGTCGTGGCAGAACTCAATCGGCGTGGCTATCGGGGCGCAAAGGGCGGACCGGTGACGATCGGGGTGCTGCACGAAGTACTGAGAAGGTGGCAGGGGCTACAGACGCCAGTACCTCTGCCAGATACCCACACAAACGCGACGTGACCCGACTCGGCTTGACTTGACTCGTCTAGACGGGACTTGCCTAAGCCGTTGAAACGAGGGCCGAAAGTTGCAATTACAGTCCATGCGCATATCATGGAAACCAGACGCAGAAAAGCCCCGGTCGGCATTGAGCGCGATCCGGGGCAATCCGACACTCCAAAAGGCTGCCTGGGCCGCAAAGGAGATTTGCCTACTATGCCAGAAAACCCACCGATCTACAAGCCTGCCAACGACGATTCCGAGCCTTTTCCCCACATGCCCTACGCGCAGTTTTGGTGGGACGATTACGACCGCAAGACGAAAGACCTCCTGCCCCTCGAACACGGTTGTTACTTCTTGTTGCTCAAATCATTCTATCAGGGCCGGGGCCGACCATTGCCTGCCGACCCGGAGCGCCTTTACCGACTCGTAGGGGCACTCTCGAAGGTCGAACAGGACGCGGTGTGCAGCGTTCTTGGGCGTTACTGGCATGAGGTCGACGGGGGTTATGTGAATCACCGCGCGATGTCAGAAATGGAAGCCTATCGGGACAAAGTGGCGAAGCGCAGTAAGGCCGGAAAACGAGGCGGGAGGCCACCGAAAAGCAAACCAAAAGCAATTGCTTTAGCAAATGAAAAGCAATTGCCCCCCCAGAAGTCAGAAGTCAGAATTCAGAATTCAGAAGAGAGATTGAAAAGAAAACATACGAACACCCCCCCCGCGCCTGCGCGCGAGATTGCGCCTAACGGCGCGTGTGCAAGTGTGATTATCAATCAGGACGATCTCGAAACCATCTGGCGCGAATATCCTGGGAAGTCCGGGGCGAGCCGGAAGGCAACGATCAAGGCACTGAAACATCGTGTTCGGGAAGGCCGGACGATTGACGACCTGGTGGCGGCTGCGCGGCGGTATCGGTCTTACTGTGACGCGACCTGTGTCTTGGGTACGCAGTACGTCATGACGCCGCAGTCGTTTTTCCGTGATGCCGAGAATGTGGACGAACAGTGGGAGCATCCGGCGCCAGCGATGACCAGGGCGCAGAAGACCGAGAAGAACAACCGGCAACTTCTCGACGAGCAACTGGCGGAGATTGAGCGAGACCGTAAGGCACAGTCGGAGTGCGCACACGACGGCGCATGTCAGTACGTGAACGACAGGGGGATACCCTACGACGATCACCGTGGCACACACATCCAGTGCCTGCAGTGCAACGCAGTAATGCCGAGAAAGGAGCCTACCATGGGTACGTTTCAGCTACTACACGACGAAAGCGAGGGGCAGGAGACCGTCAACCTGGGTCACGGCTTGGAAGCCGAACCCGTTGACCTCGGCGACGGCGCCGACTGCCAGCACCCCACCAACATGCGCAAACTCCTGACGGCGCGAGACGCTACCGCAAAGCCCGCGACATTCGCAATGTGCCTGGCGTGTGGGGCCGGTGTTGCCGTCGATCCGAGTGCGTTTGCTGGCGTTCAAGATGAAGCCGCGTTTGATCCTGCTGCTGCGGCGATCGACGGTGGCCAGCCGGCGCGGGCCGTGGCCCTGACGTACACCGAGGCGATAGGCTGATGGCGCTTCAGAAATTTCCCTTCCACCTGGCGAAGGTGGTCCTTGACGATTATGGCTTGGGTGCCGATGTAAACCAGTTGGGCCGGACGGCGATCGCCTCGGGTCCCCCGAATCAGCGACCGGCGCAAGTCCAATTCAAGACGCGCACCTTTGACATTTTGGTGAGGGAAAGCGACCTCAAAGCGTTTCGAGGTTGGTTGGATCAACACGGTCATGAGTGGCTTCTGTATCCAGACGTGGACGATCACGTTGAGCGACAAGTGCGAATCGTTGGCGGCACCGTTGCCCTGCAGCGCCAGAGAGATTTGCTTGTCGCCGATCGCAAGGCTCCCGAACGATGCTGGCGGGGAGTCGTCCAATTGGAGGGTTTTTCGTTATGAACATGCTGATCGACCTGGCTGGTTATCTCCTGTGGATCGCCGCGGTCGCCGCCGTCGTGCTGCTGGGCCTGGCGGTGGTGGGCAATATCGCTGGTGCTTTGCGGCAAGACGCGTGGACGCGGCGCAATGGCAGACCGGGGCCGGTGCCTATCACCTGGACGACCCCGAGAAAGGGCAATCCATG
>JAPOQV010000251.1 GCA_026710565.1 Spirochaetaceae bacterium | reverse complement strand
GGGGGGTACCGGCCCCCGCGCGCTCGCCCGGGTCCCCCCGGGGCGGCGGCCGCCGCCGGCGCCGGAGGCAGCCGAGTCGGCAACGGTCCGGAGCGCGCCTGCGGCGACGGCAGCCCGGTGACGAGCGGCGCCGCCGCGCGCCGGCGGGTCGTCGTGATCTGCCCCGGCCGCGGCAGTTACGGACCCACGGACCTGGGCTCCCTGTCCCGGCCGGTGCCGGACGCGTCGCGGGAAGCGTTCCGGGCGGTCCTGCAGGCGACCGACGCCCGCCGCGGCGACGCGGGCGATCCGACGCTGTCGGCGCTCGACGCCCCCGGCCGGCTGACCCCCGCCCACACCGCCGGCGAGCATGTGCCCCCGCTGATCCTTGCCTGCACCGCCGCCGACTTCCTGCGCGTCGACCTGGAGCGC
Organism: Spirochaetaceae bacterium; assembly: GCA_026710565.1. The sequence goes on along the minus strand of JAPOQV010000251.1, from coordinate 9,984 downwards.
TGCCACGTGGTGGCGGTGGCCGGCAACAGCCTGGGCTGGTACTCGGCGCTGTTCTGCGCCGGCGCGCTGACCCTGGCGGACACCATGCGCGTGGTGGAGACGATGAGCGGCATGGGCCGCGACGGCCTGATCGGCGGCCAGCTCGTCTACCCGGTCACCGACGATCGCTGGCTTGCCGACGAGGATCTCACCCGGCGGGTGGACGCCGCGCTACGCGACACGCGGGCGGCCGGGCACCGGGTGGGTGACTCCATCCGCTACGGCGGCTACCGCGTCCTCTGGGGCGACGACGCCGGCATCGGCGAGCTGCGCACCCGGCTGCCGCGTCATGACTCCGGCGAGCGCACCTACCCGCTGCACCTGCACGGACACGCGGCCTTCCATTCGCCGCTCCTGGCGGACAACGCACGCCGGGCGGTGGAGGCTCTCGCCGACACGGTCGGCTGGCGGCTGCCCGAGGTCCCGCTGATCGACGGCCGCGGCCACCAGTGGTCGCCGCTCGCCACCGACGCCGGCGCGCTCGCCGCGTACACGCTGCGCACGCAGGTGACGTCGACGTTCGACTTCACCGCCTGCGTGCGGGTCGCGCTCCGGGAGTACGCTCCCGACCTGCTGGTGTGCCTTGGCCCCGGCGACGCGCTGGGCGCCCCGGTGGCGCAGGTGATCATCCAGGAGCGCTGGCAGGGGATCGGCGACCGGGAGGCCTTCCTGCAGCGACAGCAGGCCGACCCGCTGATCGTGTCGTTCGCCCGCGAACAGCAGCGCCGGCTGGTCACGGACGAGTGGTCGCACACGGACGAGTGGTCGCAGTCGCAACGTGACGGCCCGGCTCGCTGACAGTCGTTTGACCTGCGCGTCCTTGTGTGGTATCCGATTCTGCTACGCCGCCCGGTGCCACCCCGCGGGTTCAGGCGCCAATCACGGGCGCTCAGAGGAGGACTCGCCATGACGAAACGGTTCCTGGCGATCGCCATCGCCCTCACGACCGTCGCGACGTTCGGCTTCGCTTCCGGAGAGGAAGAAGGGGCCACGATGGAGGAGACGCCCCTGGTCTGGATGTGGGGTGTCCGAGCCGTCTTCGGGGACAAGACTCCCGAGATGATCCCGGAAGCCAACGCGTGGGTGGAGGAGAACTTCGGATTCCACGTGCAGATCGGCGCGGTTCCCGAGGGATCGACCGCGGACGAGGCGCTGCAGCTCCTGATCGCGCAGGGCGAGATGCCGGACGTGATCAAGGGCGCCAGCTTCTTCACGCTGGGCGACTTTGCGACGCAGGGCAGGCTGCTGCCGCTCGACAAGTACTTCGACGATCCCACCAACTTCCCGATCTACTCCCGCACCCCGCGCTCCTACCTGGCCAAGTACGTCGTGAACGGCCAAGTGATGGCGCTGCCCGGCCAGGGTTGGCCCGTCGACCTGGGCCGCGGTCCGGTCGTCTGGCACAGCAACGCGTGGATCCAGCGGCTCGACGTGATGGAAGCGCTGGGGATTCCCAAGACCCACGACGACCTGCTGGAGAACCTGCGGGCCGTGCGCGACGGCGACTTTCCCGATCTGGAGGGCAACCAGCCGGAGGGCTTCGCCATGTGGATCCCGGAGGTGGCCGTCCGGAACGTGATCTACTCGCTGAAGGGCGCCGGCTGGGAGGTCGACGACCAGAAGCGCCTGATGCCCCCGTGGGCGTCGGTCCAGACGCGTGAAGCGTTTGCCTACCTCAACCAGCTCTCACGCGAGGGACTGCTGGACCCGGGTCAGTTCCTCTACGACGTCGGCAAGTTCTACGGCAAGCTCAAGCCTGCATCGCTCGCCTACGCGGCCGGCGGCACCCACCTGGCGTCGCTGATGCACGACACCGTCGGCGCCCTGATCAGGGAGCACGGCCAGGACAGCGCCATCGCCCAGGAGGGCTTGGCCAAGCAGCACGTGTCGCTGGCTCCGCCCGTGCACGACGCGCCGGGCCGCATCTACAACATGCAACCCGCGCCGGTGATGATCTCCGCGGAGACGCCCGTGCCGGACAACGTGTTGTCCTACCTGCACTGGAGCCTGACCGAGGAGGGCTACATCACCGCGTCGCACCAGTCCGGCATCAGGGGCGTGCACTGGGACTTCACCGACGGTCCGGAAATCTGGAGCCTGTTGCCCGAGTGGGTCGGCTACAACGCACAGAACCCACACAATGACGACCGGCCGAGCGCGATCTCCCAGTCGACCTGCTTCACCCGCGACCTGGAAGCGGGCAAGTGCAAGCCGATCCTGGCGCCGACGCTGATCCGCTTCAGTCAGCCGTCATACGCGAGCGTCGAGTACCTGTTCCCGCTCAGCATCCAGGACAAGGCCAGTCAGGGATTCGCGGTGGGGCTCGACGGCGGTCCGGCATGGGCGCCGCGCATGGGCGGCTTCCAGCCGCTCTGGGCCGAGGTGACCAGCCCGATCCCGTCCTACGCCCAGCTCACGGAGAAGGCTCCTCCGCTGGAGGAATCGGCGATCATCTCCGCCCAGGAGCGCCTGACCAACGCTGTGGCGCCGCTGATCATGGCCGACTCGGCTGACGAGTTCAATCGCATGTACGACGAGTTCATCGACTCGGTGATCAATCTGGCCAACTGGAAGGCGATCTACGGCGCCAAGCATGACCGCTGGGTCGAGTGGATCACCTCCAATGGATTCGACGACCGGGACAACCTGCTGACGGTGACGCCACTGCCGGAGTGGAAGGAGGTAATGGGCTGGTAAGGCCCCGGACCCGAACACGATAACGATGTGGTAGCCGGCCTCGCGCGAGGCCGGCTACCACCGACAGTCGAGCCACGACAGTCGAGCAGGAGGCAGCAGCGGATGCTCGCTCAACGACACATCGCAACGGTCCCCGAGCGGCTGTTTACCGTTGCGAACTACACGGCGCTCGGCCTGTTTGCGCTCATGACCGCCTACCCGTTCTGGTACGTTATCCAGGTCTCTTTCACCGATCCGCTCTACGACTACCGGTTCTCGCTGCTGTGGCCGCGCGGCTTCTACTACGCCAACTACGCCAAGGTCTTCTCCAGTTCCGGGATCGGCCAAGCGTACCTGATCAGCATCATGCGGGTGCTGATCGGCGTGCCGCTGATGGTGCTGGTGACCGGCGGGGCCGCGTTCGCGCTCACGCAGAAGCAGCTTGTCGGGCGCAACATCATCATCCTTTACTTCTTCCTCACCATCTTCTTCGGGGGCGGTTTGATCCCCACCTTCATGGTGTACCGGAGCGTCGGCCTCCTGGACACGTTCTGGGTGTTGGTGCTGCCGCTCATGTTCAGCGTCTGGACGATGATCGTGATGAAGACCTCGTTTCAGACCCTGCCCTACGGGCTGACCGAGGCGGCGCTGATGGACGGCGCCCACTACGGCTACATCTTCCTTCGTATCGTCCTGCCGCTGTCCCTGCCCATGGTGGCGACGCTGTCGCTGTTTACGGCCGTGACCCACTGGAACGCGTGGTTCGACGGCGCGTTCTTCGTCAAGGACTGGAGGCTGAAGCCGCTGCAGACCTTTCTGCGCACCTACGTGCTGGAGTCCGCGTGGCACGCCAAGGGCGTGTATCGCGGCGCCAATCAGGAGATCCTGGATCAACTGGAGCGGTTGACGCCGACCTCGCTGATCTACTCCTTCATCGTCGTCGGCACGGTGCCGATCCTGGTCGTCTACCCGTTCATCCAGCGCTACTTCATCAAGGGCGTGTTGATCGGATCGATCAAGGAGTAGCCCGCGCGCCTGTCGGAGTCGCGGTCGGAAACAGCCGGTCCGCGTTCCCCCAGAAGATGTCCTCCACCGCCGAGTCGCCGAGTCCCAGCCCCCAGCACGCCCACTTCAGCGAGCGGATGTGCTCCAGCCCCACCAGCGCCGGCACCACCGCGCCGTCGCGCGCCCCCCAGATCGGGTTGTCGGCCTCCAGCACCGCGAAGGAGCTGCCCGCGGCAACGTAGCGGCCCAGCACGTGGCTGCACGGATAGTCGCTGCCGTACAGCAGGCGGTCGTGGCCCATGATGCGGATGATCGCCTGGTGCGCGGTCGGCTCGCAGTTGACGCTGGTGTCGAAGAACAGGTTGTCCAGATCGGTCAGCTCGGGGAGCCCGGCCAGGTTGTTCTCCGGCTGGAACCCGCGCGCAGAGTGCGACAGCACCAGCCGCATCCCCGGATAGGTGGTGCAGTAGTGGCGGATCCAGCGGATGTTGGACGGATGGCCCACCGCGCGCTCCTTCACCAGGTGCATGTTGATGATCCAGCCCTCCTCGTGCGCCACCTGCACCAGCGGCTCCGGCATGTACTCGGGAATGTCCGCCTCCCAGGTCGGCTTGCGCGCCGCGTAGGTGTGGTAGGACTTCAGTCCGATCGCGCCGAGCCGGCGCACCTCGGACCGCACCCACTCCGGATCGTCGTCCGGCCTGGCGAAATAGTAGCTGCAGCAGGTGCCTCCCGAGCGGCGCGCCTGCGCGGACGACCAGGCGTTGGCAGACGCCACCAGCTCGGCATCGAACGAGAACGGGATGAATGCCGCCTTGACCTGACGCCCCGGGTGCAGCAGCTCGCAGCCGGGCGCCACGTCCTCGAACCGGGTCGGGATGGTGACGCCGATGGCGCCGGCGATGGTCGCCTGTGCGTCCCAGATCTCGAAGTGGGCGTCGAACACGCGATCCGGCACGAAGGAATGCAACTCGCGGTCGAACAGCTCGCGCGAGCGCTCGACGATCTCCTGCTCGGTGATGGCCATGAGCGTAGCAGGCCGCGCCACCGCTTCGCTGTCAACGAACGGCGATGGCCGGCAGGTTGCCGCTGTGCCCGTTCGACTCGTACGATTGACTCACATGGGCATACCCGCCGCTGAAGTCGCCACCGTGCTCGGCGGTCGACGGATCCTGGGGCGTCGCGTGCAGGACGGTCGGGACCTCGACGAGCTGATTCGCGAGGGCGTTCCCAAACCGGCTCTGGAGCGGTTGGTCTCGCTGCTCGCGGAGCCCTTGAGCGGTGAAAGCGCTACCCTCCGCATCCGGCTGCGCAACAAGATCGTACCGCGTGCGACGTATCAGCGCGTCGAGCGCTTCAATCTGCAGGTCTCCGAAACCACGGAGCGACTCGCCCGTCTGTATGCGCTGGCCTCCCAAGCGTTTGGCAATCCGCCCGCGGCGGCGCGTTTCATGATGACCCCGCATCCGGAGCTCTCCGGACGTACGCCGTTCGATGTCGCGCTTACCGAGGTGGGCGGACGAGAGGTCGAGGAGGTCATCGAGCGGGGCCTGCATGGGTTACCCGCCTGAGGGGGCCAAGCGCGTATATCGCATCGTCAGTGTCCGGTATCCACCACTCGAAGGGGGCGGTGCATACCGATGGGGCAGTCGCTGGGTCAGCCCGGGGCGTTCCGTGGTGCATGCGGCTGAGACCTTCGCGCTCGCCGTGCTCGAGAACCTCGTGCACTGGCAGACCAGCACGCTGCCGCATGATCTGGTCTGCGTCCGAGCGACGATCCCCGGCGAGGTTGCGCAGGAGTGGACTGGTGCCCTCGACCCGGCGTCGCTGACGTCCGGCGACTACCGCGCGACGCGTCGCATCGGCGACGACTGGTACCGGCGCCGGGAAACCGCCGTCCTGTGGGTTCCGTCCGTCGTGTCTCCATACGAAGCCAACGTCCTGCTCAATCAGCGACACGAGGACTTCTCACGCATCATGGTGGAGGAACCCGTCCCCGCTCACCTGGATGCTCGGCTGCCGCGCCGCGCATGACGCGGCGGTTGACGGCGCGGCCACGGCGGGCGAGCATGAGATCTCGCCGCTTCAGGAGGCTGCGATGGCTGAACGCACGACCGTCGACGCTCCCGCCCGCCGTCCGGCGCGCGTACGGAACACGCTCGAGACGATGGTGCGTCAGCGCTGGCTGTACCTCCTGCTCGCACCCGCGATCGTCGCCGTCTTCGTCTTCAGCTACCTGCCCATCTACGGGCTGACCTTGGCATTCCGGGATTTCAACGCGGCGCTCGGCCCGTTCGCCAGCCCCTGGTCGAAACCGATTCTCTACAATTTCTGGTTCTTTCAGGACCCGGAATTCTGGTACGTGCTGCGCAACACCATCCGCATCTCGGTCGTCAAGTTCGTGTTCGGCTGGCCGGCTCCCATCCTCCTCGCGCTCCTGTTGAACGAGATCCGGCACTCGGGATTCAAGCGGACGGTCCAGACCGTCAGCTATCTGCCGCACTTCCTCTCATGGGTGATCATGGCCGCGGTCACCTACCGCATCCTCGACTACGAGGCGCACAGCCCCGTGAACGTGATCATCGGCCTGTTCGGGGCGGAGCCGGTGGCGCTGATGGCGGATGAGAATGCCTTCATCCCGATCGTCGTGATCACCGCCATCTTCAAGGAGATCGGCTGGGGAACGATCATCTACCTGGCGTCGATCGCCAACATCAATCCCGAGCTGTACGAGCAGGCGGAGATCGACGGCGCCGGCAAGCTCCGCCAGACCCGGCACATCACGCTCCCCGGCATGGTGCCGATCGTCTCCATACTCCTGGTGCTCGCCATCCCCGGCATCCTGCAGGCCGGCTTCGACCAGCTCTACAACCTGATGAACCTGTCCACGCGCCGGATCGCCTACGTCACCGACATCTACGTGCTGCGGCTCGGCCTGGTACAGGGGCAGTACTCCGCTGCGACGGCGATCGGCCTGGTGTACTCGGTGCTGGGACTGGCGCTGGTGCTGATCGCCAACCGCATTTCCAAGAGTTCCTACGGCCACGGCATCTGGTAGCCGGCCGAGGCGGCGTGGTCCGGCATCATGCTGTCGCCGTCCCAACGTACCAGGCCGAGGCGCAGCACTCCGAAGAACGAGCGCGTCTTGTAGATGGCCGCCAGGCGGACGTCGCGGTTCACCGCGCCGGGTCTTCCTGGTCGTCGTCGGCGCGGCGGATGACGATCTCGTCATCCTCCAGGTCCACGCGCACGCGGTCGCGTCCGGAGATGGACAGCGCCTGCAGGTGATCGCGCGGGATCTGCAGCCGCCCCACGCGGTCGACGACCACGTACTCCCGGTGCGAGTCGGCCTCCTCCATGTGCAGGGCGGGCCGCTCGACGCGAGGGTCGCTGCCGGCGGCGCCCGCCTCGGCGCCCTGGCGGATGAACTCGCTGGAGGTACGGCCGTCGCGGATGGCGACCACGCGGCTCACCGACTGCGCCACCGCGCGGTCGTGGGTGACGATCACCACGGTCACGCCCAGGTCGCGGTTCACCTCGCGGAAGGTTGCGAGCAGGTGGCGGGCGGTCTGCGAATCGACGTTGCCGGTCGGCTCGTCGGCCAGCAGCAGGGGCGGCTCGTTGGCCAGCGCCACCGCGATCGCCACACGCTGCTGCTCACCGCCGGAGAGCTCCATGAGCCGGTTGCCGGCCCGGTGGTCCACGCCGACCTGCCGCAGCAACTCCAGCGCCCGCTGCCGCCGCCGCCCCCCGGGGCGGCGCGCCAGCAGCATCGGCACCTCCACGTTCTCCGCCGCGGTCAGGTACGGCACCAGGTTGCGGGCGCTGTTCTGCCAGACGAAGCCGACCGTCTCGCGCCGGTAGCGCACCAGGTCCTTGGGGCTGAGCTTGAGCAGGTCGGCGCCGCCGACCTCCACGGTCCCCGCGGAGGGACGGTCCAGTCCCCCCAGGATGTTGAGCAGGGTCGACTTGCCGCTGCCGCTGGAGCCGATGATCGCCATCACCTCGCTCGCTTCGATCTCCAGGTCCAGTCCCTGCAGGGCCACGACCTCGACCTCGTCGGTCTTGAAGATGCGCACCAGGTTCTCGCAGCGCACTCCTGCGCCACGGATGGCCGCGCCGCGCGGCCGCGTCGCGACGGCGCCGCTCACGGGTCATGCCCCCGCGTCGCCTCGGGTGCGACGATGCGCCCGTCGCTCAGCGACACCCGCTGGTCGGCCATGTCGACGATGGCCGGGTCATGGCTGCTCATCACGACCGTGACCCCCTGGTCGCCGGTGAGCTCGCGCAGGATGCCGACCACCTGCAGGCCGGTGTGGGTGTCCAGCTCCGCGGTCGGCTCGTCCGCGAACAGGACCTGCGGGCGGTGGGCGAAGCCGCGCGCGATCGCCACGCGCTGCTGCTCGCCGCCGGACAGCTCGCCCGGCCGGTGGTTCATCCGCGAGCGCAGCCCGACCATCGTCAGGCACTCCCGGGCGCGCTCCTCCCGGCCGTTGCGGTCAGCGCCGGCGATGCGAAGCGCGAACTCGACGTTCTCCAGCGCGGACATGGCGGCGATCAGCGCCACCGACTGGAACACGAACCCCATGCGCAGGCGCCGGAGCTCGTCGCGCTCGGGCTCGCTGAGGGCGGTGATGTCGGTGCCGTCCACCAGCACGGCGCCGCTGGTCGGCCGGTCCAGTGCGCCCAGGATGTTGATCAGGGTCGTCTTGCCCGATCCGGACGGGCCGTGCAGGACCGTAAGCGTCCGCGGCTCGATGCCGATGCTCACCTCGTCCAGCGCCGTGACCAGACCGCTTCCCGCCCGGTAGCTGCGCGTGACGTCGACCGCCGTGATCATCGCGTGCCGCTGGAGGCTGCCTCCGCTCCATCGCTCAGGCCGTACGTATCCCACGTTTCGGTAAGGTCGACCACGGTGCCGGTCGAGCGCGCCTGGTCGATTCCCAGGGCGGTGACGCAGGCGACCAATCCCTCACGGCCGCCGGACATCATCGGACGGCCTTCGCGCAGCCGCCGGAGGCAGTCGCCGAGCTGAAACCCGTCGCCGCCGCCGTGCTGGCCGGCGCGCGTGACCTCCGTCCGCTCCCACGGCAGCCCTTCCCAGTCACCGGTGTAACGGATCGGCGCGTACTGGAAGTACCCCCAGTAGATATCGCCTTCGATGCATCCCCGCTCGCCGACCAGGTACATGCGCCGGCTGGGGCTTGCGGCGTTCTGGTTGCTGTGGAAGGTGGCGCGGATGCCGTTGGCGAACTCGATGATCACCACCTGGTTGTCGACGATGTCCTGCGACGAGTTGAAGCAGCACAGGTCGATGTGCCTCCCCCGCGTCAAGTCCGGCTCCGTCGCAGGTTTCGGCGGCAGGGGATCCATCTCCAGGCGATGGGCGCACTCCAGGTCGCAGTCGCGGCAGTACAGAGGCGCGTCCGACCGGGGAGTGAAGAACGACCTGCCGCCGAACGACGCCACCCGCCGCGGCAGCGAATTGGCGAACCAGCACAGGATGTCCAGGTCGTGGCAGCACTTCTCCAGCAGGTAGGTGCCGGTGAAACGGCGGAACCGTCGCCAGTCGCGGCGGAAGAAGGCTCCTTGCGCGAACGGCAGGTTCTCGTTCGCCTCGATCGACATGATCGGTCCCAGGTCGCCGCTGTCGAGGCGCTCCTTGATGCCCCGATAGAAGGGCGCGTAGCGCAGCACGAAGCCGACGATCAGCTCACGTTCGGCCGCCTGCGCGGCGCTCCAGATGGCCCGGCAGTCCTCCGCCGTGGTCGCCAGCGGTTTCTCGCAGAACACGTGCTTGCCGTGCTCTAACGCCGCCACCGCCGGCGCGCGGTGGGCGTGGTCGGGAGAGCCGACGATGACCAGGTCGACGTCGTCGCGGCTCACCACCTGCTCGATGCCGTCCACGACGGCCGCGTCCGGTGCGTGCTCCCGCTGCGCCTGCAGCGCCGCCGACGGGTCCGGATCGTACAGTGCGGTGATCTCGATGTCGTCGGCGCCTGCTGCGTGCCGGAGCAGCGAGCGACCGCGGGCTCCGCAGCCGATGGCGGCGACGCGGAAGGGAGAATCAGCCATCGTCGATGGCGTATCGTGCCATGGGCCGCTTACCGGTGACCATGCGCCGACGAAGCATGTCCGGCGGCACGCAGGGTCAGGAAGCGAGCAACTGCATCGACGCGGACTCCACCACGCACGCCCGGCACTCTGCACCGTGCAGGGCCTGCAGCTCGGCCAGGGCGTCGTCCCAGGCCGCACGCCACACCG
>JAPOQV010000250.1 GCA_026710565.1 Spirochaetaceae bacterium | reverse complement strand
TCTGCCAGGTCGAGTCGCGGGCCAGTCCTTCCGTCGCCGTCTCGACCGCGGACGCGAGCCGGTCGCGGTACCCTGTGAGCGCCCCGCGCAAGGCATCCGCCAGGCGGGTCACGCATGGACCCACGTGGTCGGTGTCGTCCAGCAGGGATCGCTGAGCGCTGATCGCGGAAAGTTGCTCGCCGACAGCGGGAGCGACGTCTCCGAGCTCGCCATCGGCATAGCGGTGCAGCGCGTTGGCCAACTCCCAGACTCCGGTGCGGGCTTTCGCGAGGTCGCCGAGCTCCTTCCAATCCTTAACCGCCCGTTCGATCTGGTCCTGCTTATCGAGAATGGCGGCCAGTTGCTCGTTCCCCGTTAGCCCGAACAACTCGTCGAGCAACCGCGTGTCCGGCACCTGTGGCAACGGCGGATCGCCACCGGCACCGAGCGCCAGCTCACGGCATTGCGCAATGAATTCGTGTGCCTTCGCTGCTTCTTCGCCGCCCTTGATCTGCAGTCTGACGAGATTCCTGAACAGCCCACGGATCTGTAGCAGTTGCGCGGTCGTTAGCCGCACCGTCTCTGGAAGGAAGCGGGCCGTTCGGATCGTCTGCTGAGTCAGTTCCTTGGTCCGAACGGCGAGGCCATTCCTCTCCGCCTTCAGGTGGCCTTCCGCGACTAAACCCAACAGACCCGAGTCGATCGCGTCCTGCGGCCATCCGTACGGGGCACGGATCAGTGCAGCCTGAACTCTTGCTCCGGTGTCTCCCGCTCCAACCTTTAGCAGCACTTCCTTCGCGACCGGGTGGTCGTTCAGCGCCTCTTCCCAACCCACCACGCCGAAGGGGGTTCCTGTCCCTTCGCGTATGCGCTTGAATGCGGTTCCCCATCCCCGATGATCGCCGTCGCTGAAGCGCGGGAAGAGCCGGGCGAGCGACGCCTCGGCACCCTTCAAGACCTTCGCCCGCAGACCCTCGCCGAACACTTCGGCACCTCCGCCTTGGAATAGCCGGGTCACCCACACGATTTCCTTGATGATCCGGTCCCGCACGGCCTCGGCGCCCGCGAGGCGACTCTTCATGCCTTCCCTCGCTTCCAACCCTTCTGGTGACGCCGGCACGCCGCGTGCGGCCAGCACTTTCCGGGCCGCCTCTGCACTGGCGATCTGGCCGCGGAGTTCCTCGGCGCTCCGCTTGGGCAAGTGGACGTATAGGCCGGCGTCTTCCACGCCGCGCCCTCGCGCATCTGCGAGAACCGTGTTCTCGGAACACGACCACCCGTCGCGAACCCAAACCCAGACGACATCGCCCCCCTGGCTGCCGTCCGGTTGGTCCATGCCGAAGTGTGGCGCAACCTTGCGCTGCACCTTCGCCTCTCCATGAGCGAGGCGAATTCCCCGGATTTCCTCTTGCACCGCGTTGCTCAGCAACTGATCGCGGCACGACGAGATCTCCACCTCGGTTCGCTCCAACCGCATCCGCTCCTCCCGGAACGCCCGCTCCCACTCGGTGCCCTCGCGAGTCTGGATACGATATTCCTCGCCGACCGTCATGAGGACGCCCTCGTCGGCGAGCGCCGAGAGCGTCCGCGCGGCGCGGTTCCGGAACGACCCCGAATCCGCCCCGATGTCGTCCAGGAGCAGATCGGCTAGCGTGGTCGCATCGGCGCGCACACCGGTGTCCGCTCCCTCCTCACGCGGCAGCTTGCCGATTAGGAATGCCAAGCCGCAAAGGTCAGCCTTCAACCTGCCGTCATCCGTGCCGTCGTCGAGCCTCCGGATGCGGGTGTTGATCTCATTGAGCAGGACGCTGGATCCGACTAGGTCTTGGGCGAGGGCGCGGAACAGGTCGCTTGCCGGAACGACCGCCCCTAGTGGCCGTTCGGCAATCCCGCGCAGCGAATCGTGAAGGATTCGGAGCTGCGACCGGAGCTGACTCCTAGTGCCGGAAGGGTCTGAGGTCTGGAAGCAGGCCTCCCAGAAGCGCCGACGGGTGCGGTGAAGGGGATAGTCGCCCACTTCGAGCGGCTTGTCCTCCGTGCGCACAGCCAGCCGCGTGGCTTGTAGGTGGCGCGACACCTCACCCGCGTTCCGCTCGAGAGCGTCCCTGATGGCTGGCTCGGCGGACGGCTTCTTCCGCAGGAGCACCTCGCGCGTGACGGCCTCGACCTCGGCATCGGCCAGTTGCACAGTTACACGGAATCGGTCTCTGAGCCACAGGAGGGCGGAATTGCCACCGGCGAGCGCCGACTGGCCCGACGCGACTAGGAGCACGCGGCTGTCGAACTGCGATTGCAGCGCCTCGGCGACCTCCGTCACGATCTGTGCTCTGTCAGTCGCCTCGTTGATGTACTGCTGAACCTCATCTAGCACGACGATGGTGGGCGGGATCGGTCCGCCCCCGGAGGCAAGGAACTCCTTGGCCGTTTCGATGAACTGCTCCGTGCTGATGTCGGCCTTCGGC
>JAPOQV010000249.1 GCA_026710565.1 Spirochaetaceae bacterium | reverse complement strand
GCGAGCATCGCTATCACCCGCCCTACGACCGCACCCGGCTGGACGAGCCGCTGGAGCAGCGCACGGAGAGCTTCGTGGCGGCCGAGACGAACGCCAGCCGCTCCCGGCTGCTGACCCTGTTCCTGGTCGTCCGTCCCGGCGGCACCGTGCCGGCGTGGCCGCCTGCGCACGACGGCGACGCCTGGCGGATTCCGAATGCCGGCGCCGGCGCCACGGTCACCGTGTCCGCGACGGACCTGACCGCCTCGGCGGCCAGCGGCAGCGTGCGCGTGCCACTCGCGACGTGATGACGGCAGCCATGACGATGGAGCGCTGCCTGTCGGAGTTGGGGTCCGACCCCGGCCTGCTCGGCGAGCGCCGGCGCGAGGAGCTCTCCAGCAAGGGCTTCGCCCTCTTCACAGGCATCATCGACGCCGCGTGGCTGGAGCTGCTCCGCACCGGGTTCGAGGAGCTCACCGCCGCGGAAGGCGAACGCGCCGGCCTGGAGGTGCACCAGGAAGCGGGCACCCGCCGGCTGGCCGACCTGGTGAACAAGGGACCGGCGTTCGACCGCGTCTGGTCGCAACCCGTGGTGCTGGCGGCGGTGCATCACGTGATCGGCGCGCCGTTTCGGCTCTCCTCCCTCAACGCCCGCGACGCCCTGCCGGGCGAGGGCAGGCAGGCGCTGCACCAGGACACGGATTGCGCCACCCGCCCGTCGAACGGCTGCAACTCGATCTGGATGCTCGACGACTTCACCGCCGCCAACGGCTGTACGCGCCTGGTCCCCGGCTCCCATCGCCTGGACCGGCCGCAGGACCTGCTGGACGACCCGTCCGCACCGCACCCGGAGCAGGAGCTGGTGGAGGCGCCGGCCGGCAGCGTCGCGGTGTTCAACTCGCTCACCTGGCACGGCGGCACGCTCAACCGCACGCGCGACACCCATCGGCGCGCCATGCACTGCTTCTTCGACGTGCGCGAGCGACCGCAGCAGACGGACCAGCGCGCCTATCTGCGGCCCGAAACGGCCGCGCGCCTGACCCCGGCGATGCGGTACCTGCTCGACGTCGACTGAACCGGCGACGGTTGTTGGGGCGCTACGCCGAGCCGAGCGGCACGCGCCAGCCGGCCGCGTCCGCGCGGGTCACGCGCAGCGATTCCCGGTCGAGCGCAACGGTGACCCGCTCGGACGCGGTGCCGATCGACCACCCGCCATCGCCGTCGTTCCAGCGGAAACGCGCCGCCGTGCGGCCGGCCACCACGGAGAACAGCGTCAGCAGCACCACCCGGTCGGCGCGCAGCGACGCATCGACGTACGGGTGGCCGTCCACGAACCTCGTGCCGTAGCAGTCGCGGTCGTACGGCGGGTGGTACCGGTGGCGCGCCGCGGCCACGGCCGCCTCGCCTGCCAGGCTCACCACCCGGCAGACCGCCGTCGCCGCCTGGCCGGTCACCTTGAAGCTGCCGTCCGCCTCCGGCGCGCACGGATGGGCCGTGTGCCACCGGAGCGACACGTCGCGGGGCTCGCGCAGCACCGCCTCGTCCAGCACCACCACCGTGCCGGGCAGCAGGTGCACGAGCGTGCGCACGACGCTCGCCGCGCCATCGTAGATGCCGGTCAGGTCGAACCGGCACCAGGCGCCGCGTGCCGGATCGCAGTCGGCCGCGGTCATCTCCGGCACGGGGTTGCCCAGCTCCCGCGTGGTGGCGCCGTCGAGCATCAGCACGTTGTGGCCGGCGGTCCCCTTGCCGTAGTACAGCCCGCGCTCGCCCCAGGAGGCGTAGCCGCCGCTGGAGCCCAGGTCGACGATCAGGTGCTCGCTCCCGGAGGCGATGCAGACCTGGCCGGCGTCGTAGTCCATGTGATACGAGGAGGTTTCGCCGCGCGCCCGCATCGCCTCCCAGCCGTGGGCGGCCTTGGCGGACACCAGGCAGGCGGCCCCCGCGGGATCCCAGTCGGAGCGGCTGAGCACGCTCTTGCCGTAGGCGTCCCAGGCCATCGCCAGCGGCCACCGCCCGGCCGGCTCCCGCACCTCGCCCGAGCCGGCCAGGGTCAGGAGCTCCAGCGCCAGGTTCGGGTAGCCGTTGACCGGCTGCAGGAGGCGATAGAACCAGCGCAGCACCGGGTCGTCACACAGCTCCGCGATCACCCCGATCTGCACCGCGTTGGGCCGCGCCTCAAGACCGCAGTCGCCGAACGGCACGATGTCCCGCGGCAACACCACGTGGTAGGCGTACCAGCGGCCGAAGCGCCGCAGCCGCTCGCGGAGCTCCGGCTCCAGGACCGCCTC
>JAPOQV010000248.1 GCA_026710565.1 Spirochaetaceae bacterium | reverse complement strand
GCGCGGGCGCACGGACCTGCTGATCGTGTGGCCGCAGGGCGGGCGCGAACGGCGCTGGGTGGTGGAGTGCAAGGTGAGGCACGGCGACCTGGAGCGGACCCTCGCAGAGGGGCTGGAGCAGACGCGCGCCTACATGGACCGGTGCGGAGCGGAGGCGGGACACCTGATCCTGTTCGACCGGTCGACGGAGCGGAGCTGGGAGGAGAAGACCTTTCGCCGCGCTGCGCCGCCCGGCGCCGGCGCAGCGCAGGTCACCGTCTGGGGCATGTGACGCCGTCCTCCTGCTCTTTGGCGCCATGCTGCTGCGCCGCATGGGCAGCAGCATCGAAGCCGGACGCTTCACGTCGTACACTGCGCCGGCATGGCTCCTGAGCGTCGGCGGCACCGCCGACAAAGAGCGGGCGACACGGCGTGTCGGTCCTGCTCGTAGTCGTGGTCGCCGCCGCCGCGGTCGGCGGCGTCTCGTTCCTGTTGAAGTTCATGCTCACCAGGGGGATCCGCCACGTCGAGAAGGTGATCAACACCGCCATCGCCGACACGACCGACATCGTCAACGACCAGGCGCTGCCGGAGCGCTGGCACCGCGAGGTGACGCGGTCGGTGCGGCGCCACCCCGACGCGCGCCGCGGCGAGGCCGCCAAACGGCTGGTCCTGCAGCGGCTGGACCGGCTGATCGCGCAGGTGGAGCGCGGCACCGTCATGCAGGGAGAGACGCGGGACTTCGCGATGGAGCGGCTGCGCGAGGTCCGCGAGCGCTGGGCGGAGCTCGGCTGGCCGGAGATCGCGGCGGCCGTCGCGCCGCCGTCGTCCGCCGAGCCCGAGGAAGGGGATGGGCCGGACCGCGAGCCGTAGGCTGACCCGTTGGAGGTCGTGCGGAGTGACCGGCCTGGCGGCCGTGGTCGTCCTCCTGGGAGCCTGTGTGTTTCGGGGAGAAGGCACGCCCACGTCGGATCCCTTTACTCTGAATGGCGCCGCTGTAACCGGCGATGTGCTCGCGGTCAGCGTCTCGTATGCCGGTGGCTGCCGGCATCACGAGTTCCGACTGCTCAAGGACGACTCGTTCATGGAGTCGGACCCGGTCCAACTCAGGATTACCCTCATCCATGACGGCAACGGGGACCGTTGTGAAGCATGGATAACCGAGCAGCACTCGTTCGATCTCGGCGACGTCAAGGCGCGGTGGCGAGCAGCCTACCGGCGTGACTCAGGCGTCGTACAATTGCGGCTCAGGGATGCTGTCGACGACGAAGCGCTCCTCTATCGATTCTGATCTGCCGAGCACGGATCGCCGCGCAATCTCGCGCGCCGGTCTCAACTGACCGGCAGTCCCAGGGACGGAACGTCGGCGGTTGCGCCGTGCGCCGGAAGCCTGCCCGTGCGGGTCCCCTCGTAGCCGATCTCCAACTCCGCGTCCTCGACGGTCAGCGGCAGTTCGTCAGCGGTGCGCTGGTTGCGCCGGCTGGCGCGCACGGTGAAGCGGTTCACACCGGCGCGTGGCGGCGTCGAGCGCAGATCGTAGATGAACCAGGCCGTGCGCGGGTCCTGCCGTACGCCCGGCTCCATCGGATTGGCCAACGGCATCACCGTGGCGCCGCCGGGGCCTTCCATGCGCACCTCCAGCTCGTCCGCGATTGTCGCGTTGGCCACGTGCAGGAGCAGGCGCACCGAGCGGACCAGGTCCCCTGCGCCGGCGACGTCGTCGACGATGTCGAAGGTCAGCGGCGCCGGATCGCCGGTGATGGTCAGGGGCAGAGTCCGCTCGATGTTCAGGCAGTTGGGAAACGACCCCGTCGAGCGCATCACCAGGTAGCGCTTGTCCAGGTAGCGCAGCCGCTCGGGATCGGCTATCTCGTCGAGCGCGGGCACCAGGTCCTGGTCGTAGGTCGGCAAGGTCCCGAACCAGTTGAACGCGTACAGGCCGTCGACGCCCGCGCGGTGGTGGCGCGCGGCCATGCCGCGCACCATGTCGAGCGACATCGGCGTCATCAGCGGTGGGTCGTACCACCAGCGGTTGTGGCCGTCGTTGTGGCCGGCCATGTAGCCCTCCTCGATCGCGGCCAGCAGGTGCACGGGCGAGCTCCGGGCAAGCGCCACCCATTCGGCCGCGTCGTGCTCGGTGTCCTGCGGGAAGAACGGCGACGTCACCACGATGTCGACCAGGTGGTCGTCGATCCAGTCCTCGATGTCGATCCCCAGGCGGCGGGTGCCGTCCAGGGTAGGGGGCAGGCGCACGGCCAAGCCGATCTCACGGCCCTTGGCCTTCCCGATCTCGTCCAGGCCGGCGCGCGTCTCGCGCACCATCTGCGTCAGCAGGCGGGCGTTGCGCCGCTCCTCCCCGAAGCGGAAGTAGCCGGGGATGCGGATGAAGTCGAACACGAAGCCGGTGCAGTCGTAGCGCTCGCACACCTCCAGCGCGATGTCGCGGCGCAGGGCGCGCACCTCCTCGTGCGCGAAGTCCTGCATCCACGTCAGGGCAGACTGCGTATGCGGGTGGTCCTTCCAGCCGGCTGCTCCCTCCTCGCCGATCAGCAGGTCAGTGCGCTCCTCGTAGAAGCGGCTGCCGCCGAGCCGGTAGACCTTTCCGCCGGAGACGTGGTGCCAGTCGTTCATGCTCAGGCGGAACCAGAAGTCGACGCCCAGGCGCTGAGCCTCCTCCACCTGCAGGCCGAGCGGATCGTGGCCCGCCGCCCAGGTCCGCTTCAGGTTCTCGGCATGGCGCCAGTAACGCACGTCGCCGAGCGTGGCGCCGCGCTCGTAGCGCTCGACCAGGTACTCCATGCGCGTCTTCTGCGACGGGAACGCGCTGACGTAGCCGGCGTCGGGGCCGATCCCCTCCGTACATGCGTCCACCGGGGTGCCCTCGAAGTAGCCGAGGTGTCCGGCCCCATGCATCTCCGGCGCCATCGGCGGGTTGTACATGGACTCGTAGGGGTGGTTCTGGTCCCACATGACGCGGTAGCGTCTCGAAAGCCGTCCCTTGGGCTTGCTCATCCTTCCTCCTCCTCGACCGTTCTCAAGTGCTCGCCGATGACCCGCCAACCGACCAGACTGCCGAGCAGCCGGGAGCCGTCCTCGGTGAAGTGCACCCCGTCCGGACCGATCAGCCGTTCGGTCCCGGCGCAATTCACCGCTCCGTGCAGGTCGAGCACCTCGACACGATTTCGCTCCATCACGGCGTTCGCGATGTCGTTGTACGCAGCGACGTCGGCCTCGTCCCGCTTGTAGTGACGGTATCCTTCGGTCGCATCCATGCGGGCCCGGATGATCGGCGTCGTCGTCAGCCACAGCAGGCGGGCGGACGCCGCCGCGGCGCGGAAGATCCCGATCAGCGCGTCGAGGTTCCGTTCATACCGCTCGGGGGCCACGGCCCGTTGCCAGTCCGCCGCCCGTGCGCGGCCGATGTCATGCAGCCCGGTGTTGCAGGCGATCACGGCGGGCTGGTAGCCCCGCAGCCACGCGGCGACCCGGTTGCGGAGCACCTCGGAAGTACCCCACCCGGGTGCGTGCGCGACCGTGTAACGCGCCGTTGGCAACCGCGCTGATGCCTTGCCGACGCAGTGCGCCAGGTGCGGGAGCCATCCGATCGAGATCGAGTCGCCGACCGCGTACAGCAGCGGATACGGCTGCGCCATGGACGGAACGTTAGACGGGCATGTGCCGGCCGTCGAGACGGCCGGCGAGACGGGCGTCAAGCCGGACGCTTGAGACGGGTGCCGAGTTGCCCTCTTCGGGGGCGTCCTGCATCATCGGCCGCGCCCACAGCATCGGCGGCAGCGACGGTGACCGGGGCGACACTGCCGGCAGACGGAGGCACACGGCCCCATGACGAGGACACCCGAAAGACTGATTCCGATCGTCGATACCCACCAGCATCTCTGGGATCTGGACCAGTTGAACCCGCCGTGGCTGAGCCAGACACCGGAAGTGCTGCAGCGGAGCTACACCATCGACACCTACCTGCGCGAGGCTCGGGGCACCGGCATCGAGCGGGCGGTCTACATGGAGGTGGACGTGGCGGCATCCGACCGGCCGCGCGAGCGCGGGCTGGTCGCCGAGTTGTGCCTGCGGCCTGAGGTGCCGACCGCCGCGGCAGTTTTCTCCGGCACGGTCGACGCCCCCGGCTTCGCGGGCGAGCTGGAGGCGATACGGAGACAGGAGTCGTGCCGGGGTATCCGCCACCTGCTGCACCCCCCGACCACGGCGCCCGGAACGTTGCTCTCGGAGCGATTCGCCGCCGGGCTGACGCTGCTTGCGGAGGCTGGAATGTCGTTCGACATCTGTATCCGTCCGCGCGAGCTTGCCGATGCCGCGGAGGTCGTTCGACGCTGTCCGCGCAACACCTTCATCCTCGATCACTGCGGCAACGCCGACCCCAAGGTGGTCTCCGGCAAGACCGGACCGTCGGACGACGAGGTGTACGGCCACGAGCGGCAGCAGTGGCTGGACGACATGGCCGCGCTGGGCGCACATGGCAACGTGATCTGCAAGATCTCCGGCATCGTGGCCCGCGGCGGGCCGGGCTGGACGGCGGAGGACCTGGCGCCGACCGTCGATCACTGCATCGACTGCTTCGGCGAGGAGCGCATCGTGTTCGGTAGCGACTGGCCGGTCTGCGTGCCCGCAAGCCCGCTGGCGGGCTGGGTCACCGCACTGCGGGAGATCGTCAGCCGGCGGCCGGAGCGGCTGCAGCACAAGCTGCTGCACCGGAACGCCGAGCGCATCTACCGTCTGTCGCAAAGTCACAGCCATTGACCTATGAACCCCCACCACCAGACCATCCTGCGCCAAATCCGAGCCGCCGTGCCCGGCCGCGGCAACACCACCCAACGCCCCGAGCACCAGGGCACGACGCGCACGTGGTATGGGCTCAAGAACGAGCAGAGCCGCGCCATCGTGCTCGACTTTATCGCCGGCCACAAAGACCTCAGCTACGAAGACTGGCTGGCGCTGATCAACGACCTATACCACGGCGACTCCTACGAAGAGCGCTGCGCCCCGCGGACGCTCTTCCGCAAGTTCCCACGCTACCGCCGCCAGCTCCCACTCGCCCAACTGGATGCCTGGCTCGGCTGCCTGAACGGCTGGGCCGAGGTCGATAGCACTTGCCAGACTGTCTTCAACGATGTGGATCTGTTGGCGGATTGGGACGACTGGTCAGCCCTGCTCGAGTCGCTCGCCTGCGACGAGAACGTCAACAAGCGCCGCGCCGCCCTCGTCTTGCTGACGGCGCCCATCACGCAATCGCCCGACGCGCGAGTCCTCGACTTGTCATTTCAGTTGATCGGCCGCCTCAAGGGGGAAAAGGACGGGTGCATCACCAAGGCGGTCTCCTGGCTTTTGCGCAAGGGCATCAAGCAGCACCGCGACGCAATCGCCACTTATCTCGAAGCGACCGCCCCTGCCTTGCCCGCCATCGCCGTTCGAGAAACGCGCCGAAAGCTAGCCACCGGCAAGAAATAGATCGCCCGCACACCCATATCGGCGTAGTAGTGTTCAACCAGATAGTGCGTGCCGTCTCCGGCTCGGTCGAGCGCCACCGGATCCGCGCCGAGCTGCTGGCCGCCGACCCCGAACGCCTGGTGACGGCGGTGGAGGCCCATGCCGCCGAGGCTGAACGCACGCTGGCCCGGTCGGCGGCCGCAACGCAGGATGGGGTGCTTGCCGGGATCGCCGCGCTGGCCATCGATCTGCGCTCGACGTGGCTGCTTTGGGCACGACATCCGGGAGAAGGGATGGGCGAGGCCGCGGCGGCCGCGTCGGAACGCCTGTGCCGGGTCCTCGACCCGCACGGCCGTTCGGATCTGAGGGACGCGGTGCGCTCGGAAGCCGCTTCGATCGAGGCGAGCAGCCTGGCACGGCTGGCGCGGATGACCGCCGCGGGGAAGCGCGCGAATCCATGGGGCAACGACTCTCCGCAGGAGCTCGACTGGGCGCTGCGGCGGGGCGCGGTGCTGGTGACCACCAACCCGATCATGATCGACGCGGCATGCCGCGCAGCGCCGGAGCGGTGGGATCCGGTGCGCGACGCGATCGTCGAGGACAGCGCGATCGAGCCCGCGCGCCGGGCTGCCGAGCTCGCCCTGCGCGTGGTCGCCGGCGTCGCCTGCGAGCTGCGCCCGATCTTCGAGGCGAGCGACGGCGCGTACGGATGGGTCACCTATCAGGTCGACCCGCGTGCCGCCGGCGATGCCGCGTCGATGATCGACGAGGCGGGATACGTGCACGACCGGCTGACGGGGGAGCTCGACGCCATTCCCAACGTGCGCTTCAAGCTGCCGGGGACCGAGGCGGGTCTGGACGCCTGCTCCGCCCTGGCCGCGCGGGCGATCGGCCTGGTGATCACCGCGAGCTGCTCGGTGGCGCAGCACCTGGCGTTCGCGGAGGTGCTGGAGCGGAGCGCGCCGGACGCGGGCACGGGGCCGGCCGGGCTGCTGGTGATGATGAACGGCCGGCTCGACGAGACGGTCGCCGCCGAGCTGGCCGCGGCCGGCGACCCGGACCCCGAATCGGTCGCCCGGTGGGCGAGCGCCGCGATCACGCAGCGTTCGTACGCGTTGCTGCGTGATCGCGGCTGTCGCCGCTCCGCGCTGCTGGTCGCATCCATGCGCGGGCCGTGGCACATCGACACCGCGGTCACCGCCGGCCCGGAGCCGGTGTACTTCTCGTGCTTCCCGGACCGGGCGCGCGCCTATGACGCCGAGCCGCGCGCGCTCGCCGCCGGCATCGACGACCGGGCCGCCAGCGGCGTCCTGGACCGGCTGGCACGCAGCCGCAGCTTCCGGCTGGCGTTCGAGCCGGACGCGATGCGGCCGGCGCGGTTCGCCGAGCACCCCACGGTTGCCGCCACCCTGAAGTCGTTCGCCGCGGCCCGCGATGCGCTCGATCACTACACGATGAGCCCGCCGCGGGTTTGACCCGTAGCGCGACCGCCGACCATCATCCGATCTGCACATGGGGTCCTACATCATCCGGCGCCTGCTGATCATGGTCCCGACGGTGGCGCTGATCGCGGTGCTCACCTTCGTCGTGGTGGAGCTGCCGCCCGGCGATTACGCCAGCCGAGTGGCCGAGGCGATGGAGCAGCGCGGGGAAAACGTCGACATGGAGTACATCCAGGCGATCCGCGAGCTGTACCGGCTGGACGACCCCACGTTCGTGCGCTTCTTCACTTGGCTGGGCGGTTTCCTGACCGGCGACATGGGCTACTCGATCGAATACCGCATGCCGGTGCGGAACGTATTCCGGGACCGCTTTCCCATCACGATCCTGCTGTCGATCGCCTCGATGCTGTTCACCTGGGCGGTGGCGTTCCCGATCGGCCTCTACTCGGCCGTGCGCCAATACTCGTTCGGCGACTACTTCTGGAGCGTGGTGGGCTTCATCGGGCTGTCGGTCCCCAACTTTCTGCTGGCGCTGGTGCTGATGTTCTACTCGGCAAAGTACCTCGGCGGCGCCATCGGCGGACTGTTCTCGAAGGAGTTCGAGGATGCCGCCTGGAGCATTCCGAAGGTGCTGAACCTGATGACGAACCTGGCGATTCCCGTGATCGTCATCGGCACGGCCAGCACCGCGGGGCTGATCCGCATTCTGCGCGCCAACCTGCTGGACGAGCTGAAGCGGCCCTACGTCGAGCTGGCGCGCGCCAAGGGGCTGACCGAGCGGCGCCTGATCGTCAAGTACCCGCTGCGCATCGCCATCAACCCGTTCCTGTCGGGCGCCGGCAGCATCCTGCCGGGGCTGATCTCGGGCGCGGTGATCACGGAGATCGTGCTCGACCTGCCGGCCATGGGGCCGGTCTTCCTGCGCGCGATCCGCGCGGAGGACATGCAGCTGGTCTCAAGCTACATGCTGATCCTCGCGATCCTCACCGTCATCGGCACGTTGATCTCGGATCTGCTGCTGGCGGTCGCCGACCCGCGGATTCGTTATGAGTAGCGCCCCGGCCGACGTCCTGGCACCCGTTGCGCCCGAGCGCCAAGTCTACGACGCCAGCCAGTGGAAGCTGATGCGGATCGCCTTCTTCAAGCACCGCCTGGCGGTGGCAGGCGCGGCGATCGTCGCCCTGGGGTATTTCACGCTGGCATTCGCCGAGTTCCTGGCACCCTACGATCCGACGCGCGGCGCCTTCGTGTCGCCCTTGCAGTCGAACCAGCTCATACCGCCCAGGCTGCCGCGAATCATCAGCCCGGAGGGCGTGCTCACGTGGCCGTACGTCCATCCGCTCGTCGAGACGCGCGATCCGGTGACCCTGCGTGTCAGCTACGTGGAGGATCGCAGCGTCAGCTATCCGATCCGCCTGTTCGTCCGTGGCGAGCCCTACAAGATGTGGGGGCTGTTCTGGTCCGACGTGCACCTCTGGGGCGTGGACGGCGACGCGCGCCTGAACCTGCTGGGCACCGATCAGAAGGCGCGGGACGTGTTCTCGCGGGTGCTGTGGGGCACGCGCATTTCGCTCAGCATCGGGCTGCTGGGGGTGCTGCTCACCTTCTTCCTGGCGATCATCCTGGGCACCGTGTCCGGGTACTACTCGGGGGCGGTCGACACGGTGATCCAGCGCGTGATCGAGGTGATCGCCAGCGTGCCGACGCTGCCGCTGTGGATGGTGCTGACGGTGGCCATACCGCTGAACTGGCCGCTGGAGCGGGTGTTCTTCGCCATCACCGTGATCCTGGCGCTGCTCTCCTGGCCGGGGCTGGCGCGAACCGTGCGCGGCAAGGTGCTGGCGCTGCGGGAGGCCGACTACGCGATCGCCGCCCAGCTCGACAACGGCTCCACCCGGCGGGTGATGTTCGTGCACGTGATCCCCGGGGTGATGAGCCACCTGATCGCGTCGCTCACCCTGTCGATCCCCGGCATGATCCTGGGCGAGACCGCGCTGAGCTTCCTGGGGCTGGGACTCCACGAACCGGTGATAAGCTGGGGCGTGATGCTGCAGGACGCGCGGCAACTGCGCACCATCCTGTTCGCTCCGTGGCTGATGTGGCCGGTGGCGGCCGTGGTGTTCTTCATCCTGGCCTTCAACTTCATGGGTGACGGCCTGCGCGACGCCGCCGACCCCTACAAGTCGTAGGTTCCAGCTTGCGCGCAGGACCGCGCGGCGCGTACCATCGCGAATCCACACCAACCGAAAAGGAAGAACCGAATGACGATCAAGATCGTTCGTTACGGCGTGCTGGCGCTGCTTGTCTGCGCCGGCGCCACCGTGGCCATGGCCGACGTCCTCGCCGACAACCACGGCAAGAACGCCTGGGATCTCTCCGAGTGGCAGCAGGCCACCGGGCAGACGCTGACCCTCACGCAGGCGCCGATGCTGGATGCCATGGACCTGCCGCCGTTGGAGCAGCGGCTCCCCGACGACCCGCTGGTCCTGCTTCCCACCAGCCAGGTGAAGAAGATCGGTACCTACCAGGATCTCGCCAGGATTCAGGGGAACGGTCCGGAGCCGATCGCCAGCAACACGACCCGGGTCATGTGCCGCTCCGCCGAGTACGGCGGCCAGGTCAACCGGTTCCTGCGCACCTGTCAGGACATGGTGGCGTCGAACGACAACCGCACCTGGACCATGACGCTGCGCAAGGGCGCCAGGTTCTCCGACGGCAGTCCGATGACCACCGAGGACGTCGCCTTCTTCGTGGAGGACATCGCGCAGTACGAGCCGTTCGGCACCGCGATCACCGGCGGCTCACGCCTCATCGCGGACGCGGAGTTCCAGGTCATCGACGACTACACGTTCAGCCTCACCTGGCCGCAGGCCAACATCGGCCAGGTGGGCCGTCTGGGCGAGTGGTACTACGTCTGGTTCCACAAGGGTTACCTGAGCCAGTTCCATCCCGAGTACGCAGGGCAGGACAAGGTCGATGAAATGGCCAAGGAGGCCGGATTCGCCAGCGCCGCCGAGTTCTTCAAGGACAAGGCCGACGAGGGACAGGGCTTCCCGCGCGCCAATCCGGATCTTCCGACCATGGCGCCGTGGGTGCTCAAGGTCGGCGCGCCTGCTACCACCTACGTGTTCGAGCGCAACCCCTACTACCTGGCGGTCGACGCGATCGGCCAGCAGCTCCCGTATTTCGACGAGGTGCGCCAGGACTCGTCCACGGATCCGACGGTCCTCAAGCTGCGTGCGCTGAACGGCG
>JAPOQV010000247.1 GCA_026710565.1 Spirochaetaceae bacterium | reverse complement strand
TTCGCCACGCTCGCAGTACCCAAAGCAGACGAATTGGTGGCTACTCCGTATCGTCACGGCAGCAAGGAGAGCGCGGAGGCATTCTTTCTGAACGGGATGACAAGAGCGATCGAGCGCTTGAGCGCGACAGTTCATGGCGCGGTCCCGGTCACAATTTACTACGCCTTCAAGCAATCCGAGAGCTTCACCAATGGGGACAGATCGAGCACGGGTTGGGAGACATTCCTTGACGCGGTGATTCGCACAGGTCTCTCACTGACCGGGACATGGCCCATACGAACAGAGCTCGGCAATCGAATGATTGGCATGGGAACGAATGCGCTCGCTTCCAGCATCGTTCTGGTGTGCCGCAAGCGCGCGGCGGACGCTTCAGTCACCACACGCCGGGACTACGTGACCGAACTCAAGGCCGAGCTGCCTGCCGCGCTCAGGCACCTGCAGCGCGGGAACATCGCTCCTGTTGACCTCGCGCAAGCTGCCATCGGCCCCGGCATGGCGGTATACACACGCTACGCGAAGGTACTCGACGCGTCCGGTAGTCGGGTGTCGGTCGGCGATGCGCTCGCGCTGATCAACCAGACCCTGGACGAAGTCCTTGCCGAGCAGGAGGGGGACTTCGACGCTGACAGTCGCTGGGCGCTGGCGTGGTTCGAGCAGTACGGCTTCGACGCCGGCGACTACGGGGTCGCGGAGACCCTGTCCAAAGCCAAGAACACCAGCGTGGCGGGCATGGTGGAGGCAGGTATCCTCCACTCGGGGGCTGGGAAGGTTCGGCTGCTGCGCCCGCACGAGTTGCCGTCGGACTGGGATCCTGCGCGAGATGACCGTCTCACCGCATGGGAGACCGTCCACCATGTGATCCGCGTGCTGGAGAGCGGCGAGGAGGCCGCTGCCGGGCTGGTTCGCAAGCTGGGCGGTTTCGCCGAGGTCGCCCGCGAGCTGTGCTATCGCCTTTACACCGTGTGCGAGCGCAAGAAGCGCGCGGCGGAGGCGCGGGCGTACAACGGGCTGGTGCAGAGTTGGCCGGAGATCAGCCGAATCGCGCGATCGGAAGCGACACCCGAGC
The DNA here is from genome assembly GCA_026710565.1 of Spirochaetaceae bacterium. The sequence continues at coordinate 12,353 of JAPOQV010000247.1, read as the reverse complement.
AGGCTGAGCTGTTTGCTGACGGTGGCAGGGTGGGGACAGGATGATGATGTGTGCCGCTTCGAGACGCGCCGTACGCGAAGACGCTGCCCGCGCGAGCTGAGGGAATGTCGCTGATCGCCAGGGAGCTGCAGGACGTCTGGGACGCGCTGGGCGCGGGCAACGGCCAACGCGACAACGCGTTGGCGGAAGTCCGAATCAGGAACCTGCGCGGCATCCGGGATCTGCGCGTGCCCTTCGACTATCCGGTCTGCGTGCTTGCCGGCCCCAACGGGTGCGGCAAGTCGACGGTCCTCCTGGCGTGCGCGTGCGCCTACCGCGTGCCCGGTCGCGGACCGCGGGAGTTCGTTCCCAGTACGCTCTTTCCGAACTTCACCAACCGGCAACAGCCGGCATGTTCCGACAGTGCGCCGCGGACGGAGCTCGAATTCCATTACCTGCACCGGGGCGACCGCGTCTCCATGGCGTGGCGGCGCGGCAAGTCCTGGAACCGGAGCTTCCTGGGCCGCGCGGGTGGCACCCAGCCGGAGCGGACGGTCTACCTGCGGACGCTCGCCAACCTGACGAATCCGTCGGAGGTGCGGAGCATCCTGCAGCTTGCCAGAAAGCAGTTCCAGACGCGGACGCTCAGCCCCGAGATGCTGATCTTCGCCCATCGTATCCTCCCGTGGCGCTACCGCAGCCTGTCCGTCATCAGCGCCAGCGCCGCGAACGATCTTCTGTTCGCGGCGCTGGACGATGCGGCGAACACCGGCTACTCCGAGTTCCACATGTCGTCCGGCGAACGAAGCATCCTGCGTATCTCCAAGGACATCTCCCTCCTCCGGAACGGGCTGGTCCTCATCGACGAGGTGGACACCGGTCTCCATCCCTACACCCAGCAGCAGACCATGCTCGAGTTGCAGCGCAGCGCTCTCCGCAACGACTTGCAGATCATCGTCGCCTCGCACAGTCCCGTCATCCTGGACAGCGTGCCTCCTCGCGCTCGCATCTTTCTGGAACGAGACGAGACAGCCGGGGAGGTTCGCCGCGCGCCTCTCTACCGCGACATATTTCAGAAGTCCCTGTACGGGCAGTCCCGAGACCAACTGTCGGTGCTCTGTGAGGATGAGGTTGCAGAGGGCGTGATACGCGGCGTGCTCGACGTGCTGAACGTCAAGCTCGGACTGCGCCACGAGGACGTGATCATCGGCAGGAACACGGGCCGGAACGAGTTTGCGGGCCACGTCCGCACGCTGGGCAAGTTCGCCAAGCTCCGGGACTTCATCCTGGTGCTGGACGGCGACTCCCGTGACCTGGAGGGTACGTTGCAGGCGATCGCCGAGGAATATGGGCACCACGTGCAGCCGCTGTTTCTTCCCGGGGATGCTCCTCCCGAGCGGTGGCTTTGGGAGACGATCGGCCGGCGACGGGACGACTATGCGAGCAGGCTCGGTCTGACCGGCTCCGACCTGGAGCGCGCGATGCATGACTTGGAGCAACTCGTGGAGGGATCGGTACGGCAGCGCGACGCCGCCAAAGCGACTGTCGGAGCACTGGCGTCCGATCTCGGCCGAACCGTTCCCGACCTCGCCCGGATCGTTGGTCAGCAGGAAGCCGAGGTGAACGCCATTCCTGAACTGTCGACCGCCTTGGCGGAGCGGATCAACGCCTGGAGACGGCTGTAGGGCCGGATGAATCGGTGCGCTCGAACGTATCGGCCCGCGGCTCGCTGATAGCATCGTCCGCGCCCGGACGGTGCGGCCATGAAGCAGCCTGCGTCGTCTCGACCGCGGGTTGCGCCGTAGACGAGCAATCAAGTAATCTCCGGGCCGTCAGATACATCCCAGAACACCCATGAAGATTCCAATCTTGATCGAGTCTACCGAGGATCGGAGATTTCGGGCGTCAGGAGGCGAGCCGTTCGCCAGCGCGGTGGAAGCCGATACGCCGGAAGAGGCGCTCGACGAATTGAAAAAAGGAATAGTCGCCCGCGTCGCACGAGGCGGCCGCATAGAGGCGCTCGATCTTCCGGGCGACTCGAATCCCTGGCATAAAGGGTTCGGCATGTTCCGCGACGATCCGCTCTTTGACGATTGGCAACGGGCAATCAGCGACAACAGACGCATCGTAGACGATAGCGCCGAAGGCGCATGAGCGTCCACGTACTCGATACCGACACGCTGTCATTGCTGCAACGTGGCAACGAAATGGTAGGCGAACATTTCAGCCGCTATCCTGCCGATCAGGTGGCCACGACCATTGTGAGCGTAGAAGAACAGCTCTCAGGTTGGTATACACTGCTCAGGCGTGCCAAGACGGCCCGGGAACTGGTCCCCGTATATCAACGCATGAACGACACACTTCGTTTTCTGAGTTCTCTGACGGTGCTGTCGTTTACGGAAGAAGCCGCTGACAGATACGAGACGCTTCGCAGAGCGCGGCCGCGGGTGAGCCGTATGGATCTTCGAATCGGGGCAATCGCCATTTCGTTCAATGCGATTCTGGTCACTCGCAACCTTCGCGATTTCGGAGCAATAGACGGGCTCACCATAGTGGATTGGAGCCGTAATTAGCCGTCATCGAGGTACGGCCACCTTCGTATCGCGAGCGCCGGTCAACGATGTAGCGCGAGGCTGGCGACCGGCGGAGATGCGCCGCACGTAAGCGGGGTATCATCGTCGGCGTGACGCTGGAAGACCTGCAAGCGCCGGCCGCAGTGCGCGGCATCGTGGCCGATTCCCTGGTCACGGTAGTGAGCGCCCGATGGATCGGCGCGGACGCGGTGGAGCTCGTCTACCGGACGGCTGGTGGCGAACTGGGCAGCCAGATCCTCTACCGTGACGACGAAGCGCGGCTGGAGATCGCCGAGCAGGGCCGGCCGTGGAGCTTCGACGGCGACGGCGATCTCTTTCGGCTGGTGTCGGAAGCGCTGCGCATCCACCTCGCCCATCTGTTCGACCCGGCGCTGGCGGTCCACACCTCGCAAGTGGATCCGCTGCCGCATCAGATCACCGCGGTCTACGAGGCGATGCTGCCGCGGCAACCGCTGCGGTTCCTGCTTGCCGACGATCCCGGCGCCGGCAAGACGATCATGACGGGCCTGCTGATGAAGGAGCTGATCGCGCGTGGCGACCTGCAGCGCTGTCTGGTGGTCTGTCCCGGCAGCTTGGCAGAGCAGTGGCAGGACGAGTTGTACCGGCGCTTCCACCTCGGCTTTGAGATCCTCACCAACGACAAGCTGGCCGCCGCACGCACCGGCAACTGGTTCCTGGAGACCGACCTCGCCATCGCCCGGCTGGACAAGCTGGCGCGCGATACCGCGCTGCAGGAGAAGCTGCAGGCGCCTGACTGCCGCTGGGACCTGGTGGTCTGCGACGAGGCGCACAAGATGTCGGCGACCTTCACCGGCGGCGAGATCCGCTACACCAAGCGCTATCACCTGGGGCAGTTGCTCGGCGGCCTGACCCGCCACTTCCTGCTGCTGACCGCCACGCCGCACAACGGCAAGGAGGAGGACTTCCAGCTCTTCATGGCGCTGCTGGACGGCGACCGCTTCGAGGGCCGGTTCCGGGACGGCGTGCACATGGCGGATGTTTCCGACCTGATGCGGCGGATGGTGAAGGAGCGCCTGCTCAAGTTCGAGGGCACGCCGCTGTTTCCCGAGCGCGTCGCCCACACCATCCCGTACCGGCTCTCCGATGAGGAGGCGCACCTCTACAACGAGGTCAGCAACTACGTGCGCGAGGAGTTCAACCGCGCCGAGGCGTTGGAGAACAACCAGCGCGCCGGTGCCGTGGGGTTCGCGCTGACGCTGCTGCAACGACGGCTGGCGTCCTCGCCGGAGGCGATCTACCAGTCTTTGCGGCGGCGCCGGGAGCGGCTGGAGAGCCGCCTGCGCGAGCTGGAGCTGTTGCGCCGGGGTGGTCAGGCCGTGGCCCGCATCGGGCTGTCGCGCGACATCGAGCTGGACGCCGACGAGTTCGACGACCTGGAGGACGCGCCGGCCGACGAGCAGGAGCAGGCGGCCGAGGAGATCCTCGACCAGGCGACGGCGGCCCGGTCGATCGCGGAGCTGAAGACCGAGATCGGGACGCTGCGGCAGGTGGAGCAGATCGCGCACCGGGTGCGGCGCAGCGGCACGGACGCGAAGTGGCGGCAACTCACGGGGCTGCTCGCCGAGATCCTGCCCGCCGATGGCACGGCGTCGTCGACCGCACAGGAGGGACATGCGCAGAAACTGGTCATCTTCACCGAGCACCGGGACACGCTTGCGTATCTGCGCGGGCGCATCGCCACGGTGCTCGGGCGCGAGCAGGCGATCGTCGTGATCCACGGCGGCTTGGGTCGCGAGGAGCGCAGCAAGGCGCAGGAGGCGTTCCGCCACGACCCCGGCGTGCAGATCCTGCTGGCGACCGACGCGGCGGGCGAAGGGATCAACCTGCAGCGCGCCCACCTGATGGTGAACTACGACCTGCCGTGGAACCCGAACCGGCTGGAGCAGCGCTTCGGCCGCATCCACCGGATCGGTCAGACCGAGGTGTGCCACCTGTGGAACCTGGTGGCGGAGGAGACGCGTGAGGGCGACGTCTACCGCCGGCTGCTGGAGAAGCTGGAGCAGGCGCGCGAGGCGCTCGGCGGGCAGGTGTTCGACGTGCTCGGCAAGCTGCAGTTCTCCGGCCGGCCGCTGCGCGACCTGCTGCTGGAGGCCATCCGCTACGGGGAGCAGCCGGAGGTGCGGGCGCGGCTGACCACGGTGCTGGAGGACGCCCTGGACCGCGGGAAGCTGCAGGAACTGCTGGACGATCAGGCGCTGGCGCCGGATGCCATGGACGCCACCCGCGTGCAGCGGGTGCGGGAGGAGATGGAGCGGGCGGCGGCGCGGCGGCTGCAGCCGCACTACATCGAGTCGTTCTTCCACGCGGCGTTCGCACGCCTGGGCGGCTCGCTCCGGCAGCGGGAGCCGCGGCGCTACGAGATCACCCACGTCCCGGGCGGGGTGCGCAGCCGCGACCGGCTGATCGGCACCGGTGAGCCGGTGGTGGCGCGCTACGAGCGCATCGCTTTCGAGAAGGGGCTGCTGGCCCCGCCGGGCAAGGCGCCGGCAGAGTTCCTCTGTCCGGGGCATCCGCTGCTGGACACGGTGATCGACCTGACCCTGGAGCGCCACCGTGACCTGCTGAAGCGGGGCACGGTGCTGGTCGACGACCGGGATCCGGGGACCGCTCCTCGCGTGCTGTTCTATCTGGAGCACGCCATCCAGGACGAGAGCCGCACGCGCAGCGGCGACCGTCGGGTGGTCTCGAAACGGCTGCTCTACGTCGAGCTGGCCGAGGCCGAGCCGCCGCGCCACCTGCACTATGCGCCGTACCTGGACTACCGGCCGTTGGCCGAGGAGGAGCCGGGCATCGATGCCATTCTGGAGCGCCCCGAGTGCGCGTGGGTCACCGGCGACCTGGAGGGCAAGGCGCAGGAGCACGCGGTCATCCACGTCGTTCCCGAGCACCTGCAGGAGATCAGGTCGGCCAGAGTAGGGCTGATCGGCAAGACCGAGGCCGCGGTCAAGGACCGGCTGACCAAGGAGATCGCCTACTGGGACCACCGATTCCTGCAGATCCAGGCGCAGGAGCAGGCCGGCAAGCCCGGCGCCCGGCTGAACTCGGGCGAGGCGCGCCGCCGGGCCGAGGATCTGCGGACGCGGCTTCGTCAGCGACTGGAAAGGCTGCAGTTGGAGGCCAAGCTCTCGGCGCTGCCGCCCGTGGTCCTGGGCGGCGTGCTGGTCGTCCCACGCGGCCTGATCGCCGCCATCAGCGGGAAGCCCCCGGAGTCGGACCGCCAAGTCACCGACACCCAGGAGTCCGCCGCGCGGGCCAGGGCGATCATCATGGAGACCGAGCTCACGCTCGGCTTCGAGCCGACCGACCGTGAGACCGAGAAGCTCGGCTACGACATCGAGAGCCGCATCCCCGGCACCGGCCGGCTGCGCTTCATCGAGGTCAAGGGCCGCGTCCACGGAGCGGACACCATCACCGTGACCCGCAACGAGATCCTCTACTCGATGAACAAGCCGGAGGACTACCGCCTTGCCATCGTCGAGTTCCTGGACGACGGCTCCCACCGGGTCCACTACGTACGTCAACCCTTCCGCCGCGAGCCCGACTTCGCCGCCGCGAGCGTGAACTACTCCCTCAGAGATCTCCGCGCGCGCGGCGAGCCCCCTTCATAGCACCAAATCGAAGGCAGTGAAACGGATTGGTGCGTCCCCCAACCTCCCGCAGGAGCGCCTCAATCTCCCAAAGACGTAGGCGCTCCGTTCATCCCGTACGCCTTCAGCGTCACTGACATTCATTACATTGCTCCTGCCGATCACGTCACCGCCGCCGGGATTCTCGGCATCAACGCCACACGCACACGCACTCAGTCACCTTGACAGCCTAACGAATCGGAGATCATTATGCTTGGTAGATGCTACCAACAATGGAAGCACCGACCGTATGTCAACCTAGTCAACTGGAGGCTGTCAAGTGGACAGACCGGCGAAGGACACTGCGATGAGCAGACTGCAGAAGTCGCTCGAGAAGATCCCTGAGCTTGAACAGACGAACCACGGTTCACCCGACTTCCAGAAGTGGAATCGAAACACTGAGATTGCCATCGCACACACGTTTGGTGAGAAGGCTCGCCACGTTAGCGAGTTCCGAAATGTTGGTTATGTTCCTTTTTTTGTAGTAGGTATGCCTACTCAAGAACACCAGTCAGCGTATCTAAAGGGCTTGAAAAAAGCACAGTCCTTGCTGGAGTCAATGGTCGAAGAAATCAACGACTATTGGTCAGACGAAGTCGAAGACACTCCTTCTCCAGGACGCGGATCCCAGCCAATTGCAGCAAGAGACGTTTTCGTTGTTCATGGTCGGGACGATGGCACCAAAGAAGCTGTTGCGAGGTTTCTTCAGAAGCTCGATCTTCGTCCGATCATTTTACACGAGCAACCGAGTCAGGGCCGGACGATTATCGAGAAGTTCGAGAGCCACGTTCAAGCAGCGTTCGCGATCGCCCTATTGACCCCGGACGATGTGGGCGCACTCGCTACCGAGCCAGACAATCTCAAGTGTCGTGCTAGGCAGAATGTCATTCTCGAGTTCGGATACTTTATGGGCCGTCTCGGCCGAGAGCGCGTCTGTGCCATTGTCGCGGACGGGGTAGAAGAGATACCGTCGGACTATGACGGCGTCGTGTACATTAGGCTGGATGATCGTGGGGCATGGAGAATGGAACTGGTGCGGGAGATGCAGGCCGCCGACTTGGACGTCGACGCCAATCGCGCTCTGTGACCCGCACGTTGAGTAGGCAGATCGTCAGGTCATCGTCGATGTTTTGGGCATTTAGCAAGGGGAGGCCTAACAGTGAAGAGGGCGACGAATATCTGCCTATTGTGTTCGGCAGCAAGTGTGGTGGAAGCGGCTCCGGTGCTGCTATTGCTGTGACCGAGCTGGATCAACGCCAGGGGATGGAGCTATGACGAGGCAACCTGCAGATGCCTGTCGGATGAGGTCCGAATGAGTGCCGCATGGGACTGGCCCGGCTCGCGCTGGTGGCGCGTGGACTTACACACACACTCGCCGGCGTCGCATGATTTCGGCACCCAGGTTGATCGTGATTGTCCGGATTGGTTGGGGTGGATTACCGCTGCGCGCGACGCCGGTATCCATGCCGTCGCGATCACGGATCACAACACGGCGCGTGGCATCAGACCACTCCAACAAGCAGCCTCTAAAGTGCAGGATAGTCCCGTTCTCTTTCCGGGCGTGGAGGTCACTGCGAGCGACGGAGTTCACTTGCTGGTTCTGATGGACCGAAGTCGGACAGAGCAGCATGTCGAAGACTTTCTCTCAAGAGTGGAGATTCCGGTAGACAAACGGGGCGATGAGAGCGCCCGGTCTCGCTTCAGCGTAGAGCAGATCCTGGATAGGTGCCCGGCGGACGCGCTTATGATCGGGGCGCACGTCAACCAGGCACGAGGAGTGCTCACGCTCTGTGGACAGCAGCGAATCGCTGTGTTGCGTCACAGGCACCTTGCCGCCGTAGAAGTCGTTCCTGACTTGCCTATCGATGAGTCCTGGATCGACGGCAGTAAACGCGAGGTCGGGCGGAGTATCCCGAGGCTATGGGGCTCGGACAGCCATGGCCCTGACGAGTTCGGCCGGCGGTTCACGTGGGTAAAGATGACCAAGCCCGATGCTGGTGGTCTGCGCCTCGCCCTTCTGGACGGCGACGCCTCGGTACGGCCCGCGTCCGCTGCTGCCACGACCGATCCGAATGTCCACGGGGCATCGGCAATCGAGAGCATCACCGTTCACAGGGCGAAGTATCTCGGACGTTCCGACCCGTTGACTGTCGGGTTCAATCCGTGGTTCAGCACCATCATTGGTGGAAGAGGTACCGGAAAGTCCACGTTGGTCGATTTCTGTCGGACGGCTCTTCGCCGAGAGGGCGAGCTCGACAGTCACGGCGAGCTGCAACGCGCGTTCCAGGAGCGCCTGCAGGTGCCTCGCGTTCGCGGGGAAGAGGGCCTGCTGACGAGCGCCACCACAATCCGGCTGATCTACCGCAAGGATGGGGCTCGATTCGCGCTTTCTTGGAATCGCGACGGATCTGTTCCCGCGATCGCCCGATGCGACGGCGATGCTCTCATCCCCGAGGATGGGAAAATTCGGGAACGGTTCCCCGTACGTGTATACAGCCAGAAGCAACTGTTCGAAGTTGCTCGAAGTCCTGACGCGCTGCTCGCCGTAATCGACGACACCGACGCTGTCGACGGCGCGAGCCAGCGCCGAAGGAGTTCGGAATTGACGGCTCGGTACTTGGCACTGAGGGCCGAAGCGCGCGCGTTGCGGACGGAAGCGGCTGAGCTCCCTGCGCGTAACGCGGGGCTGTCCGACGTCCGTCGCAAGCTCAACGTGCTGCAGACCGGGAAACACGCATCCGCTCTGAAGGAGTACGGGAGAGTCCGGCGGCAGGACGGGGCTTGGAAGTCGATCCGGCAGAATGTCATGGAAGAGATCGCCGAGGTGGGTCGAGCGGTGGAAGAAGTCGCTGCGGCCGACTTGGACCAGGAAGTCGAGACGTCGGACGATCCTGCTCGAGTTGCCCTTCGGAGCGCTCATGAGGAACTGGGGCAAGTCGTCAGCTCCTTCAAGGACGCCGTGCGAGATGCTGTCGCGAGTGCCGAGCAGCGGATCGGAAGTCTGGGAAGCGATCCCGACGATCCCTGGAGTCAGGCTGTTGAGACGAGCGCGGCGGACTACAGGGAGGTGAGCACCCGGTTGGAAGCGGCAGGCATTTCCAATCCCGCCGAGTACCGCGATCTTCTCGATCAGCAAGCCACCTTGCAGCGGGAGATAGAACACCTGGAGCAGCAGCAAACCATGGCCCAGGAGCGTGAAGAAACCGCTGAGGCTGTCCTTGTGGAGTATCGCTCGGTCCGTTCCGAACTGAGTAGTCGGAGAGCGAAGTTTGCGGACCAGACCTCGAGCGACCTGGTCCGGATCCGGATTGGTGCGGACGGCGACCGGGGCAACCTTCAAGAATTCCTCCGCAAGACCCTGGGAATCGAGCACTTCGACCAGGATCACGCGGCGCTCGCCCGCCGAATAGACCCGCGACCAAGGGGCGGCTGGGCATATCGCTCGCTCGATGACACGATCGATGAGCTACATCGGTTCATCGCGGGAACCGGTTCGTGGGACGCAAAGGACGCAAGGTTTGAGCGGGCGCTGAAGCGGCTTCAGCCGGAACGGCTCGACCGGCTGGCGCTGTATGTCGCGGAAGATGCCGTAACGGTGAGCTTCCGTGACCAGCGCCAACCGGGCAAGCGCTGGACACCTCTCGCGCACGGGTCGCCCGGCCAGCAGACGGCTGCCTTGCTGGCCTTCGTTCTGGGCTACGGCGTCGAGCCGATCATCCTCGACCAACCGGAAGACGACCTGGACAACGCTCTCATCTACGAGTTGCTCGTCCGGCGTCTTCGCGAACAGAAGGCGCAGCGGCAAATCATCGTCGTCACCCACAACCCCAATATCGTGGTTCATGGGGATGCCGAGCTTGCCGTGTCGTTGGACACCAAGAACGGAGAAGCAGTGGTGGTCTGTTCGGGCGGTCTCCAGGAGCGCGAGGTGCGAGACGAAATCTGCCGGGTTATGGAGGGAGGCCGGGATGCGTTTCAGGCGCGCTATCGGCGGATCATGCCCGGCGAAGAACGCGACCGATGACCGACGCTGATCTCGTTCGACAAGTCCGTCTCGGTGAAGACGGTCGTTTGGAGTATAAGCAAGTCTTCTTCGCGGGGGACCGCGTTACTGAACCCAAGAGGGACAAGGTTGGCGACACACTCGCGGCTTTGGCCAACGGCCGTGGAGGGACCTTCGTACTGGGTGTCGATGACAAGACCCACGAGATCCTGGGTATTTCGCTGGCGCGGCTGGAAACGGCGGGGCGCTGGATTCGGGAGATCTGCAACGATCTGATCAAGCCACCGTTGGACAACGCTGACATTCGCAAGGTCGAAGTCCGTAGAGACGACGGAGAGCTGGTGCCGATCATCCGCGTGGATGTGCCCCGTAGTCTGTTCGTTCACGGAAGTCCGGGTGGATACTATCGTCGTCTGGGAGACTCGACGCGTGAGCTTCACGCCGAGTCGCTGGCTCGGCTGTTCCAGGAGCGAAGCCAGAGTCGGGTAATCAGGTTCGACGAATCTGTGGTTCCTTGGACGACGCCAGATCACTTGGACGTTGATCTGACGAATCGATTCCTGCGCGACGATGTCGGCGCCACGGAGGACACGCTACGCAAGCTCAGGATCGTGGGAGACGATTCGGAAGGTGTCGCGCGACTGACGCTCGCAGGCGTTCTCCTCTGTACTTCCGATCCGCAGCAATGGCTGCCGCACGCTCAGATTCAGGCGGTGAGTTACGCGGGCGAACGGCACGACGTCAACTATCAGAATGACGCCCGAGACGTGAACGGGTCATTGGACACACAGATTGCGGAGGCCCTGCACTTCGTGCGCCGGAACATTCTGGTCCGTGCGACAAAGAAGACTGCGCGGGTCGAGCGCCCGCAATTCAGCGAGCGAGCGGTGTTCGAGGCGCTGGTGAATGCCGTGGCCCATCGCGACTACTCGATGGCTGGCGCGCGCGTGCGCCTGCACTTGTTTGCCGATCGGCTGGAGCTCTACGTGCCCGGAGAACTGGTAAATACCCTGACGACAGACAGCCTGCATCTGCGGCAAGCGAACCGTAATGAGCTAGTCGTCTCGCTACTTGGACGCTGTCCTGCGCCAGAGGGGATTGGGCGCTCTCACTTGATGGACCGTCGTGGGGACGGTGTGCCTATCATCCTGCGGGAGAGCCAGAAGCTCGCAGGAAGGCCGCCGGAGTACGCCCTGATCGATGACAGTGAACTGCGCCTAATCATTTGGGCGGCAAGCCCGGCTGACGCGACCTGATCGTCGGGGAATGACATAGCAGCCAGGATCGAGCTCATCGGGACGACGGAAGCCGCAGTCAAGGACCGGCTGACCAAGAGATCGCCTACGGGGATCACCGAGTTCCTGGACGACGGCGCCCACCGTGTCCACTACCTCCGCGAACCGTTCCGTCGCGAGCCCGACTTCGACGCTGCCAGCGTCAACTACTTCTTCGGGGACCCGCTCGCCCGCGCCGAGCCGCCGTGCTGACGTAACCCACTGGACGCGGAGGTCCTCGGCATCGCTATAAGCCGATCAGGATACCGATCAGCAGCATCGTGGAACACACAAAGATGGTGACCGCGTAGAGGACTCCCCGAAAGAGCCGCACGGCATCCCTGTCGAGGGTTGCTTCGCCGGGCTCCAGCGCCGGGGTTGCTTGTTCCGGGCCATCGGGGGTCTGGTTCCCACCGCGAAGCCGGCCAGCGTTCACAGAGATCGCCGCGTCGGCGCCGATTGCCACTCCGATCAACCCTTCTATCATCTTTGGGTGCTCCTTGGTGCAGTTTACAAAATACCACATAACATTGTAAGTTGTAAACTGGAGGAGAGGTCTTGAAGAGGGGTGCCCTTGATCGGCGGTAGACTCAAGTTGGCCCGTGGAGCTGCCGGCCTGTCGCTTCGTGCTCTGGAGAGCCGCATCGGCGGTCGCGTGACGGCTCAGGCGATCGGCAAGTACGAACGGGACGAGTCAATGCCCAGTTCCGGCGTACTCATCGCGCTGGCGGATGCTCTGGGCGTCTCCGTCGAGTACCTGACCAGCGATCAGGATCTGGTGCTTGAGGCGGTTGAGTTCCGGAGGAAAGCGATTACCCGAAAACAGGAGGAAGTGCGCGTCCAGGCGCGGGTAGTG
>JAPOQV010000246.1 GCA_026710565.1 Spirochaetaceae bacterium | reverse complement strand
GGGAGCGACCGTCGCCCCCACCTGGGCGTAATGCCTGATCGTGTCCCGGATCTGACGGTCGAGGATCACCCGGTCGGTGACCACGATGATCGAGTCGAAGACCGGCGCGTCGTCCCTGGTCAGCCCGATCAGTTGGTGGGCCACCCAGGCGATGGAGTTGCTCTTGCCGCTGCCCGCGGAGTGCTGGATCAGGTAGCGCCTTCCCGCGCCGTCCGCGCCGGCGTCGGCCAGCAGGCGGCGCACCACGTCGAGCTGGTGGTAGCGCGGCCAGATCTGGTCCCTCCGTTTCCTACCGCTCTGCTCGTCCTTCGCTTCCACCACCTGGGCGTAGTTCTCCAGGATGTCGGTGAGGCCCCGCCGGGTCAGCACCTCCCGCCACAGGTAGTCGATCGCCAACCCGTCCGGGTTCGGCGGGTTGCCCGCGCCATCGTTCCAGCCCCGGTTGAACGGCAGGAACCACGACGCCCTGCCGGCGAGCCGGGTGCAGAACTGCACCTCCCGCTCATCCACGGCGAAGTGCGCGATGCAGCGCCCGAACTCGAACAGCCTCTCGCGCGGATTGCGATCCTGCTGATACTGCAGGACCGCGTCATCCACCGTCTGCTTGGTCAGGCTGTTCTTCAGCTCGAAGGTGAACACCGGCAGCCCGTTGATGAACAGCCCGATGTCCAGCGCTCGCTGCGCCTCGTCCCGGCTGTAGCGAAGCTGCCGGGTGACCGTGAAGCGGTTCTGCTCGAACCGTTCCCGCGCCTGCGGGTTGTGAGCCGAGGGCGTGCCGTAGAAGAGATCCAGGTGCAGCGCTCCGTGCTTGATCCCGTTGCGCAGCACCTCGATGGTGCCGCGCTTGGCGATCTCACCCTGCAATCGGGTCAGGAACGCCCGCCGAGTCGGACCGACCTCGGACAGCGCCAGCGCTTCGGCGGCGTCGGGCTGGGTGCCACGCAGGAAGGCCGCGAGCTGCACCAGATCGACACCGTACTCGCGGTCGTAGTCGTGGAAGTTGCCACCGCTCCACCCCACTCCACCGTAGCCCGCAGGCGGATCGGCCACGGTGCCCTCGGCGGGAGGGCCACACGGATGCCCGGCCAGTCCCGCGCAGATCAGCCGCTCCAGCCCGCTCTCGGAAGTGTCACTCGGGCTCACGGTCTACGCAATCAAGCCGTTCGAGTCGCTACCGAACCTGAATTCGCCGTTCCAGACCGCATCCATATTCAACATCATGAAGCCACTTTATCTGCCAGATAAGCAAGCTCATGCACGTCGTGTTTTCCACGAACGACGTCTGCGATGAGCCGTTCCTGGTACTCCCGGAGAAGCGAGATATCGCGATTTGCCTGTTCAATCGCCGAGATCAGTTTGTTGCATCGCGAATCAAGCCACTCAACGATTCCGTCTTGCTCGGACACAGGCGGCAACACAATACGGCATGACGAGATCGTATCCTGCGCGATGGTTGCCATCGTCACAACTTTTGCTCGCGACACGAAGTAGTGCCTAAGAGCCCAAGAGTTAAGCAACAGTGCAAGGTACCGAGAATGAATCCGTCGATCATCTGGCCTTGCTCTTACGAGATGGCACTCAAAGACCGTGTTATCAGAACAGTTCATCGCGATTGCAGCGCGCCCCGTTCCCTCCAACTTCAAAGAAGATCTGACGAGTAGAATATCTCCGTTCAATACTCGATAGTTCATCGTCTCATCTGCGCTAGCTTGCACTCGTTCAAGCGATGACGGCTCCACAAAGAAGCGTTGTCCGTACACATCTGATACATTGATTAGCGGTGATCCATTCCCGTACTGATCCTTCTTCTTGAAGAGACCGTTTTGTATCGATCGCGCCAACACTACCTTTAGCCTTGCCGTCCTCCAGTGCTTAGGAATACAGCCCACGTACAGAACGCCAGAACGCTTGTAAGCACTATAGGGCTCACCAGTTCGGACATCGACTTTCCCTGTTACTGCCTGATGGATGGTGGCATGCTTCTGCTCCTCCAGCAGCGCGATCAACTTCTGCTTGGCATGGATGTGGTGCCGGATGCGCCGATCGACGTGGTCGAGGAAACGTGCGATCGCGGTTTGCTCCACGAGAGGGGGGAGCGGGATCACTAAGTACTTCAACTGTGCGGCGTAGATGTGCATGACCGTAATCCCGCGTCCCATGCGAGCCTTTTGCGCAGCGACCGGGGGACAGTCCATGACGTATCCCAAGTAACGAGCATCAACGCTCTCCGTTGGACGGAATATGATGACGTCGCCACCGCAGCAAGCGTCTGCCTGCATGACATTCGCTGCTGACTTTCCTATCTCATCTATAGTTTCTCCTGAGCTCGCAAAGAGAACGTCGCCGAACCTTGTGGTGGAATATTCTGCTACTCTCTCATTCGAAATAAATGACCGACTCCTTTGGATGAAGTTGTGGTGCGTAGTGTACAAATCTCCGTACCTTATGCAAGGAACTCCGGCCGATCTTTCATCGTCTTTGTTTCCGCCACTTCCTTTCGAGAGAGTTCCAAACTGAGCGAGCCTTCGCACGCCCCAGTGCGCCGGCACTGCCCCCAGCCACTCGACTCCGGAGTCGCGCATTTTGGGGTAGGGCTTCAAGTCGGCGAGCATCGTGTCAGCCCATCAGCGTTAGCGGCACGGTCAGCGCCGGGTGAGCACCTCCGGTCGTTCATCGTCTGGGTGGATCCAGCCGAGGATCAGGCGCCCGTCCCGCATCCTGCATCGTCTCGGTGGCGTCGGACGCTCGAAACTGCGGGATGCGCGCGAAGAGAGGATCCTGCTGAACCTGCGCGTCGAGCCACTCCCGCAGCTCTTCGTAGGACATGTTCGCGATTTCGGCGCTGACCCGGTCGCGTATTTCCCGTACGGACTTCACGCAGTCGAACGACTTCGTCCTGTTCTCACTCGTCATGGCCCAGCTCCTTCGGCGTGCGGATGTCGAGCGGGGCGTGCCCCATCGACCGGTTGACCTCGTTGAATTCCCGGATCCGTCGCAGATTCACCAAGTGTAGGAAGTTCCAGCTCGCCAACACGTCCACGCCGGCTACGGTCGCTGCGGCGACGTGCAGGGCATCGGCGCGCATCGTCCTGGCAAGCACTCCGTCTTCAATATAGCGGCTCGCCAGACTCTCGACTTCCCGCGTCACCTCGATCCTTTCCAGGTGAACGGGGTCGATGGAGGGAAGCACGTCGCGCACCGCTTGAGGGGCACTGACGAGTTCCCCGAAGGTGACCGCGGAGACTACCAGCGTCACCTCGCCCCGAGCACACCTCTCGATCAGCCCGCGCGAGGCGTCCCGAAACTCTTCGTCCTCGCAACCGCCGATTACGGAAGTATCTGCGTAGATGCGTAGCTTCATCGGATGGGGACTCGGCTTGCGGACCATCAGTCCCTCCAGCAATTCCTCCGCGCGCCGCTCTACCGCAAGGATGTCAGCGCGGATTTCGGCCAGGGTCCGCATCGGATTGGGCTTGTAGAAGTAGCGGGTGAAGCTGATTTCGTAGCCGATCCTGACGCTGTCGGGCTGGTACCAAGCGTCTGTCGCGTAGGGCAGGACCTCACGACGCAGGAAGGCTTCGATGCCGCCGGCCTCCTGCAGCGGGATCTGCTCGGTGTCGCGCATGTCGGTGTCGGGCTCGTACTCCACCACGGCGGGCCTGCCGTCGACGGTGGCTGCGAACCGGCCGCGCAGAGGATCGGCGTCGGTGCCGCGCTTGTGGATCTTCCTGATCACGGGCGGCGCGGTCTCGCTACGCTCGCCAGTCTCCTTGAGCTTCTTGATCTCGGCGGCCTTATAGGCACGGTTGGGGTCGGCTCCTGCAATGCGAAGTGGCCGCTCGACCGTCACCTTCCAGTAGCCGAAGGCGTCGTTGTCGAAGATCTTGCTCTGCTCGGTCTCCTCGAAGGCGAGGAAGGTGTCGCAGATGCGGGCGATGTCGTCCTCGCCGAGCTCGCAGTTCTTCTTGCCCAGGTTCTTGCGGAGCGGGCGGTGCCACCCGGTGGCGTCGATCAACTGCACCTTGCCTCGGCGAGGCTCGGGCTTGCGGTTGGTGAGCACCCAGACGTAGGTGGCGATGCCGGTGTTGTAGACCAGGTTGAGCGGAGGCGCGACGATGGCCTCCAGCCAGTCGTTCTCGATGATCCAGCGGCGGATGTTGCTCTCGCCCTGTCCGGCGTCGCCCGTGAAAAGTGAGCTGCCGTTGTGGACCTCGGCGATGC
>JAPOQV010000245.1 GCA_026710565.1 Spirochaetaceae bacterium | reverse complement strand
CGCTCCGAGTCCACCAGATCTACACTCCACACACTCGGTCAATACCATTGGGGGCGGCATGGGTCATGTACCAGAGCCATTCCAGCCGGTCGACGCGGCAGGTTCGGCATTGACACCGGCCATAGGCGAGTTCGATCAGCAGTCTCATCAGTCTTGGCGGGGCGGCTTGCCGGGGGCGCTCACAGCAGCGTCGCAAGGGACCAGGCCGAAGTGCCGGCCAGAAGCAAGGCGGCTGCTGCGAGCGCGAGTTTCATGCCGCGAGTGGTGGCGAGAGGGTGAACCAGCACTGGAGGATGAGCAGCAGTATGCCGAGCGCGGCGAACGCGGACGCGATCAGGAAGTCGGTCCTGTCGATGACGATCACTGCGTCCTGCACGGCCGCCGCCTCTCAATCGGCAATGGAATGCCGTCCGCGAGATCGCCAATCGCTCTGGGCATGCAGTCAGTAGACCACGCTGGTCGGCGTGCGGGGAAGGGCCGTCCGGGGGTTCCGGCTGAGCGGGGTATCGCTTACAATGCGGGCATGGCTGCGGGAGCGTCACTTCGGGAGCAGGCTGCTGCTGTGACCGGCGGGACCCGTGCGCAACGGCTCTACGACGAGGACACCTGGGCGTGGGCTCAGGATCAGGCTGAAGCGTTGCGGCGGCGCGATGTGGCCGCGATCGACTGGGAGAACGTGATCGAGGAGATCGAGACCTTGGGACGAAGTGAAGAGCACGCCTGGACATCGCACTGCACGAACGTCATCTCGCACCTGCTGAAGATCGAGCACGGTGGTGCGGCTAGGGACCTCAACCACTGGCGCAAGGAGGTCGTCGGCTGGCGTGTGCAGATGGCTCACAGGCTGGAGGACAGTCCGGGCATGAAGGACAAGCTGCCCGCGCTGCTGGCCAAGGCCTGGCGGCGGGGGCGGACGCATGCTGTCACGGCCCTGGTCGACCACGGCAATCCCGGCGACTGGGCGGCCGAGAAGAGAACGCGGCGGCACTGGCGGCGGCGGCTGCCGGAGGAGCGGCCATACGTGCTGGAGGACATCGCCGGCTACAACCCCCACGACAAGGACGCCGAGCCGCGCGACGATGTGTGGCCTGCGGCTGTGGCGCAGAGGCTGAACGAGGAACTCGGAACGGACTACCCCGTCCGGTGGCGTGCGGCCGAGCGCGGAGGCGGACGGTCGCGCTGAGCGGCCCTTCCACGGGCTACTGCGTACCCTACATCTTGTGGTCGGAGACGGCCGGGTGGGTGGGACCCCGCCGAGCTCGCCAATTTCGGGCCTACATATTGTGGTCGGGCGATTCCCGTGTGTCGTCGAGGACGCGGCGGTGCCAGTTGAGCAGCATGGCCGCGGCCGCTTCGCCGTTTCGGGGCCTCGGCGGCTGTCAGACCCAGCGCCGCCAGTCGGCGATTGCCGGCGGATACTCGAAGCGTTCCGCCCACGCGCCGCGCGTGCGCTCGCCGCGGGGGATGTCCTCGAAGAGGCGGTCCCAGCGGACCGCCACCGGCAGGTCCAGCCCGCGGCCCGCGGACCGTGCCTTGCGTTCGGCGCGTCGGAAGAGGAGCTGGTCCTCCTTGAGGTCCACCGCCAGCTCGCGG
>JAPOQV010000244.1 GCA_026710565.1 Spirochaetaceae bacterium | reverse complement strand
GTGTCCTGCGCGACGGCATCGCCCGCCCGCGCCGGTGTCCTTGTGGGGCGCGGAGTTGGTCCGCCGGGTAGCCAACAAGAGGCCGCCACCAGCCCCGGCTGCGCCGCCCAAGCCGGCGCCGAACAAATCCGTACCACCCAAGACTCAATCTTCAGCAGCGTCGTCGCCGCCCCCGGCCCGGCCGATTCCCGCCCGTCCGACCGTTCCGCCCGCCGCTGCGGACTGGATCACCGAAGAACATCCCGTCACCTCCGCAGTGCCGCGGGTAGTCGGTGACACCGGCGCCACTCGTCTGGCGCAAAGCAAGATTCGCCGCCGCCATCGCGCAAAAGTGATCGGCCGATCGGCAGTAGCGTTCCTGGCCGTCATGTCTCTCGCATTGACCGGCGTCGTGTGGGGTTATCTGCGCTCGGTCGAAGGCGGATTCGATCAGATTGCGGCACTCGACACCGAGTCCGACGACATCATCGACGCCGGTGGTCAACTCGGCGACGAGACGTACCTGATCATCGGCACAGATACCCGCGCCGGTGCGAGCGGTGAGATCGGCGCCGGAACCGTCGAAGACGCCGAAGGCGCCCGAGCCGACACGGTCATGCTGGTGAACATTCCCGCCGACCGAAGCCGCGTCGTCGCCGTCTCCTTCCCGCGTGACCTCGACGTCGAACGTCCGATCTGTCAGGGATGGGACAACGACGCCGGCAAGTACACCAGCGAAACCTTCCCGGCGGCGAGCGGCGACAAACTCAATGCGACATACGCACTCGGTGGCCCCAAATGCCTGGTCAAGGTCATCCAGAAGATGTCCGGCCTGAAAATCGGGCACTTCGTCGGAATGGACTTCGCCGGTTTCGAGCGCATGGTCGACACCGTCGGCGGTGTGAACGTCTGCTCCCCCGGACCGATCGAAGACGGCATCCTCGGAACCGTCCTCGCCTCCGGCGGCACGCAGATGCTCGACGGCCGTACCGCCCTCAACTACGTGCGTGCTCGCCACGTCGAAGCCGAGGGCAACGGCGACTACGGGCGCATCACCCGCCAGCAGAAGTTCCTGTCGGCGCTGCTCCGCTCGGCCCTGTCCAACCAGGTCCTCCTGAATCCGAGCAAGCTCAACGGATTCATCAACGCCTTCACCAGCGACACGTTCGTCGAAAACATCGACACCAAGTCACTGGTCACCCTCGGTCGCTCGCTCCAGAACGTCGACGCAGGCGCGGTCACGTTCTTGACGGTCCCCACGGACGGCACCAACGACTGGGGCAACGAGATTCCTCGCACGGACGAGATCAAGTCCCTCTTCCAGGCGATCATCGACGACGATCCGCTTCCGGGCGAAGAGCGCGAGGACACCACACCGTCGTCGACCAGTTCCACGACAACCGCGCCTACGTCCAGCACGCCGCCGGCCGCCACTTCCGTCGAGGCAATGAGCGCCTACAACATCTCGGTCGACGTCTCCAACGCGTCGGGAATCGCCGGGCAGGCCGCGACAATCGCCGACAGCCTCGCGGCTTACGGTTTCCAGATCTCCACAGTCGGTAACTTCAGCGCAGCCACCGGCCTGGCGAATGCTCAAGCGTCGACCACCGTCGTGCGCTACGCCGCAGGTTACGAGGCTGAAGCGGTGACGGTCGCGTCGTCGATTCCCGGCGCGGTTCTGGTTCTCGCTCCGAGCATGGGAGACATGATCGAGGTCGTCGTCGGAAGCAATTTCGCCGGCACCGTCGTCGCCCCCGCGGACCCGGGAACCATCCTGGCGGCAAATCCGACGTCGGTCGACACCAGCACCTCGACGGCTCTGCCCGCCGACATCGCCAGCGTCAACGCCGGCGACACCACCTGCGACTGACACGCGTTCATTCACCTTGCGTTCACCTGGTGCTTGTGACTTGGTCTTTCACGGCACGTAGGCTCTGACCTCATGCGCGTGGCTTACAACGAACAGATGACCGAGCTTGCAGACACGCTCGGCGAGATGGCAGGACTGGCAGGTGCCGCTATGGAGCGCGCCACCCAGTCCCTGCTCCAGGCAGACCTGTCCCTGGCAGAACAAGTAATCGGCGAACACGACAAGATCACCGAACTCAGCACCATCTGCGAGGAGCGCGCGTTTGCGTTGCTCGCCTTGCAGGCTCCCGTTGCCGGAGATCTGCGCTCGGTGGTCAGCGGAATCCAGATCGTCGCCGACATCGACCGCATGGGCGCACTCGCCCTGCACGTCGCCAAGATCGCGCGCCGCCGACATCCCAACCACGTGCTTCCTGAAGAGGTCAACGGCTACTTCGCCGAGATGGGACGCATCGCTGTCTCCATCGGTGCGGCCGCCAAGGTCGTCCTCGAGACCCGCGACCCCGAGCGCGCTGCCCGTCTGCGCGAAGAAGACGAAGCGATGGACGACCTCCACCGCCACCTCTTCACCGTCCTCATGGACCGTGAGTGGAAGCACGGCGTTGCCGCCGCAGTCGACGTCACGCTGCTCGGCCGCTTCTACGAGCGATTCGCCGACCACGCCGTCGAGGTCGGCCGACGTGTCATCTTCCTGGTGACCGGCAAGCTGCCCGAAGAGCCCGAAACCACCGAGAAGGTCGACAACCTCACCTCGTACCCGGATCTCTGAACTACCCGGATCTCTGAACCCAACCGTCCACGTGAGTAAAAGGCGGCCGCGCACTTGCGCGGCCGCCTTTCCTATTCAGTTCTCGTGCAACCAGGTTTCCAACGTGGGTCCTGCAGTTGTGGATCCCGGCCCGGGCAGCAGCGCCCCACCCTTCATCGCCT
>JAPOQV010000243.1 GCA_026710565.1 Spirochaetaceae bacterium | reverse complement strand
GGTGGAGCCGGGTCCGATGGATACGAAGATGCGCCGCGACCACCATCGGGACGAGGTGTCGCAACTCGGGCAACCGGAAGACGTGGCCGACCTGATCCTGCTTGCCGTCACCCAGTCGCCCAAGGTCCACACGCCGGAGCTTCCGCTCTATACCACCTCGAGTCCGGAGATCGAGATGATCCGGCACTGGGAGTAGGCGTCGCCACTACCGGCTAACCCTAACGCGATCTACTCCCCGGCCAAGGCGCTTTCCCTCGCCGCATCGTAAGATCTGCAGACTCTCTTTGTGACCGAAGTCAAATGCTCTTCGCGTGCCCTCCATTCCTTCAGCGATCGAAGCGAACACTTGAACTCTTCGCTGATCGGACCGATGTGTGGCGCGTTTGACGCGTACTTGGTCTCGAATGCGATGCCGTGATTCTTGGGGTCTTCAAACGCTTCCTTGGACGCAAGGTGAACGGCGATCGGATGATAGCCGACCTTGATACCGTCGATGCCCGTGTCCAGCTCAATGAACAACGTGGCTCGTGGCTTCCACTTGGACTCTTCCTGCATTCGATACCACGAATAATCCAGCAAGAAATTCCTCCGTGAGCTAGAGTGCGTTTGCCAGAGTCCGCTATGCTGCTTCATGAACATCTCGGTCACGACTCCCAATAGCTCCTGGATCTTCGGGGCTTGAGCGCGTCTCTCAAACAGCGCGTCGGGGCTGGCGGAGGGTCTCGCGCTCCGGCTGTCCACCTCGACGTGTCGGGCAAGCAGAGTCTTGGCGTCGTGCTCAAACCCTTGGAAGGTCACCAGCGTAATCTCGACCCCACGGTCAACGAGAAAGTTCACCATGCGCTCAGCGGAGCTATCGACACCAAGGCCAACGAGAACCATGCGTGGCGGTTTGAGGGACTCGATGGATTTCTCCTCGTATTGGCGATCGTACCAGTCCATGAAATCATCGATCTTCGGGATGTCACCACTACCGGAATGGCCGGCAACGAGCTTCGCAAGCTCCTCCAACTCCATTGCATCGAGGTCGGAGGCGTAGTCGACGACTTGTGCCACAGCATCACGGGAGAGCGTACCGCGCTTGAGCTCAAACACGACGAGTCTGCCATCTCCATCCACCGCCAAGAGATCGAGGTAGCCGCCACCGGTCACTGGTGTTTGACGACCGACGAGTTGCAGGCCTCGCTCCAGCATATCGGGACTCCTGACAAGGATCTCTTCCAGCTCTTCCTCCGTTTTCGTATTATTGATGGTCGATAGCAAGGATGTCGCCGTGTCACGGCCGCTTGCCAATTCCCAGATCTCTATCTTTTCCATCGGCCTCTCCTCGATCCCGACCACCGGTTTGGCTTCCGCACGACACCACGCATCAGGAAGAGAGACGGCTACTCGAACGAGAAGTTGTGCAGCGTCGGCTCAAAGGTGCAGGGGTATTCGGGTCCCGGGCGCGTGACCCAGAAGTAGTACTCCCCGGTGCGCGGCACCAGGAGGAAGCTGTACAGCGTGGCCAGCGGATAGTCATCCGGCATCTGGTCGAGGTGCTTGCACACCGGCGACGGCGGCGTGTGGTCGCGCATGATGCGGCGCATCGCCTCCACGCTGGGGTTGGATTCCGCCTCGCGCAGCAGCCGCTCGATCAGGCGGTGGCGGGCGACGTGGAACTCGTGCAGCGACGTCTGTCCCTGGATGGCCGCGGTCTTCTCCTCCACGGCCACGCCGTCGGTGGTGAAGATCCACGGCGTGTCGGTGCGCCGCACCGCGTAGGTGTTCTTGCTCTTCTCCACCGCGGCCCCGTCGCCTTCGCCGTCGATCAGCACCAGGTTGCTCGGTCCCGACATCGTGCTGTAGCGGTCGATCAGGTCCAGCGCCTCCGCCGTCGTGCTGCAGCAGCGCAGCACCAGGGGACCCAGGTCGACCCAGAAGCCGGCGTCCGTCGGCTCGTGGGCGTAGGCGATGCTGCTGCCCTGGATCGTCAGGCCGTGCTCGTTCACGGCCAGCGCCGTGCCCATGTAGCTGTGGCCCATGTCCTCCGGGAAACGGAACATCACCGGATCGCCGAAGCCCTGCAGCCCCGCCACCGAACCGATCCCGGAGTCCATGTTGCGGCCCACGATCGGGCCCACCGGGCTTTCCTTGAACATCACGCTGGTGCAGCTTCCGGCGGCCGCCGGGGCAGGCTCGGCTTCGCCTGAGACGAGCAGGTAGACCAGCCGCCGATACTGGTCCTGGCACAGCAGGATGCGGCGGAAGTCGGTGCCGAACACGTCGGCGATCCCCTTGGCTTCGCGGTCCTGGTACTGCGCCAGTCCCTGCATCTCCGGAAACCGGTGCGGGTCGAACGGCTCCGCGAGGCGCTCGCGATGGATATCGCCCACGGCGTCGAGCAGCCGCGCCTCCGTCCACTCCCGAACCCGCGCCACGTCCTGCTCGCGGCCCATCAGCCGCGCGTGCCTGGCGAACGGTTCCAGCAGGTTCAGCTCCGGACCCTGCATGCCCTCCTCGTCTCCGAGCCGCTCCACCGCCTCCTTGTCGACCAGGCGATAGAACTCGAACACCTCGCCGTGCGGCGCCGGGATCAGGCCGTCCTCCTGCCACGCCCGGGCCAGGGCGGCGCCGTTCTCGTAGCCGTCGCGTCGGATCACTCGGGTCTTCACCGTGAGCCTCCCCCGGCGCCTGCAGCGCGCGTGGTTACATCTGGTGCGGCTGCAGCGGCTGCTGCAGGTAGAACAACTCGGGATGGGCCGGGAACGTGTACAGCATGTCCCAGCCGTACAGGTAGGTCTCCGGCACGTTCATCAGGTTGTCCTTGATGATGAACACGGTCGGGAAGTATCCCACCGTGCCGATCACCGGCAGGTTGTCCGACACCCAGGTCAGGATCTCCCTGCCCAGACGGACGCTCTCCGCTTCGTCGACCGTGGCCTGGAGCTGCTGCCAGTTGTCGTACATCTGCACCACGTCCGCCGGCGGCTCCTCGCCCTGCTCGCCGCCGGAAGCCAGCCACTTGGCCCACAACTGGCTCCACGCGTTGCCGGTGCTCGGCGTGGGAACGAGGTTGTAGGGATCGCTGAAGATCAGGAAGTCCGAGGACCCGTCGTGTCCCCAGGCGCCCATCTGCAGGTCGTTGGCGCGCACCCGCTCCCGATACAGCTCGATGTTCAGCACGTTGATCGACAGGTCCTACTCGATGGAGGCCGAGTACTCCTTGATCAGCTCCTCGAGCGCCGGCTGAATCGACGCGGTGAGGAACGTCCACGCCAGCCGCTTGCCGTCCGGGCGCAGGCGGAACTCGCGATTCCTGTCCCACTCCAGGCCGAGCTCGTCAAGCATCTGGTTGGCCTGATCCGGATCGTACTGCGCCCACGAGTCGTCGTAGTCCGGGTTGTAGTACTTGGAGGTAGAGAGGGCGTTGATCTGGGTCGGCTTGGCACGGCCGAAATAGAGGACCTCGTTGATCTCGTCGCGGTCGATCGCCAGCGACAGCGCGCGGCGGAAGTTGACCTCCCGGAACAGGTCACGCAGCACGTCATCCCCTTCCAGGGTCTGGTTGACCATCAGCGTGGGCGAGCTCTGGTTGGTGTACTGCCACAGGAACACCCGGTACTGGCCGCCCGCCTCGTTCTCCTTGAACATCGGGAACTGCTGGAAGTTGACGGTGTGTCCCTCGGCGGCGGCGAAGTCGGCTTCTCCGCTGATGATCTTGCCGTAGTAGACCTCCAGGTCCTCCAGCCGCCGGCTCACGATCCGGTCGATGTAGGGGAGTTGATTGCCTTCGCTGTCGACCTTCCAGTAGAACGGGTTCCGCTCGTAGACCAGCAGGTCCGTCTCCTTCCGGGTCTGGGTGTAGGGGTTGAGCGTGGGCAGATCAGGCTTCATCGGGAAGCCGATGAAGTGTTGGTTGCGGTCGTTGAAGTACTGGTGCCAGGCGTCGAAGCCGGCCTCCTTGGCCACGTCGTCGGCATCGCTGTTGTGGGCGATGTGGAATTGCTTCAGGTAGTGGCTCGGCGGCGTCATCACGCCTCCCCACCAGCCGACAAGCTGCGTGGTGAACAGCGGGTGCGGTGCGCTGAAGTGCAGGCGCGCCGTGGTTTCGTCCACGGCCTCGTAACGCATGACCTCCCCGCCGGGAGCGAACCCTCCGGGAACGCTGGGGGTGAGGCTCTCGTTCTGCAGGATGTCCGTGTGCCAGAACTCGATATCGTGCAGCCCCATCGGCTCGCCGTCCGACCACTTCATCCCCGCGCGCAGCTTGAAGGTGAAGGTCATGCCGTCCTCGGACAGCTCGTACCACTCGGGCATGTTGGTGACGATGGTGCTCTCGTCGAAGTCGATGCGCAGGAACGGATCGGTGCCGGCCAGGTACCAGCCGTCGCGGGTGAGATCGGGCCGCAGATGCAGGACGTTGGCGGTACCGCCGTACTCGCCGATGCTCTGTCCCAGGCTGGCCTGCGGTTCCACCACCTGCGGCACCTCCGGCAGCCTGTCGTCGACCGCGGGCAGGCTGCCCTCGGCGACCAGCGCGGCGAGCATCGGGGCCTCGTTGTACGTGTCGCCGTAGGCGGCGAACGACGCAACAAGCATCACTCCCATCAGTAAGGCGAGCGTATTCCTCATCTCGTACCTCCAGGGCGCAGGGTTAGACGGACCATCTTATGGGCACATTGCGAGCTGTCAAGCTCGGCGCTACCGTGGCGCCATGGAAAGCCGCGTCAACACCCAGGTCTATCGCCAACGCCGCGAGCGCCCCGACCTGCTCGGCGAGCGCTCCCCGGAAGGGCTGCGGGTCACCCAGATCAGCGCCGACGCCGAGCGCCCGCACAGCCATATCTACATGGAGGCGCGGGTGTTCACACCCGACTCCCGGCGCTTCGTGTTCCAGCGCTTCCTCGATCCGGACGACGTCGACACCCGCAGCAGCCGGCGCGAGTACCTGCTGTGCGACATCGAGGACGGCTACTCGTTCATCCAGTTGACCGACGAGGAGGGCGCCATCGGCCCGAGCGTCTCACCGGACGGACGCTACATGTACTACTTCATCGACCGGACCCGGGCCGGCGGCGGCTGGTGGGCGATCAAGCGCGTGGATCTCGACTCCTTCCAGCGCGAGACCCTGGCGAGGTTCGACGGCCCGCTGCCGGAAGCCGGCCGCCACCTGAGCCTGCTCTACGGCACCAGCAGCATCTCCTCCGACGGCGCCCGCCTGTGCATGGCCGGCTACCTCGGCGACGGCCGCACCCACAACGCGCCGTGGGGACTGGTGGTGTTCGACGTCGAACGCGCCGACGTCTCGCTCATCTTCGCAGGCCAGAGCTTCTGCAACATCCACCACCAGTACTCCCGCTCGAAGGACCCGGAGGAGAGCCACGACATCCTCCTGCAGGACAATCACGGCTGCGACGTGGACGAGCTGGGCAACATCGTCACCCTGGCCAGCGGCAAGGGCGCCGACGTGCACGTGATCCGGGACGACGGCAGCGACTTCCGCTGCTACGCGTTCGGCCGCGACGGCGTCGAGACGTGCCAGGGGCACCAGGCGTGGCGCGGCGAGCAGATGTCGGTCGTGGCGAGCATGGCCATCGAGAGCGAGGAACGGTATCCGCTGCTGGAGGCCAGGGCGGTCCGCGCCGAGCCCGGCACCATGCACCACGGGCGCCTGATTCCGGGAGCCACGCGCAACCGCATCAGCCGGTCGATGGAGCGTGAGGACTCCTGCCACTTCGCCTTCGACCCGAGCGGCACCAGGTTCGTCTCCGACACCTTCGGCTACCGCGGCCGCCACGCGAACTGCGTGATCTACGTCGGCGTGCTGCCGGACGAGCCCGACGCGGCGCTGCGGACAAGCTACCTGCTCCATCCCCGCTCGTCTTTCGGCCACTCGCAGCACACCCATCCGCATCCGTTCCAGTCGCCGGACGGCAGCGTGGTGCTGTTCAACTCGGACGAGTCGGGGCTGCCGCAGATCTACGCCGTCGAAGACTTCGAGTATCCCTGAACGGGCGGCCCGGGCCGGGTCAGGCGCCCGCCTGTGCCTCGAAGCGGATGCGCGGGTCGAGCCAGGCCAGCAGCAGGTCGGATAGCAACGTGCCGATGACCGTCAGCACGGTCAGGAAGATCACGATGGTAGCCGCCAGGTACATGTCCTGAGCCTGCAGCGCGCGCAGCAGCAGCGGCCCGGTGGTCGGCAGGCTCAGCACCAGCGCGGTTATCACCTCGCCGGAGACGATCACCGGCAGCAGCCATCCCACGGTGCTCACGATCGGGTTCACTGCGATGCGCACCGGGTACTTGAACAGTAGGGAGCGTTCGCCGACGCCCTTGGCGCGGGCGGTGATCACGTACTGCTTGCGCAGCTCGTCGAGCAGCGAGGCGCGCATCACGCGAATCAGCCAAGCGGTGCCGGCGGTGCCGATGACGACGACCGGCGCCACCAGGTGACCGAGCATGTCGAGCAGCTTGGCGAGGCTCCACTCGGCGCGCGCGTACTCCAGTGAGAACAGTCCGCCGATGGAGATCCCGAACAGCTTGAACAGCAGGTACATGAGGATCAGGGCGAGCAGGAAGTTGGGGGTCGCCAGGCCGATGAATCCCAGCGCGGTGAAGGTGTAGTCGCCGAGCGAGTACTGGTGCGTGGCGGAGTAGATCCCGATCGGTATCGCCACCAGGTACGTGAAGATGAGCGTCGCCCCCGTCAGCAGGATGGTGAGCGGCAGCCGTTCCAGGATCAGCTCCATGACCGGCCGGTTCCAGTCCAGCGACATGCCGGGGCTGCCGCTCACCAGCCGCTTCATCCAGGTCAGGTAGCGCAGGTATACCGGCTTGTCGAGCCCGTACTGCAGGCGCAGCGCATCCACCATCTCCTGGTTGACGCGCTGGCCGGTCGCCTCGAGCTGCGCCACCTTGGTGGACACGAAGTCGCCCGGCGGCAGCTCGATGATGATGAAGCCGAAGATCGAGACCGCGATCAGCACGGTGACCGTGTAAGCGACGCGGCGAATGATGTACCCGCTCATTCCTTGCGTTCCTCACTCGTGTAGGGGTCCGCCGCGTCGCGCAGCCCGTCGCCCAGGAAGTTGAACATCAGCACCGTCACGATGACGAAGATGCCCGGAATGAGCAGCCACGGATGGATCGCCACGGTACGGAAGTTCTGGGCGTCCTTGAGCAGCACGCCCCAGCTCACCACCGGCGGCCGCAACCCCAGCCCCAGAAAGCTCAGCGCCGTCTCGCCCAGGATCATGCCGGGGATCGCCAGCGTGATGTTCACGATCAGGTAGCTCATGAACGACGGCAGCAGGTGGCGCCGGATGATGTCGCCGGCACCCTGCCCGGCGATGCGCGCCGCCATCACGA
Organism: Spirochaetaceae bacterium; assembly: GCA_026710565.1. Next base: position 1,125 of record JAPOQV010000243.1, on the reverse strand, counting down.
AGTCCTCCTCGCGCAGCTCCAGCAGCTTGCCGCGCACCACCCGCGCCAGGCCGGCCCAGCCCTGCAGCGCCAGGATCACGGTGATGGCGAAGTAGACGCGCAGCGCCGGCCAGTCGGCCGGCAGCGCCGCCGACAGCGCCATCCACAGGGGAATGGTGGGAATCGAGATGATGAACTCGATGGCGCGCTGCACGATCAGGTCGGGGGTGCCGCCGTAGTACCCGGAGATGCCGCCGAGGATGCACCCCAGGACGAAGCTGATGAACACGCCCACCAGCCCAATCGACAGCGAGATGCGGGCGCCGTGGATCACGCGGGAGAGCATGTCGCGACCGAGCCGGTCGGTGCCAAGCAGAAACGCCTCGCCGCCGCGCGTGCCGAAGAAGTGCACGTCCGTGCGGAAGATCCCCCACAGCTTGTAGGGGTCGCCCCGCACGAACAGGACCAGCGGCAGCCGGCGCGTCGTGTCGGCCGCGTACTCCCGCCGCAGGGTCACCTCGTTGCGGGTCTGGACCAGCGGATACACGAACGGCATCTGCACGCTCCCCTCGTCGAGCACCCGCACCAGCACCGGCGGAGCGTTGATGAAGTCGTTGTGGCGCTGGAAGAGATCGTGCGGCGCGAAGAACTCGGCGAAGATCGCCACCAGGTACAGCAGCGCCAGCATCGTGGCCCCGGCCAGCGCCAGCCGGTGGCGGCGCAGCTTGCGCCACATCAACTGCCACTGCGACGCGAGAAAGTACTGCTCCTGAAGCTCCTGGCGGGCCTCGCCGCGCGCCGCCTCCGCCATCGGTCGCGCTCCTACGCGGAGTCACCGTCGCTGGCGGACAGTGCAATGCTCACGGGACGGGTCGACCTCCTCGGCTCCGTGAAGTGTACATCGGGGATTGGAGACGTTGCACGTCTCAGGGCACGGTCGGGGACGCAGCCTACTCCCAGTGCCGGATCATCTCGATCTCCGGACTCGAGGTGGTATAGAGCGGCAGCTCCGGCGTGTGGACCTTGGGCGACTGGGTGACGGCAAGCAGGATCAGGTCGGCCACGTCTTCCGGTTGCCCGAGTTGCGACACCTCGTCCCGATGGTGGTCGCGGCGCATCTTCGTATCCATCGGACCCGGCTCCACC
>JAPOQV010000242.1 GCA_026710565.1 Spirochaetaceae bacterium | reverse complement strand
GGCCGGGCGCGATCGGTTTTGGCGGCGAAGTACAGCAGGAGCTGACCCGACGGCTCCGCGGCCTCCCCCGAGCGGAGCCGCACCCGCACCCCGCCGCCTTCCTCGGCCGCCTCCAAGTGCAGGAGCACCTCGTCCGCGCCCGGCAGCCACTCGCTGATCTGGCGCAGCGAGCGCTTGAGCCGCCGCGTGGTGACGCCGGCTCGGGTCAGCCCGGCCACCGCGCGCGAGGTGGCGACATCCGTGAAGTCGAAGCACGCCGACCGCCCTTCCGTCCCGGCCGGCCGCAGCAGCCCGCCCCGCACCCAGCGCCGGATCTCGTCCGGCGCCACGTCCAGGATGCGGGCGAGCTGCGCCGTGGTGAAGCGCGACACGACCGCCTCGGCCATCGCTATGTTACGCGTCCTCGATCAGCCGCTCGAACACCGGCGCCCGCAGGACCCCGGCGCGTGTCTGGTTCACGAAGCTGACCTCGCAGTAGAGGCCGGGCCGCACGGGGACCGCGCCGGCCGGCAACTCGACCAGCGGCCGATCGGATACGCGCTCGCGCAGCAGGCTCGCCAAGCGCAGCCGCTCGTCCTCGCCATAGCCGGTGCCGACCCGGCCGGCGTAGGTGAGGACCCCGTCGCGGTCCATCGCCACCGCGACGCTCTGAATGTCGCCGGCATGCTGGGGCAGGAAGCCGACGATCGCGCACAGGCCGTGCTGCCGCCGTTTCACCTTGGTCCACGCGTCCGAGCGCCGGCCGGGCCGGTAGGCGCTGTCCAGACGCTTGCCCACCACACCCTCGAGGCCGTGTGCGCACGCGGTCTCGTACAGCCGGCGCCCTTCGGCCGGAACCGCCTCCGAGATCGCCATCGGCTCCGGCACGTCGAGCTGCTCCAGCAGCTCGCGGCGGACGCGCAGCGGATCGGCCATCATCGATGCGAAGTCCCGGTACAGCAGGTCGAAAGCCACGAACCGGACCGGATGCCGGGCCGCCAGCGCCGCGGCGCGCCGCGCGTCGCGCGCCTGATCGCGCGGCTGCAGGGACTCGAAGTCGGGCACGCCGTCGGCGCCCAGGGCGACGATCTCGCCGTCGACGACGCTGCCGTCGGGCAGCCCGGCCAAGGGTGAGAGCTCCGGGTACCGGGCGGTCACGTCGCGGCCGCCGCGGCTCACCAGCCGCAAAGAACCATGCTCGACGTGCGCCAGGGTGCGGAACCCGTCCCACTTGAACTCGAACAGGTGATCCGCCGAATCGAACGGCGTGCCGCTGGCGGCAAGCATGGGAGCGATGAGACGCGGCAGATCCGGCAGATGCCTACACCGCCTTCTTCCTCGCGGCGCTGCGCGCGCCCGCGCTCGGCGCCATCTTCTTCGCCGACACGGCCTTCTTCGGCGACCCTGCCGCGGCCGCGGTCTCCGTGGCCGCGCCGGCCTTCTGCGCCTCGGCCACGCTCTTCTTCAGCGCGTCCATGAGGTTGATGATCTTCGGCTCCTCCGGATCCTCGGCCTGAACCACCTCCTGCCCCTCGACCTTCATGCGGATCAGCTCGGTCAGCTTGGTGTGGTACCGGTCGTCGTAGGAGGCCAGGTCGAAGTCCTGCACGAGCGAGGCGCCGATCAGGGTGTTGGCCAGCGCCAGCTCCTCGTCCGAGACCTCGACGTCGACCACCTCGTCGCGCAGCGACTGCGACGACTGCACCTTGGCGTGGTGGTAGAGCACCGTGAGTCCGAGCAGGTCGCCGATCGGGCGCAGCAGCACGAGCTGCTCGCGCCCGCCGATCACCACGTGCGCCAGCGCGTGCACGTCGTTCTCCCGCATGCCGCGGTGCAGCAGCGCGTACGGCTTCTGCCCCGGCGTACCGTCGGGCACCAGGTAGTAGGTGCGCCCGGCGTGGTAGACGGGGTCCACGGAGTCCGGCGGGATGAACCCGTCGATGTTGATCGAGTGGTCGCTCTGGGTGCGCAGCTTCTCCAGCTCGTCGTCCTCGATGATGACGTACTCGCCCTTGCTGTGCTCGTAGCCCTTGACGATCTGGTCGGAAGCCAACTCGCCGTGCTCGGGACAGACCTTCTGGTACTTGACGCGGGTGTTGCACTCCTTGTGCAACTGGTTCAGCCGGATGTCGCCGCCCGACCTGCTCGCCGTGAACCCGCGCACCGGCACGGACACCAGGCTGAGCTTCAGGAACGCCTTCCAGCTCGATCGTGGAGCCATCTCTGTTTACCTTCCTCTCTTCGTTTCTCGGCTCCGGGCCGGCGTAATTGTAGCGCTATCCAGCGATGCGCGCGCGTCATCCAACTGGCCTCACGGTCGACGCCACCGGCGGACGGCCTCGGCGACGCCGCAGTGCCCGCCGGCCGCGACCACGTCGTGGCGGGCGCGCAGCTCCGGCGGCGCGTTGGCGACCACGTAGCTGGAACCGGCCCACTCCAGCAGATCGCGATCGTTGTAGTCGTTGCCGACCGCGCAGACGTCACCGCGGCGGATGCCGTGGCGCGCGGCCAGCCACGCCGCCGCCTGGCTCTTCGACACCTCGCGCGGGAACACCTCGATCCAGGTCGAGCGATGGTCCAGCGGCGACGTGGCCCTGATCACGGTGAGGTCGGGCAGCAGACTCGCCACGTCGTCACTGGACGGCTCCGAGCGATCGGCGGGCACAACGGCCAGCAACTGCGCGCTGGGGCCTAACTGCCCGTCGAGCGGCGTCGCGAACGCGCGATACCGCTCCATGCGCCCTTCGAAGTCGACGTTCGGCCGGCCCGACCACCGGTATTGGAAGTGATGATTGTCCGGGATCGGCCGGTGCACCATGAAGTCGAGGTCGAGCCCGTCCAGCACTCGCACCGCCACCTCCGTCTCCGTGCGGGTGAGCGAGCGCGACCGAACCAGTTGGCGATGTCGCACGTCGTAAATCCCCGCACCCGACGACACCACCACGTAATCAACCGGGAAACGCTCGCCCACCACCATCCCGAACGAGTGCAGGTGCCGCCCCGTGGCGATGGCGCGCAGGCATCCGGCGCGCCCGAGCCGGGCAAGCGCCGCCCGGTCGCAGTCGCGCAGCCTGCGGTCACCCCCGAGGAGGGTGCCGTCCAAGTCCGTGACCAGCAGTCCCCGGCGTCGCGTCATGAGTCGACCTATCCGAGGTCGCACGATCGAGCGTGTGGCACCTGTCGAGTGCGCTCCTGATCCTCGATCACGCAGCATGCTACGGCGGCCGCGATACCTGCCACAAGATGAGCCGAAGTGGCGCGACGGACCTGAGGCGTCACGCGTCCGGGTGGGGAATCGGCACGACCCGCAGCGACGTGATGCCTGTGTAGTCGGCGGGATTGACCGTATAGAGCGGCAGGTCGTTGGCGATGGCCGTCGCCGCGATGAGCGCGTCGTACGCGCGAGCAGAAGGCTTGCGCCCGGCGGTGCGGAGGTCTGCCGCTACCTGGCCGAACGCTCTGGCGGCAGGCGCATCGAACGGGATCGCATCGAAGTCGGCCTCGGCCTGCTGAACGTGCGCCTGCCGAGCTGCCCTGTCCGGGTCGGTCCGCGTCACCAGCGGGCCGGCCGACAGTTCCGCGAGCGTGACGGCGCTGATGGCCGCCTCGCCGGGAAGCTGCCGTGCATCGCCCAGCCGGGGCAGCAGGATCACCGTGTCGGAACGCGGGGTTTGGCGAGCCGGCGCGCGCACGGTACATTGATCGAAGGGGGTGACTGATGGCGTTGAGCGAAGAGCGGCAGCAGGTGCTGCGCATGGTGGAGCAAGGCACGATATCCGCGGACGAAGGCTCAAAGCTGATCATGGCGCTCGGCGGTGACGAGCAGGCGGAGCAGCAGGAGCCGGAGCCGCCCGAGGAGCACGCCGAGGCTCCGGCGGAGGCCGCGGCCACCAACGATGAGGTGCAGGTGCGCATCGCGCTCGCCAGCGGGGACGGCCACGTCGTCACCCTGGTCCTGCCGCTGCAGCTTGCCCGCTTTGCGCTTCCGCTCCTCGACCTTCCCCATGCAGCGGTGCTCGGCGAGCACGGCGTCGACATCAACCGCATCCGCGAGGCGCTGCGATCGGGCGAGCCCTGCGACATCCTGGACTATCAGGACGAAGAGTCAGGCCACCGGATCCAGATCGTGATCGCCTGACTCAGCCGATCACCCGCAGGGCGGTCGGCGCGGCGCTGAGCGTACGCGCGCCGGTCTCCGTCACCAGCACCAGGTCCTCGACCCGGACCCCGCCCCATCCCTCCCGGTAGGCACCGGGCTCGATCGTCACCACATCACCGGCGGCCAGCTCGTTCCCGGCCCGCGCGCGCAGGCTCGGCGCCTCGTGGATGTCGAGCCCGACGCCGTGGCCGACGCCGTGCCGCCACCAGTCGCCGATCCCCGCGGCCGCCAACTCTTCGTACGCGGCGTCGTTGAGTCTGTCGCTGATCACCCCGGGGCCAACCAGCGCGAGCGCCCGGTCCTGCGCCCGCAGGACCGCGGCGTGCACCCGGCGCTGCTCGGCGTCGGG
>JAPOQV010000241.1 GCA_026710565.1 Spirochaetaceae bacterium | reverse complement strand
CGGTGACCTACCGCCGGCAGACGCCGCGCCGGCTGACCCTGGTGTCCGCCGCTCCCCGCATCGACGGACCGCGCGCGGTGCTCCGCCACGTGTACCGGATCGGCCACTCGGAACTGGTCCAGGAGGTGAGCGTCACAGCCGGCAGCCGGGTGCTGCGCTTCGATACCCTGGTGTCGTGGCGGGAGACGGCGTGCATGCTGCGCACTTCCTTTCCGCTGGCCGTGCAGGCGGAAGAGGCGACCTGCGACATCCAGTTCGGCAGCATCCGGCGGCCCACGCACAGCAACACCTCCTGGGACCTGGCCAAGGACGAGGTCGCCGCTCACAAGTGGGTGGACATCTCGCGACGCACGTACGGGGCGGCGCTGCTCAACGACTCGAAGTACGGCTACCGGGTCAAGGACAGCGTGCTGGACCTCAACCTGATCCGCAGCGTGCCGTTCTCCGGGGCGAAGATCGAGTACGGGCCGGTGCCTCCGGGAGAGCCCGATCCGCGCTTCACCGACCAGGAGGAGCACCGCTTCAGCTACGCGCTGCTGCCGCACGCCGGCGACCACGTCGCGGGCGGCGTCATACAGGCCGCTTACGAACTGAACGTGCCGGTCGAACGCGTGGACGCAAGCGCCCATCCCGGACCGCTGCCGGCGGACTTCTCGCTGTGTGAACCGGACGGCAGGGACATCGTCGTCGAGACCGTGAAGCAGGCCGAGGAAGGCGGCGACCTCATCATTCGCCTCCATGAGGCTGCGGGCGGCGGTCGCACCGCGACGCTGCACGTGGGAGTGCCGGTGGCGGACGCCCACCTGCTCGATCTGATGGAGCGCCGCACACGTCCGCTTGCCGTCCGCGACGGGTCGATCTCCCTGGAATTCGGCCCGTACGAGATCCACACGATCGGTCTGACGACGAACCACGACGGAGGAGGGTGACGATGGCCAGGACCGGAGAGAACGACCGCGGCGCGCAGCATGACCCGACGGCGCTCGGACGCCGTTTCAGGCGACGCGTGCAGAGCGGTTCGCCGCTGCTCGGCGCGATGGCGGTCGAGTACCTGCGGCCGTCGCTGGTCAAGATCTTCCGCAACGCCGGTTTCGACTTCATCTTCATCGAGAAGGAGCACGGCATGTTGGAAGGCAGCGAGCTGCCCGACTTCGCGCTCTGCGCCCGCGACAACGGCATTCCGGTCATCTCCAAGGTAGGCGAGCTGAACCGCTCCGAGGTGGCGCGGCTGCTGGATGCCGGAGTGGTGGGAATCCAGCTCCCGCGCACCGAATCGGCGGAGCAGGGCGCCGAGTTGGTCGATCTGGTGAAGTACCCGCCGCTCGGCAGCCGCGCCGGCGCACCGGGCTACGGCGGCGCCGACTACACGTACCCTGAGGACGATGCCGACTGGCTGCGGCGCAGCAACGCGGCCACCGCCGTGATCGCCCACATCGAGACGATGGCCGGACTCGATCGGGCAGCCGAGATCGTCGCCACCCCACACCTCGACATGGTGTACGTGGGCCCCTACGACACGGCGATCTCCCTGGGCCATCCGGGCGAGTACGATCACCCCGACATGAAGGCAGCGCTCGGCACCGTGCTCGACCTGTGCCTGCAACACGGCGTGGCGTTCGGCACCACGCCGTCGGGGCCCGACGCGGCCGCCGACTGGGTCCGAAGGGGTTGCCGGTTCTTCGAGCTGGTCGACGAGCTGGCCCTGCTGCATGAAGGCGCACGGGCGGCCGTGGCCGCGTATCGAGCGGAGTAGAGTGAGGGCCACCATGAACAACGGAACCAACGGCACCGCGATTCCCCTGAGCGACGAGCAGGTGCGGCGGTTCGTCGCCGACGGTTACCTGATCCTGCGGCCGTCGCTGCCGCGCGAGTTGCACGAGTCCATCCGGCGGCGGCTCGACGAGTCGATCCCGGATCGGAAGGGCAACCCCGGCAACAACATCCTGCCGCTGGTGCCGGAGATGCGGCACGTGCTGAAGTCTCCGGAGGTGAGCGGCGCCCTCCAGACCCTGCTGGGACCGGACTACCTTGAGCACCCGCACCGTTTCTGCCACGTGGAGGAGCCGCCGGAGGACCCCGGACTGGATCGGCCTGACATGGATCGGAGAGCGAAGCTCGCAGCCAACTGCCACCAGGACTCGTACACGCCGCTCGCCCGGCCGCGTCACCACCACATCCGGTACGCGCGGGTCATGTACTACCCGCAGGACACGCCCGAGTCCCTGGGGCCCACCCATGTGATTCCGGGGACGCATCTGAACACCACCCTCAGCGAAGCCGAGCGCGCGCGGCCGCTGCCGGTCGCCGGGCCGGCCGGCACGGTGTCCATCACCCACTTCGACGTCGGCCACGCGGCCGGCATCAACCTGACCGGACAACGGCGGTTCATGGTCAAGTTCATCTACCAGCGTGCGTCGCTGCCGCGGGCAGACGGCCGGGCGGGACCCGAGCACCGGTGGAGCGACCCGGAGCGCTACGGTGGCGATCGGATGTCGCTCGCCTGGTCGCATCTCTGGGACTGGCTGCGCGGCGCCGGCGACCGCTACGCCAGCCTTCGCAACGGCGCGTTGCCGCACCGCGAGCCTCGCGTCGGCGTGGGCGCGCTGGTGTCCGCGTTGGAGCACGACCGTCCGGACGCGGACCGGGTGGCCGCAGCCGAAACGCTGGCGACCCTGGCAGGGGATGCGGCGCCGGCGACTTCCGCTCTGATGAGCTGCCTCAATCGCCGCCCCGACCCGGTTCGGGTGGCGGCCGTCTACGCGCTGGGAGCGATCGGCGAGCCGGCGGGTTCCGCATTGATCGACTCGCTGCGCGGCCGCGGCGACGCCGCTTCGATGATGCGGACACGGATGGCCGAGCAGCATCGCCGTCACGGATCGATCGAGACCGCGCTGCGGCTCGACGACGCCGCCTATGCCCTGTGCGCAATCGGCACCGCGGCGCTCCATCCCCTGCTGGACCTGCTGGAAGGCGGGGACGGGTGGGCTCGGATGAACGCCGCGTTCGCGTTGGGCGAGATGGACCGGCAGGCTCTGGCGGCCGTCCCGGCGCTGATCGACGCGCTGGACGACCCGTCCCATCTCGTGGTGCGGACCGTGGCGGATGCGCTGGGCGCCATCGGTGCGCCTGAAGCGGCAGCGCCGCTGGGAGCGCTGTTCCGGCTGAAGCGGCCCGCATGGGAAGAGGCGGAGATGAGAACCTGGAGCGTTCGCGATCAGGTGCGCGTGAACGCCGCCACGGCGCTCGCTCGCCTGGGCCCGGCGGCCTCCCCCGCACAGGACGAACTGATCCACGCGCTCGACGACCGCTGCGGTCAGGTCGCGACCTATGCGGTGGAGGCGCTGCGGCGCATCGGATCGCCGGCGGCGCTGGACGCGGCGATCGGCCTGCTGACCGCAGAACGGTGGGACCCGTCGATCACCCCGGCCAACGAATTCTGAGGAGGCGACACGATGCGACTGCGGGACAAGGTGGCGCTGTTCCTGGCCGGAGACGAGTCGAGCTTCGTCACCGGGGCCGCGTATAACGCCGACGGCGGCTGGACCGCGAGACTGGCGAAGGCTGTCGCCCTTGTCTGACGGGCGCGTCATGGGTGCCGCCAACCCCTCTTCGGGACGACCGCCATCGATCAGGTAGCGCTCCCGGCCGTGCTCGCCGCTGGCGTGTCGTTCGCGGCCAGCGTGCTGATCGTCGTGACCCGACGCTGGCACGGCAGGCTCAGCCTGGACAGCCTGAGCGGCCCCCAGAAGGTCCAGCGCACCGTGGTGCCACGGATCGGCGGCGTGGCCGTGTTCGCCGGCTTCTGGGCCGCCACGCTCGCCGCGCCGCCGGCGATCCGGGGCGAGCTGGCGATCCTGGGCGCCTGCGGACTGCTGGCCTTCGGGGCCGGACTCGCCGAGGACTTCACCAAGAAGGTCTCCGGCACCATGCGCATGTCCGCGACCCTGCTGGCGGGCCTCCTGTTCAGCCTGGTCACCGGCCACGTGGTCGCCCGCGTGGAGATCGGCTTCGTCGACCACTACGCCCTGGCCTACCCCTGGATCGCCATCCCCTTCACGGCGTTCGCGATCGCCGGCATCGCCCACTCGGTCAACATCATCGACGGCTTCAACGGCCTGTCGGCCGGCGGCGTCGTCATCATGCTGGCCGCGTTCGGCGTCGTCGCCCTGCACGCCGGCGACTCCGAGCTGGCGGCGCTCGCCCTGCTCGTCGGCGCCGCCGTCGCCGGCTTCCTGCTGGTCAACTTCCCCCGCGGCCCGCTGATCATGGGCGACGGCGGCGCCTACCTGGTCGGCTTCCTGCTGGCCGCCGTGGGCGTCATGCTGCCCCAGCGCAATCCCGAGGTATCGCCGTGGATCGTCCTCGTGGTGCTGGGCTACCCGGTGTCGGAGACGCTCTACTCGATCCTCAGAAAGACCCTGCGCAAGGGCTATGGCCCCGGCCGTGCGGACAAGGCCCACCTGCACCACCTCATCTACCGAAACCTGCGGCGCGCCCTGCGCGGCACCACCGCCTGCCGCTACGCGAACCCGGCCGTCGGCGCACTCCTGTGGGGCACGATGGCCGCCAGCCTGGTCTTCGTCAGCGCGGCCCCGCACACCCGCGCATGGGCCCTGCCCGCCCTCGTCGTGCAGGCAGGGCTCTACCTGGGCTCCTATCGCGCCGCCGTTCTGTCTCTGCGCCGCGGGCACCGACGGGAGCGAAAAGCATAGTCGATGTGGCCGCGTCCATGTACGCGGGCGCTTTACGACCGTTCCGCGCAAAGAGCTCGGAAAGCGAATCGACCAGGAGGATTTCTGATGCAGTACCTGTATCCGTGCGTGCTAACCCCGGAGTCAGAGGGAGGATATGCCGTGTCTTTTCCCGACGTAGCGGGAGCGCTGACCTGCGGCGACGATCGAGCCGAAGCGCTTGCGATGGCCGAAGATGCCTTGGGACTGGATCCTGTCCGGCGAAAGTGCGCAATTTCCGATTGACAAGAATGCGCAATTTTCGATTGCCATTGACAGATGGATCGTGTCGCGTCCAAGCGCGACGAATCGGTTGCCGCCCCACGCGATACGAAAAGCTCTTCGTCGGTGGCATATGCCTCGGTCCATGAGACCGTCGGCGCTGTGCACGCCGTTTCCGGCTATTCCGAGCAGGTTTTGATCGGTCGCGGTAGCGCTGGCTTCCGCCCCGGTTGTCCCGTCACTTCTGGAGACGATCGTTCGGCCATCGCCGACCGCCGGATCGTCCTGGGGACCTCTACTGGGCGGGGCGGGTAACGGGAGCCGATGCCCTGGCCGGGCGGATTGCTCCCGAGGGTGGTGCTTGAGACGGGCCTGAGGGCGGTCGTTGGGCTGGAGGCCACGAGGTGAGGGCTGTGCGGAGCGTGTGGGCTGGTGGGGCCCGCGGGACGGCGGCCCGCGGGATGATCGGCCACCCGCGGCCAAGGGGTCAGCGAGCGAGGGGAATCGAACCCCCGTCACGAGCTTGGGAAGCTCGGGTAATAACCATTATACGACGCTCGCGGCTGTAGCCACGCAGCGTACCATGGGCGTGGCAGGTCAGTCGATGGCGAAGCGCTCGGCCGGCCGGCGATCGACCTGCCGGTCCAGGACGGTCAGCGCCAGTGCCGCGTTCCGGGATGTGACGAACGGAACCGCGATCAGCCCACCCTGGGTGCGGGTCTCCAGCAGCACTACAGGGTCGGGTTGGTCGGGGATCTCCGCCGTCAGCGTCAGGTCCACCAGGATCGGGTACCGCTCCACGTCGTACTCGTACATGCCGAACACCTGGTCGTCGCTCTCCAGCGCGGGGCGGGTGATTCCCACCTGCAGTACGGTGCTGTGCGGCACCTCGCTGCCGCCGTCGGGGGACTGGAACACCACCGTCCCCGGCGGGTCCTCGGCGCTTCCCGCGCGGACGGTGATCACGAACGCCTGATTGCGCTCCGCCAACGCGGCAAGCGCATCAAGGTAGGTCATGTCGACGAAATACGGAACCTCGACCAGATCGCCCCTGGGCCCGCGGCTCACGGTCACCAGGATCATGAGCCCCTCGGCTACCTCCGTCCCCGGAGCCGGACTCTGGCCCAATATCGTTCCGGGCGGCCTGGGATCGGCGATGCGTGGACCTGATTCGGAGATCCTGATCGGGGACTCCCCGCTGGCCGACAGCGTCTGCAACTCCAGCCGGACCTCGTCGATGTCCCTGCCCACGTAGTCCCCTACCTGCGGCACGGCGCGGCCCCGGCTGACCACCACCGTGACCGGACGGCCGGCCTTGACCAGAGAGCCGGCCTCCGGGGTCTGCGCCATCACGTGCCAGATCGGCACCTCCGACGTGAAGCGGCCCTCCACGCGGGCGGCCAGTCCCTTCTCCTGCAACTGCTCCATCGCCGCCAGCAGGTCCGCGCCGACGATCGCCGGCACCTGCGTCTCCTCCTCGCCGCGGACCATGGCGAAGAACGTGACGACGGCCGTCGCGATCAGGACGGCCACGGTCAGCAACGCCAGCGGGAACGTGACGACGGTCGGTCCGCGCTGTGAATCGTTCACGTGAGCCGTACTCCCGCAAGTCCTCCGTAGCCGTTGGCGAACGACTTCCAGTCCATCGCGCGCCTGCCTTCGAGCTGCAGTTCGGTGACTCCCAACGTGCCCCGCGCCGTGTGTACCAGGATCCCGTGACGGCCGTCCACGCGGGCGATCCGGCCCGGCTCCCCCGCCGGCAGACCGGCGCTCGGACGCGCCGCCAGCAGATTGACACGCCGCTCGCCCAGCCGGCAGTGGGCACGCGGCCAGGGATCATAGGCGCGAACCATGCGCTCGATGACGGCTGCGTCGTGGCTGCTCCAGTCGATCCGGCCGTCCGCGGCCGTCACCTTCGCGCAGTACGTTGCCCGCTCCTCGACCTGGGCTTCCTCCATGACCGTTCCCAGTTGTATGCCGGTCAGCGCCTCGACCAGCAGTTCGGCACCGGTCTCCGCCAAGGCCTCCGTCAACTGACCGGTGGTCTCGGTGCCGTCGAGGGAGTGGACCCGCCTGGCCAGGATCGGCCCCGAGTCCAAGCGCCGTACCACCCGCTGGATGGTGACGCCGGTCTCCCCGTCGCCGGCGAGGATGGCCGCGGGGATCGGCGCGGCTCCGCGATACCGGGGCAAGAGCGACGGATGCACGTTCACCGCGCCGCGCGCGAACAGGCGGAGAAAGCGCTGCGTGAAGATCACGCCGTAGGCGGCCACCGCCAGGACCTCGGCGCGCAGGCCGGCCAGTTCCTGCGTCGCGGCCTCATCGAGCCGTCCGGGAGCGATCACCGGCAGCCCCAGGCGGTCGGCCTCCTGCCGCACCGGCGTCGGGGTCATCCGGCGGCCGCGCCCGGCGGGCCGGTCCGGAGCCGTGAGCACGCCGCGGACCTCGAACCGTTCCGCCACCGACACCAGCGCCGGCACGGCGAACGACGGCGCACCGGCGAACAGCACACGCACGATGCCAGTATGGCGGATGTGTCGCGCGATCGGCAGTTCCGGGATGCCGCCGGGATCGCTCCCTTACGGTGCGGTCGGAGGCTCGGCCGCGTGCGCGGGGCAGACGTCGGCAAGTGAGCCGAGCCGGGGCATGCGCTCCGTACGGCCGAGGATACGCAGCATGTGCCAGCCGGTCACCTGATTGGCGCTCAGCACCGGCTTGCCGACGGCCTCCTCGATATGCGCCAGGTGCCCCGCCAGCCGCTGGCCGCTGCAGCCCACGAAGATGGCCTCGGCGTGCGGCCGGTCGGCGGCCACGGCCATCTCCGCCATCGCCTGCGGCGGCACGATCGAGTGGTCGTCCGGCAGGTGCATCGACTCGCTGGCCAGCACCGCCACACCGTGGTGCTCGATGAAGCTCACGAACATCGCCTCGACGTCCGGCAGGTAGGGGCTGGCCACGGAGATCCTCCTCACCCCGAGGGCCTGAAACGCGGCGACCATCGCGGTGCTGGTCGTGGTCACCGGCAGATCGGTCGCCGACGCCATGGCGTCGGCAAGGCGCCGGTCTCCTCCGGGGCCGCGCACGAAGCTGATCGTGGTGCAGTAGTAGGCGATGCCGTCCGGCCGGTAGCGCAACATGCGCCGCGCCGCCTCCTCCACCGTGCCGCCATCCGCGATCGCGCGGCCGAGGACCACGGTATTGGGACCCGGCAAGACCGGATGCGATGCCGTGACCAGGTCGACATCCGGCGGCAGGTAGCGGGCGAAGTCGGCACACATCGGCTGCTTGTCGCGGTCGACCCAGGCGTCGTCGGGCCACACGCCGCCGATGGTGAGGCGCTTCACGCCAGTCCCCAGCGCTCCAGCGCAGCCCCTTCGAGACGGCGGAAGGCGAGCCGTTCACCGATGGCGCCGGCGCGCCAGATGTCGTTGCCGGCGACGGTGACCTGCTCCAGGTTGCGCACGACGGTGGCGAAGACGTTGCAGGTCAGGTACCCCTCGCTCGGCGACAGCAGGATGTTGTTGCGGTCGTAGAACAGCGCCAGGTCCACAACCGCCTGCCCGCCCAGGCTGCGCTGCGCATCGGCCGGCAGGCGCGTCCCGGCCGGCAGGTGGAAATAGCCCACGTCGCCCTTGGCCGGCACGATGCTGCCGTTCTCGACGCCCGGCGGCTCGGCGGGAAACGCCGGCACGAGCGCGTAGATTTCGTTGCTGGCGTACTTGGCGTGGTACACGTCCCCTTCCTGAGGGAGCGCTTCCCACACCGCCCGGCAGGTGTGAGGCGCGTGCTCGTCGAGCAGCGCGGCGACACACGCGACGCTGCGCTTGCGCAGGGTGATCTCGACATACCGCGGCATGCGTTCGTTCAACGCTCGCGCCGCGGCGATCCCGCGTAGTCGGCGAGCAGGGCCTCACGTTCCCGCTCGTCCAGGTGGTCGATGAAGAGCCGGCCGTTCAGGTGGTCCAGCTCATGCTGGATCGCCCGCGCCAGCAACCCCTGGGCATTCAGGCGGAAGGTGCGGCCCTTGAGGTTGGTCGCCTGCACGCCCACGCGGGCCGGCCGGGTGACGTCGGCGCGTACGTCGGGAATGCTCAGGCAGCCCTCCTCCGCGGTGTCCTCCTCGATCGAGGTCTCGACGATCTCCGGATTGATGTAGACGCGCTCGCGGTCGTCCCGGACCTTGGTGATGAACACGCGCAGCGGCCGGCCGACCTGCACGGCCGCCAGTCCGATCCCTTCCTCGGCGTACATCGTCTCGAACATCGCACCGACCAGATCGCGCACCTCGTCCGGGTCGGCAGGCTCCGACTGCGCGTTCAGGCGAGGGTCGGGGTAGGTGACCAGATCCAGCATCCGCATCGATTCTACAGCACGGCCACCGGGTCGGGATCGAGCTCCAGGTGCACGCCCCGCTCCAGCCGAATGCTGCCCAGGCGGCGCTGCAGCGTGGCCAGGATGGGGCGCATCGCCGGCGCGCGCACCAGCAGGTGGTGGCGGTGGTTGCGCGCCACCTTGGCGATCGGACAGGGGGCCGGCCCGAGCCCGTCCACGCCGGCGGCGGCCATCGACGGCTCCGCCGCCAGCACCGAGGCCAGCCGTTCGATCGCATCGGTGACCTTGTCCTCGTCGCGGCCGCGCACGACCAGCCGGACCAGGCGCACGAACGGCGGAAAGCGCTGCTCGCGGCGCGCGGCCAGCTCGCCGGCCATGAACTCCGCGACCCGCCCGGCGGCCGCGTGGGCGATCGGGGCCGCCTCGGGATGCGCGCTCTGGATGTACACCTCTCCGTCGGCGGCGGCCCGGCCGGCGCGGCCGGCCCCCTGCACCCCCAGCGCGAAGGTCCGCTCGGCGGCGCGGAAGTCGGGCAGGCGCAGGGACGTGTCAGCGTCGACCACGCCGACCAGCTTCACCCCCGGAAGGTCCAGGCCCTTGGCGACCATCTGCGTGCCGACCAGGACGTCGATGCTGCCGTCGCGGAGCGCTTCCAACAGCTCCGCAAACCTACCCCGCGCGCGCACCGAGTCGGCGTCCGCGCGCTCGATGCGGGCATCCGGTAGCACGCGCCGCAACTCGACCTCGACCCGCTGGGTGCCGAACCCGGCGTAGCGGACGTCCAGCGAACGGCACTCCGGGCACGCCTGCAGCGGCTTGGCCCGGTAGCCGCAGTAGTGGCAGACGAGCGCCCCGGACGGCCGGTGCAGGGTCAGCGTGACCGAGCAGCGCTCGCAGGTCAGCGCGTAGTCGCAGGAGCGGCAGTGGAAGTAGTGCGAGAAACCCCGGCGGTTGAGGAACAGGATGCTCTGCCGGCCCTCCGCGTGCACGCGGCGCAGCGCGTCGGTGAGCTCCGGCCCCAGCACGCCGCGGTGCCGGCTGCTCTGCACCAGGTGCACGCGGGGCGGCGCGCCGCCGCCCACCCGGCGCGGCAGGTCGTAGCGCCGGATCGCGCCGGACCGCATGCGCAGAACCGCCTCTGCCGACGGCGTGGCGCTCCCCATCACCAGGCGGGCTCCGGCGAGCAGGCAGCGATGCGCCGCGACCTGCCGGGCGTGGTAGCGCGGGCTGGAGGACGACTTGTAGGACCCGTCGTGCTCCTCGTCGATGACGATCAGGCCAAGCGTGCGCACCGGGGCGAACACCGCGCTGCGCGCGCCGACGGCGATGCGTGCGCGGCCGTGCTGCAGACGCCGCCACTCCCTGAGCCGCTGAGACGGCGTCAGGCCCGAGTGAATGACCGCCACCAGCTCGCCGAAGGCCGCGGTGAAGGCGGCGACCACCTGGTGGGTCAGGCCGATCTCGGGCACCAGGTAGATCACCGCACGGCCGCCGGCCAGGGTGCTGCGCGTCGCCTCAAGGAACACCGCCGTCTTGCCCGAGCCGGTCACCCCGAACAGGTAGGAGGTCGCGGCCGGCTCCCGCAGGATGCCTTCGAGCGCGGCGCTTTGCGCGGGGGTCAGCCGATGCGCGCGGGCCACCGCCGGCTGCACCGCGTCCTGCAGCAGCGACTCGCGACGGCCGCCCGGGACGATCGCCGCCAGCGCCTCGCCGAGCGAGCACAGGTAGGTGTCCGCGATCCAGCGCGCCAGCTCCAGCATCCCGCGATCGACCAGCGGCTCCCGGTCGACGATGCGGGACAGCGCGCGCGGCTCTACGCCCTCCGGCGGCTGGTCGCGGGCAGCCACGATGAACCCGGTGAGCGTCCGGCCCTTGAACGGAGCGGTCGCGCGGGCTCCGATCGCGGCGCCGCCATCCTCAGCGCACTTCGCTTCCGGGACCTGGTAGGTGAACCGCTTGTCGATCGGCAGGTTGAAGGCCAGATCCACGAACCCGGACACGGTCAGGCTACCCACATTTGCGTCTGGCCCCATCTACGTCTGGCCCCATCTACGTCTGGCCCCATCTACGTCTGGCCCCATCTACGTCTGGCCCCATCTACGTGTGGTCGAGATGGGCGCGCAGCTTCTGCAAGTCCTCCCAGACCGGCGCCCGGAGCGACGAATCGCGCAGCACGGCGCTCGGGTGGTAGGTCACGAACAGCGGCAGCCCGCGGTGCTCGTGCCGCCCGGACCGATGCTCGGCCAGCGTGCGGGCCACGCCGAGCAGGTGGTTGGCGGCCACCCGGCCAACGGCGAGCAACGCCCGCGGACGCAGCAGGTCGATCTGGCGCGCCAGGTACGGCATGCAGGCGGCGACCTCGTCCGGGTGGGGATCGCGGTTGCCGGGCGGCCGGCACTTGACCACGTTGGCGATGAAGCAGTTCCGGCGGCGGTCGAGCTCGATCGCGGCCAGCCACCTGTCCAGGTACTGGCCGGCCGGCCCCACGAACGGCCGGCCGCTGCGGTCCTCGGCCGCGCCCGGACCCTCGCCGATCACCATCACCTCCGGGTTCGGCACCCCCTCGCCGGGGACGGCGGTGGTACGGCCCTCACACAGCCTGCAGAGCCGGCACCCGGACACCTCGTCGCCGATCGCAGCCAGCGCGTCCACGGTCGATCCCGGCTGCTCCCGAGGGAGCTCCGCGTGAGCGGCGCCGCCGCCCGGCTCCCGAGCCGGCTCCCCCGCCGGTGTGCGGGAACGGAGCACGGGGACCGCGTACTCCCGCTCGCCGCGCGTCTGACCGTCGAAGTAGTCCTCGGCCAGCCGCAGCAGTTTCCAGTACCGGGCAGTCAGGTCGCTCATCCGGCGGATCTCCGTCCACGATCATACGGCAGCGTGCCGGCCGGCGGCGGATCGTCGGCGTAGCACACCCGTTCGAGGAACAGACCCCAGGCCGGCGCGGTCTGCCCCACCCGATCGCGGTCCGGTTCGGCAAGCAGATGCTCCATTCGCGCCCGGGCCGCCTCGAGGCTTTCTCCGCACTCGGCTTCCAGCGCCAGCATCGTCCCCACCAGGCTGCGCACCATCTTCCACAGAAACGACCGGGCGGCGATGCGGAACACGATCAGCGGTCCATCGGCAAGGAAGGAGGCCTGCTCGACACGCCGTATCGACGCCCCGGACGCGCCGGCGGCCGCGAAGGTCGTGAAGTCATGCTCGCCGACGATGGCCGACGCCATCCGGTTGAGCGTCGCCAGCCGCAGCGGCCGGCGCACCCACAGCGTGTACCGCCGCAGGTGGGGAAGCTGCCGGCCCGGCAGCAACTGGTACCGATACACCCGCAACCGCGCGGAGCGCCGTGCGTCGAATCCGTCCTCCGCCTCCAGCGCGTCGACCACCCGCACGTCATGGGGAAGATACGAGTTGAGCGCTCGCGGCAGGACCGGCGGTGTCAGGCTGTCGATCCCGGTGCGGAAGCTCACGACCTGGCCGAGCGCGTGAACGCCGGCATCGGTGCGGCCGGCGGCCCTGACGGGCACGCGTTCGCCGTGCATGCGCGCGAGCGCCTGCTCGAATACGCCCTGAACGGTCCGCTGCCTTTCCTGGATCTGCCAACCGGCAAAGTCGGTCCCGTCGTAGGCGACCGTTGCCCGAATGGTGCGCGTCAAGCGATGCGGCCGGTCAACCGCGGGCTTCGGGCGGGTTGCCCTGGATGATCACGACCGCGATGGCCGCCTCTTCTTCGTGTGACAGCGAGACCATCACTTCCGTCCCGCCGGCCGCCACAAGTGCCTTGCGAGCGGTACCGATCACGCGCAGCACCGGCCGGCCGCCGGGCTCGTTGATCACGATGATGTCGCGCAGCGCCATGCCGCGCAGCCCCGATCCCAGCGCCTTGCCGAACGCTTCCTTGGCGGCGAACCGTGCCGCCAGCGACAGCAACCCGCCATCCGGCCTCTTCCGGCACTCCGCCAGCTCATCGGGATGGTAGAAACGCTCGAACAGGCCGGGCCACTCCTGCCAGCGACGCAGGCGCCGCGGATGGACCACGTCGATTCCCAGCCCCAGGATCACCGAGCCGTCCCTCCGCTCACCGCTTCCAGCACGCGGACGGTGTCGACGGCGGCAGCCACGTCATGCACGCGAATGATGTCGGCCCCCCCGGCGAGGGCAAGACAGCCGCCGACGATCGACGCGGTATGCCGACCATCCACCGGCCGGTCCCCCAGAACCTTCCCCAGAAAAGACTTGTGAGACAATCCGATCAGCACGGGACGACCCAGCCGGCGGAACGCGCCGACGTCACGAAGGATCGCCAGGTTGTCCTGGACCCGTTTGCCGAAGCCGATGCCGGGATCGACGATGATCCGGTCTTCGCGCACGCCTGCCGCAAGGGCCCGGTCGATCGCGGCCTGCAACTCGGCCATGACCTCCTCGACGACCGCGTCGTAGTGGGGAGCGCGCTGCATGGTCCGGGGCGTGCCGCGCATGTGCACGAGCACCACGGGAGTCTCCCGCTCGGCCGCCAGCGACCGCATGCGCGGGTTCGCCAGCGCGGACACGTCGTTGATCAGGTCCGCGCCCGCGTCGAGCGCGCGCTCGGCGACGTCCGGCTTCTGCGTGTCGATCGAGATGGCGACATCGGATACCGCGCGCAGGCACGCGATGACCGGCAGCACGCGCTCGCACTCGTGGTCCGCGGGCACGGGATCCGATCCCGGCCGGGTGGATTCGCCGCCGATGTCGATGATGGCCGCGCCACCGGCGGCCATCGCCTCTGCCTGCCGGTACGCCTGCCCGGCGGAAGCATGCCGGCTTGCCGGAAAGAACGAATCGGGCGTGCGATTGATCACGCCCATCACCGCCTTGCGGCGGAGATCCAGAACGCGGGAGCCCTTCTGCGGCCTGTCGCCGCTACTCCAGAGTATCTGCATGGAACGGGCCCGGATCGGCGCCCGCGACCGACACCCCATCGACAGGTTCAGCCGGACGGTGACGGTCGGGCACCCGATGTGGGCTCATCGCCACATTCGAGACCGGATTCCCGTCGGACAGGCTGCTGACGCGCCGGTCCGACAGAACCCTATCCCTTCTTGTGGCGATTCTTTCGGAGTTTCTTCTTTCGTTTATGCGTAGCGATCTTGTGCCGCTTGCGTTTACGACCGCAAGGCATCAGCGCTCCTGTTGGGGGGTTGTCGATTGGATGTTGCGGAGTATC
This sequence comes from Spirochaetaceae bacterium, assembly GCA_026710565.1. The sequence continues at coordinate 2,166 of JAPOQV010000241.1, read as the reverse complement.
GGCACAACGCCGGCCGCTGTCAACAGAGCGAGACCGGCCGATCAGGAATCGCCAATCAGGGCTCGCCGATCAGGGCTCGCAGGGCCGCCCGGTCGTCGGCGTCGATCCAGGTCACGCCGGGGAGCGACCGAAAGAACGTCATCTGGCGCTTTGCGTAGCGTCTCGTGCTGCGCTTGATCGCCTCCCACGCTTCCGTCGACCCCGTTCCCCCGGCCGCCGCGAGCTCCCGGTAGCCGATGCCGCGCAGCCCCGGGCAGGTGGCGTCATAGCCGCGCGCCAGCAGCTCGCGGACTTCATCCGCGAATCCCGCGGCGCGCATCGCCTCCACCCGTGCGTCGATACGGACGACCAGATCCTCGCGCGGGCGCTGCAGCCCGACCAGGCGGAAGCGGCCGGGATCGGCCGGGCGATCGGGCACCCGGAACGATGAGAGCGGCCGGCCGGTAGCGGCCAGGACCTCCAGCGCCCGCACGATCCGGTAGGTGTCGTTGACATGGATGCGACGAGCCGACTTCGGGTCGGCTTCCTGCAACTCGCCCCGCAGCGCCTCCCTGCCTTCCGCGTGCATCCTCCGCGTCAGCCGGGCGCGGATGTCCGGATCGCCGCGCGGCGACTCCGGCAGTCCGCATACCAGGGTGCGCAGGTAGTACGCGCACCCTCCGGCGACGATCGGGCGGCGTCCGCGGGCGTCGATGTCGTGCAGCGCGGCGTCGGCGCAGCGGACGAAACGGCCGGCATCGAACTGTTCGCCGGGATCGGCGACGTCGATCAGGTGGTGGCGGAAGCGCTCACGCTCGGCGCGCGTCGGTTTTGCGGTGCCGATGTCAAGGTGACGGTACACCTGCAGGGCATCAGCACTGACGATCTCGTCATGCTCGCCCGCAACCGCGCCGATCGCCGCCGACTTGCCCACGGCGGTCGGACCGAAGATCACCGGCACGGGCCGGCGCCTGGCTGAGGATGCTATGCGTCGCCTACAGGCCTGCGCGCTCTATCTCGTAGCGAACCTTCTTGGTGAGGATCTGCTTGACGGCGGTGGACACCACCTTTCCGCCGTTGGCCTCCACGTCCTCGTCGGCGGCAAGGCTGAGTTGGTTGGCCCGGCGCATGGTTGCCGAGCACAGCTCGTAGCGGTTCGAGTCGTCGGCGATCAACAGTTCAAGAGGCAGAATCATCGCGAAAGAGCGTACGCCATCGAGCGCGCCGCAGGCAACTGACCAGCGCCGGCGCAGCGATCAGTCGAACAGGTTGCGTGTCCGCAGCGCCTCGATGATCTTGCCTGCCACGGCATGCTCGTCGAGATCCTCGGTGTCCACCACCACGTCGGCCTGCGAGGCGTCATCGATGTCGATGTCGTACAGCCGCAGATACCGGTTGCGGTCGCGCCGGTCGCGCTGATCGGTAGCCGCGAGCGCGGCCCCATAGGACATGGCTTCCCGCGACGCGATGCGCGCCGCCCGCGTCTGCTGGGTCGCCTCCAGGTAGATCGACAGGTCCTGGTCCTCGATCAGCCAGATGGCCAGCCGCGTGCCGAGCACGCACCCGCCGCCGGCGGCGAGATCCATGAGCCTGTGGTCCAGGTCGTGATCGACCGACTGGTCGTACTGCGCACGTTCCCACAGTTGCTCGAAACTCAAGCCGCGCTCGCGCGCCAGGTCACGCAGGGTGAAGTTGATGTGCCGGAGGCCCAGACGCTCCGCAACGAGTCGGGACACGGTCGAGTTGCCGCATCCCGACTTGCCCGAGATCGTGATCACCAAGTCGCCGCTGCGCTCACTCTTCGAGTGTGGTTCGCTTTGCTCACTCTTCGAGTGTGGTTCGCCCGCCTCACTCGACATTGCGTAACTGCTCGCGCATGCGCTCGACACTCTCCTTGACGGTCAGAACGTGCCCATCGACCTGCGCCGATGACGCCTTGGCGCCGATCGTGTTGGTCTCGCGGAGCAGCTCCTGGCAGTAGAACTCGAGCTTCTTGCCGTGCGGGCCCCCGGCGGCGGCAATCCCCGTGCGCATGCCGGCGAGGTGGGCGCGCAGGCGGCTGAGCTCCTCATTGACGTCGGAACGGGCCAGCAGCAGCGCGACCGCGGGCACCACCCGGTCGGCGACGTCATCGGACGACAGCAGCCGTTCCGTGCGCTCCCGCACGTCCCGCTCCAACCGTTCCTG
>JAPOQV010000240.1 GCA_026710565.1 Spirochaetaceae bacterium | reverse complement strand
GATCACCAAGCCGCTGCGGATCGAGCGGGACAAGCTGGAGGTGAACGCCGAGCGGCTGTTCGCCGGCGTCGTGCAGGTGGGCGTGCGGCGTCCCGACGGCGAATTCATCGACGGCTACGGCCTGGACGACTGCCGGATCGAGCTGGCCGGCGGCGCCCGCACCGCGGTGCGCTCGAAGGACAAGGCCGACCTGCGCGAGCTGCGCGGGCAGACCGTGTGGCTCCACTTCCGCGTGGACGGGGCCGCGCTGTACGCCTACCGGCTGTACGGCTAGCGGGCTGGAGGGACCCATGTCAGAACCCGCCGGAGCGAACGACCGCGTCGGCATCGCCTTCGTGGGGGCGGGCCTGGTGGCGGAGCTGCACGCACGCGCGGTCTCCGCCTGCGAGCGTGCCCGCTTCATCGGCGCCTACGACGCCGAGCCGGGCACGGCCGCGGCGCTCACCGCCCGCCACGGCGGGCGCGACTACCGCACCCTGAAGGAACTGACCGGCGACCCCGCCGTGGACGCCGTGCACGTCCTGACCCCGCCGGAGGGGCACGTCGCCGCGTCGCTGGCCGCGCTGCGCGCCGGCAAGGACGTGCTGGTGGAGAAACCGGTCGCGCACCGCGCTGCCGACATCCGCCGCCTGATGCGCGCCGCCGAGCGCGCCGGCCGCACCTGCATGCCCGGACACAACTACATCTACGTGCCGGCGCTGCGCCGGGCGAAGGAGCTGATCGTGGCGGGCAAGCTGGGCCCGGTCGCGGCCTTCTGGATGCTCTACAACCTGTTCCACGACGCCGACCTGATCCGCAAGTACGGCTCGATCCTGCGGGTGGTGTGCGTCCACCACTGCTACTCGTTGCTGTATCTCCTCGGCCGCCCCGAGCGACTGAGCTGCATGGCCGTCCCCGGCGTGCACGCGCCGGGCGTGCCGGACCCGGCGCAGACCGCGATCACCTGCCGGATGCCGGGCGGCGCGCTGGCCAACCTGTGGGCGAGCTTCGCGGCCACCGACCCCACCAGCGACCCGTGGCTGGTGCAATACAAGGTGCTGGGCACGCGCGGCGGCGTCAGCTACTCCTGGAACGAGGCGGTGTACGAAGAGGACGGCGGCCCCGGCTTCGGCATGCCGGGCTACGTCGACGCATTCCGCTACGAGGTCGAGTATTTCGTCGAGCGGTGCGTGCTCGGCGGCGAGGCGCCGCTGTCCACCCTGTCCGACGCGCTGGACGCGCTACGGATGGTGGAGGCGGCCGAGCGCTCGGCCGCGCATGGCCGGGAGGTCACGCTGCGCTGGGAGTGAGCGCGCGCGGACCGTTGCACACCACAGCGGACCGACAATGTCGTATTCGTCTCATAGTGGATATTTTCGGGTTCTTGTCGTCACTTCATCGTCCTTCGAGCGCCTTTTTTGACTCAGGCGCTCGCACGTTCCGGGCGACACTCCGGGTATCGAGGCGCGGCGGCCGCTCCCGGCCCGGCGCGACCCGTTGCCAAGGCGGAGTCGCACCGGTAGAATGCGCATGCTACATAACAGGGGTGCGCAAGCGCCCGTGGAAACCATCGGAGAACCAGGGAGGAGAGAATCTGATGAGAACATCAATTCGCATCAAGGCGGTCGGGCTGGCCGCCGTGTTCGCGGTCATGGGGGCCGCCGCGCTGCAGGCGCAGACCCTCGCGGCCGTGCAGGCCGCCGGGGAGCTCAAGTGCGGGATCAACACCGGCCTCGTGGGCTTCGCGAACACCGACGACGAAGGCAACTGGGAAGGCTTCGACGTGGCCTACTGCCGGGCGCTGGCAGCGGCCGTGCTGGGCGACACCCAGGCGATCTCATTCGTCAACCTGACCGGCGCGAACCGCTTTCCGGCGCTGCAGGCTGGTGAGATCGACGTGCTGGCGCGGAACACCACGTGGACGTTCAGCCGCGACGTGGACCTTGGCCTGACCTTCGTCGGCGTCAACTACTACGACGGTCAGGGCTTCATCGGCCGCACGGCGCTGGGCATCACGAGCGCCACCGAGCTGGACGGCGCTTCTGTATGCATCCAGACCGGCACCACCACCGAGCTCAATCTGGCGGACTTCTTCCGCACCAACAACATGAGCTACGAGCCGGTGCCGATCGAGACCAACGCGGAAGCCCGCGCCGCCTACGAGGCGGAGCGCTGCGACGTGTACACCACGGACGCATCGGGTCTGGCCGCCACCAAGGCGACCTTCGAGGATCCGGGCGCGCACATGGTGTTCCCGGAGATCATCTCCAAGGAGCCGCTGGGGCCGTTGGTCCGCCAGGGTGACGACCAGTGGGCGGACATCGCGCGCTGGACGCTCAACGCGCTGATCATCGCCGAGGAGCTCGGCATCACGCAGGACAACGTGATGGAGCTGGCCGGTGGCACCGACCATCCGGAGATCAACCGCATGCTCGGCACCGAGGGCAGCTACGGCGAGATTCTGGGGCTCGACGCCCAGTGGGCCGTGCGCGCGATCGCGGCGGAAGGCAACTACGGCGAGATCTTCGACCGCTACGTCGGCCCGGACACCGCGCTGGGTCTGCAGCGCGGGCTGAACGCGCTGTATACGGATGGAGGCATCCTCTACGCGCCGCCGTTCCGTTAGGCCGTCTGGCCGCGGAGTACCGCTCTTGGGCGGTACTCCGCGCAGCTTCGCCCTTCAGTTCCTGCTGGTGCTGGGGGCGGCGCTGTTCATCGCGTTCGTCGTCTCCAACACGATCGCCAATCTGCAGAGAACCGGACTCTCTCCAGGCTATGGCTTCCTGTTCGATACCTCTGCCTTCGACATCAACCAGCGTCTGATCGCCTACGATTCGACGCACACCTACGGGAAGGCGTTCATCGTCGGCGGCCTCAACACCGTCCTGGTGGCGGCCCTGGGCATCGTCGCGGCCACCGTCATCGGCTTCCTGGCCGGGGTGCTGCGCCTGTCGAGCAACTTCCTGGTCAGCCGCATCGTCACCGTCTACGTCGAGTTCACGCGCAACGTGCCGCTGCTGCTGCAGATCATCTTCTGGTGGGTGATCCTGCTGGCGCTTCCGCGGGTGCGCGAGAGCATCTCCATCGCCGAAACCGTGTACCTCAGCAACCGCGGCGTGCGGATGCCGGCGCCGGTGTTCGGCTCCGGCGCGATCGTGATCCTGATCGCACTGGTCGTCGCCATCGCGGGGACCGTCATCCTCTCGCGCTGGGCCAAGGCGCGCCAGGACGCGACCGGAGAGAAGTTCCCCGTGGGCTGGACCGGACTGGCGGCGATCGTCGGGTTGCCGGTGGTCGTGTACTTCATAATGGGACGCCCCGTCACCTTCGACATGCCGGTGATGGGCAGGTTCAACCTGCAGGGCGGCTTCAACGTCACGCCGGAGCTGGTCGCCCTGTGGATCGCCCTGTCCACCTATACCGGCGCCTTCATCTCCGAGATCGTGCGCGCCGGCATCCTGTCGGTCAGCAAGGGACAGACCGAGGCGGCCGGCGCGCTCGGCCTGCCGCCCGGGCTCATGCTGCGCAAGATCATCCTGCCGCAGGCGTTGCGCGCCATCATCCCGCCGCTGACCAGCCAGTTTCTGAATCTGACCAAGAACTCCTCGCTGGCGGTGGCCATCGGCTACCAGGACTTGGTTTCCGTCGGCAATACCATCCTCAACCAGAGCGGCCAGGCCATCGAGGTGATCTCCATGTTCATGGTCGTCTACCTGTCCCTGAGCCTGCTCACCTCCACGTTCATGAACTGGTACAACCGCCGCATCGCGCTGGTAGAACGATGAAATCGTCTGGAACGATGAATCGTCTGGAACGCTGATGAGCGAACCCGAGGCGCGACAGGACCCCGCAGACCGCTCGTTCTTTCGGACGCGGGCGCAGATGGTGCCGGGCCGCCCGGCCCCGGTCACCACCGTGGGCGTGATCGGCTGGCTGCGCGCCAACCTGTTCTCGAGCTGGCTGAACACCGTGCTGACCATCGCCGCGCTGCTGCTGCTGTGGCGGGTCGTGCCTCCCCTGCTCGGCTGGACGCTCTTCAACGCCGACTTCAGCGGCGCCGCCGGTGAGGAGTGCACGGCGGCGGGCGCCTGCTGGGCGTGGATCGACCAGCGCATCACCCAGTTTATCTACGGCTTCTACCCTTCCGACTCGTACTGGCGGGTCAACGTCGCGGCGATCCTGCTGATTCCCGCCGTCGCCTACGTGCTGTTCGACAAGCTCCCGTACGTCCGCTACGGCCGCCGGTTCTCGATCGCGTACGTGGTGATCGCCACCTTCCTGCTGATCGGCGGATTGCCGGTACGCGACGAGACGGGCCAGGTGGTCGGCAGCCTGTTCGGCATCCGCAGCATCTCTACCGACCAGATCGGCGGCTTCATGCTGAACGTGGTGGCGGGGCTTGCCGGCATCGTGCTGTCGTTGCCGATCGGCATCCTGCTGGCCCTCGGCCGGCGCTCGACCCTGCCGGTGGTCCGCATTGCCTCGATCGGCTTCATCGAGGTGATACGCGGCGTGCCGCTGATCACGCTGCTGTTCGTGGCGCTCATCATCCTGGAGCTGTTCCTGCCGCCGGGCCTCTCGCTCGATCAGCTCATCCGCGTCATGGTGATGATCACGGCGTTCTCCTCGGCCTACATGGCGGAGGTGATCCGCGGCGGCCTGCAGGCGATCCCGAACGGCCAGTACGAGGCGGCCAAGGCGGTCGGCCTGAGCTACTGGAAGGTGATGCGCCTGGTGATCCTGCCGCAGGCGCTGAAGATCTCGATTCCTGGCATCGTCAACACCTTCATCGGCCTGTTCAAGGACACGACCCTGGTGGTCACGATCGGCCTGTTCGACATCCTGGGCCAGGCGCGGCTCCTGCAGACCAACCCGGACTGGATCGGCAAGGTCGATCACGAGACCTTCCTGATCGCGGCGCTGTTCTTCTTCGTGATCTGCTTCTCCATGTCGCGCTACTCGAACAACCTGGAGGACCGGCTCGACACCCCCCGGCGAAAGGAACAAGGGAACCCCGCATGGCAGACCCCGACCAGGCGACCCCCAAGGAACCGATCATCCGCATCGCCGGCCT
>JAPOQV010000239.1 GCA_026710565.1 Spirochaetaceae bacterium | reverse complement strand
TGTAGCCGAGGCCGCGCTTGACGTAGTCGAAGAGGCTTGAGAAGCCGCGGTCCAGGTAGAGGCGGCGGGCTTCGATCTCGCACAGGTGATCGATGACGAAGACGTGGACCTGGTGGTCGAGGCGCGCGAGGTTGCCGGTCTGCTCCAGGAGACGGTCGTCGGAGAGGCCGGATACGGTGGAGTGAATCTCGGTGCTCCCAGTGGCGACTGGCACGAAGTAAATGTAATAATAAGAATCGATTGAAGCAATTTTTCGCCGGTCGATAGGTGACGGTTTCGGCAGCCGTCTCCAGCGATCGGGTCCTCGACTCCAGGTACGCCGCCTGGATGTACACCGGCATATGGACGCCTCGATCTCGGCACGTTGGGATGCGGTAAGTCCGCGTGAATGGCGGGCCGCTCAACCCCCCGCGAGCCGTGCGGCGAAGAAGCGGCGCAGATCCGGGCTCAGGTCGGCCGTGAACGACTCGTCCCAGGACTCCCGGTACGTTGCCGTGAACCGCTCGAAGGTCTGGCGCGCTTCCGGGGTGGTGTCCTCGAGGTAGGCCGGATCGGTGAACCACGGCTGGTAACTGGCGACGTAGCCGCCGAGCCCGTTCATGTCCTCGCGCGTGGCGGGCCGCGGTCGCGACGCCGTCCCCCAGGTGACCGCGATGGTGCGGCGCCGCTTGCGCCGGCTGTACAGGCCGCGGTGGATGGAGTTGACGTGGAAGAACGCCAGGTCGCCGGCCTGCAGCCGGATCGGCTCCCTGCCGGGCATGGCGTCCGACCAGTAATCGTTGACGCGGACCTCGTACTCTCCGGGGGTGTCCCAGCGCCGGTGGGAGCCGGGCACGATCTCCGTGGCGGCCGAGTCGCACAGGCAGATGTGCATGTGCACCTCCCGCGCCGGCACCGCCTCGCTCAGGACGATGCGCTCGGTGTCCGCGTCCGGACGCAGGTCGAACTTGTCGTACTGGCAGTCGCGGTGCCAGCCGCCGACCCACGATTCGCGCGGCGGCTCGAAGTACAGGTTGCACTGCAGGAACAGCGGTGGCTCGTCCAGGATGGCCGTGGCGACCGCCATCGCGTCCCCGCCGGCCACGGCGTTGAGCACGGTGGCCAGGTCCGCCGGCCGCTCGCGGTGGTAGTCCGGGTGGTTGAGGTGAATGAGCATGCGCGCCCTGGCCGAGTAGTTGCGGCCGCTCGGCTGGTTGTCCTCGGTCCCGGTCGTGACGAAGCGGGCAAGCGCCCCCTCGCAGATCCGCCGAAGCTCGCGCACCTTGCCGGCATACGCACCGCGGACGATCACGAACCCCTCCTCGGCAAAGCGCTCGCCGAGCGTGGCGGCGTCGACAGGCATGGCCGCGCTAGGGGTGGCGGTGGTAGGTCAAGGTGATCGTGAGACCCGTATCGATCTCCGATTCGAGCTGCAGCTCTTCGTCATTGACAAACTCGTACGTGAGCCGTGACGGAGTAACGCTGGTGGCTCTGGGGGTCAGGATCAGGGTGTCGTCGTCGTAGTCGTAGGTGCCCTCGATCTCGATCCGGAGACTTCCCGCGCCACTGGCCGACGCGCTGATGTAGCGGTAGCTGCCGTCTCTCTCGAATTCGTACGTGTATGAGATGCGGCCACTGGATGCTGGAAACTCGGCGTGCCACTCCCCCACGAACGGATTTCGCTGGGAGCCCACCACAGTAACACTGCAGCCGGACAGCGAAGTCAGGGCAAGCAGGGTGGCGCACAGCGCCGCCGGCACGCCGACGCCGCTCCAGAAGCCTCTCCTGCGACCTTGCGCGGTCATGTTCTCATCGTGATCAGCCATCGGCAGCGAGTCTACCACCACGGCGGGCTTCTGCGTGCGCAGGTGCCAAGGGTCCCGAGCTGCTGGACGAAGTCCTCGGCTCATCGAGAACCGCGGCTTGCGGTTCATCCTGTGCGGTTCGAGCGCGGGTAAGCTGAAGCGCAGGGCGAACGTGCTCGGCCGGCCGCGCGCAGCACCGGTGGTGAGCACTGAGCCGGTGGAGCGCGAGGTCGGCGGCATCCGCATCGTGCCGTGGGAGAGCTTCCTGAGCCGGCTCCGGGCCGTCGAGATCATCGCCTATCGCCTTTCGTGCGATCCTCAGGCATGAACCTGGATACGGCCAAGGCGATCTTTGCCCGTCACGCGGGCAAGTTCATCACGGCCTACGTGTTCGGCTCGGTCGCCGCCGGCACGTCCGACGAGCACAGCGACATCGACGTCATCCTGGTGCGCGATACCTCGCTGCCGTTCTTCGATCGTATACGCGAGGTCATGGATCTGCGCCTCGAGTTCGGGGCGGCCGACCTGCTCATCTACACGCCCACCGAGCTGGACGAGATGCTCGCGGAGGAGGGCCGGTACTTCGTGAAGCACGCCGTCCGGACAGGACACCGAATCGAAGGCACCCAACCGAAAAGCGGATCGGTGGCTCAAACAAGCCGACCGTGACTTGGCCTATGGCTAGCTCGGACTCCGAGACCCGCGAAGTGGAGTGGGATCGGCTTCCGAGCCGGGCTGTGTTGATTGCCGATGAGGATCGCCTGTCGCATGGCCGGCGGCTTCGACACCGTCGTAGAGCGCTTCCTGCAGAGCCTGCGACAGTGGCGGTCCGCTGCCCTCAGCATATCGCTCCCGCAGGTCTCTGCCGGCTCGGATATACCGGTTGAGCGACGCCTCGATGTCGGCACGCTGTGGATGTGAGTGCGCCACCTGCTCTTCGAGGACCGTCAGGGCCCGCTCGATGATCGCGGTCTTTCTGCCGCGGCCGGACAGGCCAAGCTGCGCGGCCAGTCTCTCGACTCTGTCGTCGAGGTCCTTTCTGTGGACGAGGTTGATGGCCATCGTGCATGCTCCGTCGTCTTCAGCTTTCGGGCGCCGATCGTAGCATCAATCGTATACAAGAAATGCGGCCGGTGTGCGAGCGGTAGGCGAGAGCTGCTCTGCAGAGGTTGCCCCGGTGCCGGCGCGGGCAGACGCCGTGGTTCTGCGCGTCGGCTATGGAGCCGGCGGCGGAGCGAGGCGATTGAGGCCCATGGTGTCGGTGCCGTGGATGACCTGCAGGGCATGGTCCGGGGAGTCGTATTCCAGGACCTTGACGATGGGGATGATCGCCCGCACCGCCAGCCCGATGCGGCGCAGGTCGGACTGGTTGGCCTCCGAGTGGTGCAGGGTGCGTTCGTTGAACAGGATGAACTCGCCGGGCCGCATCTCCAGGTCGGTCAGGTCGCCGGGATCGTAGTAGCCCGCATCGGCCATCACCTGGAACTGCATGTCCGGGGACGCCTCGACGTGAGGGACGATGGTGCGGTGCGATCCCGGGATCACCTGCAGGTTGCCGTTCTGTCGGGTGGACGGATCCACGGCGATCCAGGCGGAGATGATGACCGGCGGCTCCAGCGGCCAGTAGTGGAAGTCCTGGTGCCAGGGGATCGCCTTGCTGCCTTGGTTCTTGACGAAGAAGTTGGTGCGCCACAGCAGCAGGTCGGGCCCGTACAGGGCGACCATGCGCTCGACGATCGCCGGGTCGGTGGACAGGTCGTACACGGCGCGGCTGTCCAGGTGACGGTTGTGGACACGGTTGTGCGACACGGGAGGATCGGTCTCCAGAACCCGCTCGATCCTCGGCCGCATCGCGGCCATCTCGTCCGGCGAGCACAGGGAGTAAGGCCCGAGATAGCCGTCGCGCCGAAACCGCTCCACTTCGGCGGCAGAGAGCGCCGCCGAAGTCGTCAACGTCTGGGGTGCCATCGATTCTCCGGCCACGGTTGACTGTAACACGGGGGATGATGAATGCCCGGCATAGCGCGATCCCGGTGAGCGTCAGCTTGCGGCGGAGATCATGCGCTGAAGGCGGGGATGGAGCGTGCTGACGAGGGTATTCAGATGCTCTTGCATCCAGGAGACGGCTTCAAGGAAGTCAGCGCTGCGTTCGTCCTCGGACAGAAATGCGAGCTTGGTCCGTCGATGGAACCCGACTCGTGGGCGGCCCTGCGTGACCCATCGAGTGAGGTCACTTCCAAGCTCCCCTCGCAGTTCCTCCAAGGACGTTTCGATCTCCTCAAAGATTCGCACGGCGCGTGGCTGGTCCTTTCGACAGGACAGATAACAGCCGACATGAGATCGATTGCGGTCGAGGAACCCGACGAATTGCAACCCCCAACCACCAAATCCGGAGTTCGGCACCTTTACGCCTATAGTTGCGTACTTGCCTGCTTCGAGGACGTCAACGGTAGGATCCGAAAACGCATAATCATGTACCACGGCCTTCCAGAACCGAAGATTGAATGCTTCCTGATCCGACAGAGGTTCATCCTGGTCGTCGCTATCGCCACTGACGGGATGCGGCCCGACTTCCGGCTCGATGACGTCTCGCCGGATGATCTCGGTTCGCGCAAGGATCCGAGGCTGAACGATGATGTGACCGGTATGGTCGCGGTACAGGGCGGCCTCCACCAGGGCGAGATTGAAGTGCAAGCCGCTGTGCCTCTGCACGAAATCGACGATGTGCTCGACATCTTCCCGGATTCCGTCGCCGACGATCAGCAGCAGGAATTCGCCGCGTTTCAGATGGCGGGTCACGCGGTCGACGAACGCGGCTTCGTCCGGCGCCTGCTCTCGTACCAGCTCGTACAGCACATTGCCGGTTCTCTTGAGGGTCTTGGACACCTCGCGTTGAAGGTCTTCGTAGCCCCAGGACGCAAGCTCCTTGGCGTAGTCGAGGATCTGCCCGATCACTTCGCGCCGTGCCTGCGGGTTGCGCCAGAGCTTGAACTCCGCGAGCGTGAGCCTGCCGAGACGGTTCACATACAGCGCGTCGACGTAACCGGCCTGGGTGCTCAGCTCGCGACATACCGGGACGGCCCCCGCGTATGCCGCGTCGATGGCGTCGGTCGGCAGCGTCTCCGGAAAGCGGAACAGCAAATCCTGCAGGAACGCCTCGTCGACGCCCCCTTGGGCAGCAGACGCGCCGAGCGGTAGCCGTTGCAGTGTCTCCGCCGACGCGTTGTCGTTGGGATCCAGCCTGATCAGCTCCCCGTACGTCCGGTCGAGTGGCTTCATGCAGGTTCAGAGCGGAGCGGCCGTGATCAGGCGCTCCTCGCCACGGGCCGCCAGGGGATTTCGTAGCGGGCGGCCGAAGTGATGGGACTCGATCTCGAAGCGGTCGCCGGGCTGCGGCTCGATCCCGTGGGCGCAGCTCAGGATGGGGGCGCCCAGGAAGTGGCAGTGGAGGTCGCCGGGGCGGCGGAACAGGTCGTACTTGAACAGGTGATGCTCCATGTTGGCCAGGGTGTGGGTCATGTTGGCCTCGCCGGTCAGGAAGGCGGCCTGCCAGAGCGCCGTGCCGCCGCGGCGCACGCGTACCTCGCCTTGGACTGACTCCGGAAGCGGGCCGAGCAGCAGCTCGGGACCGATCGAGCAGGCGCGCAGCTTGGAGTGGGCGAGGTACAGGTAGTTCTGGCGCTCGATGACGTGGTCGGCGAACTCGTTGCCGAGCGCGAAGCCGACGCGGCGTGGGCGGCCGCCGCGGCCGATCAGGTAGATGGCCACTGCCTCCGCCTCCTCGCCGCCGTCGCCGGCGAAGCCGGGCACGGGCAGCTCGTGCTCCGGCGGGATGAGGATGCTGCCGTCGCCCTTGTAGAACCACTCCGGGGCCACGCCGATGGCGCCGGCCGGCGGCTTGCCGCCGCGGACGCCGAGCCGGAACATGCGGATCGAGTCGGTCACGCCTTCGTCGTCGACGTCGTCCCCCGAGCCCGATCCGCCGTGCATGGCGTCGCGCGCCATGGCGCTGCCGGTGTGGTTGAGGCCGGTGCCGGAGATCATTAGGTGGGCGGGATCGGGGTGGTCGATCGGCGGCAGCAGGCGCCGCTCGTCGACCAGCGCCTGGTAGTCGATGCGGGCTGCGCGGTCGTAACCGTCCACCATGTCGACCAGCGGGTGGCCGGTCGCGTCTGCCGACCGGGCCAGCTCAAGGACCGACGCGACGCCGGCGAGCTCGTCGACCCGGTCGCGGTCGCGCACGACACCCAACCGCCGCATGCCTGACGCCGATCGATACTGAACCAGGCGCATCTACTGCCACTCCGGACTCAGGCGCATGAACGCCTTGAGCAACGGACCTCCGGACATGCGATAGGCAGCCTCGGCGGCGCCGGTTCGATCCACCGCATCCTCGATCTCGATCAGACCGAGCGGTTCCAGCACCTCCCAGCAGAACAGTCCGTACTTGTCGATGAAGCCCTCCAGTTGCGATCTCGCCCTGCTCGGGAGCAGCACCTGCCAGAACGTGCGCAGCACCTCGACCGCGTAGTCGCGCACGCTGCGCGGCGTGTCACCCGCTCGGCAGAGGAGAAAAAGGGTATAGGTCAGCACGATCGGATCGCGCGCCTGCCAACTCGCGAAGAACAGGTCCTCCAGGAGCCGGGGCAGCCCGGCCAACGACGGCTCGCCATCGCCGCCGGCCGATCCTTGCTCGGCTACCAGGTCGCGAACGCGTTCGCGGCGCTCGGCGTACGCGTGCTGCGCGGCGGCTCCATAGTCCAGAACGAAGACGTCGCTTTGCGCGGGCAGCAACTGCAGCTCCCGCCGCCGAGCCGGCGGAGGCGGGAGGAAATCGGGGATTCCTCCGTCGATGTCGACCTCTTGGATCTCATTGAGGTCCTTCAGTTGAACCTCGACTTCGCGTGCCGTCTCCAGCGTCAGACCGAAGCGCGCAGCGAGCTCGTCAAGCGCATAGTCCTCCCCGAAGTTGCGGCAGCGGGCCAGCTCACGCATGAGGGCGTTGATCGGCTCCAGATCGGTCTCCCGGACGTGTCGATCGGGCTTGTCGAGTCGTCGTTCGTAGGGTATCGACGGGTGTTCCTTGTTGGCGATCTGGCTGGCCGCCAGCACCATGTTCATGCTGGCATACCAGTCTGGATCGTCGGGAAGGCCGACCCTGTCGCTCAGCAGGCGAGCGATGTCCCGGTAGTCCTCCAACGCGTTCGTAACCACGAGCAGCCGTCGTCGCGGCCGGTCGTGGAAGATGTCCGCGCACTCCATCGGCGGGTTGCTGTCCTCCAGGCTTGCCTTGAACAGGCCCTCTGCGGCGTTGCTCTCCCACAGGCCGAGGTCGCCGGCGTAGTCGCTGAGGTCGAACGCGTCCACGCGCGCCTCGTGCGCGCATACGTGGAGTGGGACGCCCGCATGAGCCACGAGTGGTATCTCCGCCCAGCGGTCGAGCAGGAGGAAATGAGCCGGCCTCGCTGCGACGACCGCTTCCGTTCCCTGGCTCTCGAGGACGTCGGGAAGCAACGCCTTGGCCAGGTAGGTGAAGTCGGCCGCCTCGAATCCGCGAAAGTAGTGGAGCGGACCGAACGTCTGGCAGCAGACGCCGTTCCAGAACGACAGCGTGAAGAACAGGCGAGAGCCTTGCCGATAGGTCGTGGTGAGAGCGGCCGAGTACAGCAGCGTATCGCTCTCGGAAAGATGCTCGGTTACGTGGTAGAAGTCGCCGCGCAGCGGCTCGATCACCGAGAACACCGACCAGAACCAGGGCGCCTTCCCGAACTGGCGCAGCAGTCGCCGTGCGCCGGCTCCCAGGGAGTCGTCGATCCCCGCGCGGACTCTCCGTATCTGGTCGGGCCGGCGCATGACCGCGGCCGCCATCACCTGCGCCTCGGCCGGGCCGCGCCACCAGTCGGGCATCTCGTCCGCCACGGCGCGAAGGCGCCGCAGGTCGCGACGGAACGCCGTCGGCTTGTGACGCCGGTGGCACCAGTCCAGCAGATCGAGCTCGAAGGAGGCGAGCTGGTCGCTCGCGTCCCGGCAGCGCTCTTCGACGGCGTTCAAGTCCAGATCGGTCAAGTCCAGATCGGGCGGGTCGAGGTCCGGAGTGTCATTCACAGCCGCTGCACCTCGCCGGTGCGGATGGCCCGGTCGGCGGCCAGCACGATGCGCGTGGCCTGGATGCCGTCGGTGGCGTCGAGCTGCGGGGTCCGCCCGGCGCGCAGGGCGGTGATGAACTCGCGGTTCTCCAGCAGGAAGCCCTCCTCCTCTTCGACCCGCTCCGACCACTGGCGCTGGCCGTCGTTGAACGTGGCCTGCTTGAAGCGGTCGTGGAGCTGCACGCTGCGGCCGCCGCCGAACAGCTCCAGGAAGAACTTGCTGGTCATGTGGCCCAGGGCCGCGTCGCCCTGGATCCAGCTCGCCACGGCCCCGGAGCGGAAGCGGATCGAGGCCACGCACTGGTCGATGCGCGGGTGGCCGGGGTGGGTCATGGCGCCGCCTGCCGCCCATAACAGCTCCGGCTCGCTGCGCGCCATCCAGCGGATCACGTCGGTGGTGTGGCAGCCCTGGCTGTAGACGTTGGCGCCGCCGCGCACCGGGTCCTGCGCCCAGGCGTCGTCGCGCCAGCGGTCGTCCATCATCTGGCCGACGATCACCTGAGGCTCGGGGACGAACTCGCGCGCCTTCTGCAGGAGCGGGTAGTAGCGCATCTTGAAGGCCGGCATCAGCCACACGCCGGCCTCCTCGACCGCGGCGGCCACCGCCTCGCATTCCTCGACCGACAGCGACAGCGGCTTCTCGATCAGGATGTGCTTGCCGGCCCGCGCCGCCGCGATGGCCAGCGGTGCGTGCGAGTCGTGGTGGGTACAGATGTAGACGGCGTCCAGGTCGGGATCGGCGAGCAGCAGCGGGATGTCGGTGGTCGCGTAGCCGCCGTGCTCGGCCGCAAGCCCCTCGGCCGCGGCCGGCACCACGTCGGCGAAGGCCGTGAAGCGGGCGCCGCCCACCTCACGCACGCAGCGCGCGTGCACGGCGCCCAGGCTGCCGCAGCCGATCAGGCCGAAGCGCAGGTCGCGGGCGCTCATCTCGGCGGATCCGGGGCGGTGGTGTCTCCGGTGGCGTCGTACATCAGCCGGTGCAGGTCCGTGAGCAGGCGGTCGTCGGTGGTCATGCGCATCTGCGGCGCGATGCAGGGCATGCCGCGGCTCAGTGTCGGGTCGCCGTACGCGTTGGTCTGCCGGTCGGCCAGGTCGATGTCCGCGCACGCGACGCCGTCGCCGTGGATCTCGGCGATGATCGCCCCGGAGGAATCGATGATCATGCTCGGCGGGCCGGTCGCGGCGGCGACGAAGTAGAGGCGGTTGTCGAGCGCGCGCGTGCGCCACGTGATCGGCTTGCCGCCGGCCACCGGCAGGAACAGGATCTCCGCCCCGAGGTGCGCGTAGTAGCGGGCCACCTCCGGGAACCACTCGTCGTAGCAGATGTGCAGCGCCACGCGCCCGACGTCCAGGTCGAAGACCGGGTACTCGGTGCCGCAGGAGATGCCGCCGCGCAGCTCACCGAAGGTCAGGTGGGTCTTGTCGTAGCAGCCCAGCAGCTCGCCCGAGCGGTCGAACAGGACCGCCGTGTTGAACACGTGCGGACCGCGACGGCAGATGACGCCGGCGATCACGTGCATGCGGTGCCGGCGCGCGGCCTCGGACAGTACCCGGCAGACAGGGCCGTCGGGGACCGGCTCCGCGGCATCCGCCCATGACCCGTAGGCGCGCTCGGGGACGCCCTGCACGGGGGAGAACTCGGTGAGGGCGGCGATGTCCACCCCCATCGACCCGGCCTGGTCGAGCTTGGCGGCCATCCGCTCGCGCTGCTCGCCCATGGTCAGGGACGCGGGCGGCTCGCCGAAGCGGATGGTGGCAATGCGCGCGATGCGCGCCGGGGGCCGCGGGACCTGGGTGACCACGGCGCGCGACCACGCGATCCGGCCGCTCGGTGCGGCGCGCAGATAGAGCTCCATGCGCTCGTGCTCGGATGGGTGGGGCTCGTGCCGGAACGTGCACTCCAGGGACAGCGTGCCCGCCGGCGCGGCCCTCTGTTCGGAGGAACGCAGCAGCCGTGGCGTCAGGAAGTGGCCGGCACACTGGGCGAACACCGAGAGGGCGGGGCGCTCGATGTTCTCCGGGCGGGCTTGCACGCTCGCGCGGTACCAGCAGCCGGGGACCAGGCGCACCGGACGGTGCCAGCAGCCGAAGGCGTGAAGGTCGCCGGTCCCTTTCAGGACCAACTCCTGCTCCGCGTCCGCGCCCTCCTCGATCCGGGCGCGCGGCGCGAGCTCCGCCCGCGGGGCGTCGGTCCGCCACTCGCCGTGCAGGCGGTTCGCGTCCGACAGCGGAGGCGGCTCTCCGGTCTCGCCCGGACTGACGCCGGCCGCCAGCAGCAGGCTCACCCACTCGCGATGGTTGCGCGTCACCGACTCCGGGTGCCTGCGGCTGCGGGCCACGAAGCCGGGGACGTTGCTGCGTCCGGTCGGTCCGCCGAGGCGGCAGTAGCGGGTGTCGAGGCTCCAGCGCACCGTCTCCGACGTATTCGGCAGCGAGCGGTGCGCGACCCGCTCCATGGTCATGAGGGCGTCGCCCGGCTGCATCTCGCAGGTGACGCGCTCGCCGTCCGGCAGGTCCCCGTCCTCGATGCCGTGGTACGCGACGACGCCGGGGATGCTGGTCTCCAGCCGGTGCGGAACGCTCTGCCGGTGGGAACCGGCGATCACTTCCAGGCAGCCGTTCTCACGCATGGCGCTGGTCAGCGGGATCCACAGGTTGAGGATCACGGTGTCGCCGATGTCCTCGGCCAGGTACGCGTCGTCCTGGTGCCAGGGCACGTCGGCGGGGTCGTGCTCGGGGAGCTTCACCCGCAGCACCGTCTGCGGATGGGCCAGGATCTCCGGCCCGATCACGGACTCGACCGCGTCGAGCAGGGCCGGGTGGGTGCGCAGCGCGTACATGCCGGCGGTCTTGTGCCGCTTGCTGTGCAGCCGGCGCCAGATCCAGGCGAGGGACTCCTCGTCCAGCTCGGCGGCGACCGCGGCCAGGCGCCGGTCGAAGGGCTCGTCCGCGAAGGTGGCGGCCGGGTCCAGGCGCTCCCAGATGACGAGCTGCTCCACCGCCTGCTCCACCGCGGCGGCCAGGTCGTCCGCGAGGGGCTGGATCGCCGCTCGCGGCAGCAACCCCGGGAGGATCAGGTAGCCCCGTTCGTGGAGCTCCGCGCACTGCGACTCGGTCATACCGGTGCCCTGTTCCATACCGGATCGATTGAACGTCGCCCGGCGCCGCCTTGACAACCCGCTCGCCTGCCGGGCGATGGTCCGGCGGTGATCGGTCTGTTCGTGCGCTACCACGTGAGACCGGCGGTCAGGTACTTCACGACGGGAGTCACGCCGCTGACGGTGATCGGGGCCGTGACGATTGTCGGCCTGTTCGCGACAGCGTACGGGAGCTACTTCACGGCGGTACGGCGAGGGCTGATTCCGGTGGACGTGTCGCTGCACCACCTGCGCGCCCTTACCCTGGAGCTCGTGGTCGGGTTCCTGGTGGCCGGTCTGCGGAAGCGTCAGGGGATGGTCACGTTCTGCTCCTCGACTCCACTCAGGCCGGCAGATGGGTTGCGGCTGCTCCTCCTGGCCAATGCCGGCAAGCCGTTGGGCGCGGAGGTGCTCTTCATCGCCTTCGTTCTGCCGTTCGTCCTGCGGTTGTCGCCGTCGATCGACCGGGCCGTCCTGCACGTGGCCAGTGATGCTGTCGCGGTGGTGCTGCACTACCTGGCGGCGACCGTGATCGCGGAGCTGTGGCAGCGCAGGCGGAAGGACGGGGTGCTTGCCGCCGCGGTGTTCATGGCATTCGTGGGTGTGGAACTGCTGATGTTTCGCCAGTGGCGGGAGGCAGACTTCGTGCTGCTGCCGATGAACATTGCCGCGTGCATGGTGTGCTGGACGGTGGTGATCGGGCGTGTGGATCCCACGAGCATTCAGCGCTTCCTTGTCAGTGGGGTATCGCGGAGGAGTGACCGCTCGGCGATCATCCGGCTGCTGCGGCCGTGGCCGGTGGAGGCGAGGCTCTACGCGAAGGAGTTCCTGCTCCGCCGGGAGTCCGCGATCCCGATACTGGTCGCGCTCGCGCTGTTCGTGGGCACCGCTGTCCTTCTGCTCACCGGCATTCCGGAGGAGACTCTTGCGGCGACGATCATCGCGTGCATGTACATGGCAGCGATGTCCGCCACTCCGGTGCTCCCCACGTTCGATCGTCAGCGCCTGGTATTCTTCAGGACGACGCTGGTGACGTTCGGCCGGCTCACGTACGCGATGCTCGCCCCCCACTGCATGGGATACTTCGCGGCAGCGGCGATCGTCGGATCGATCGGTGTGGCGGTCGGGATGGGCCTCGGGGCCCTGCTCGTGCTCCTCTCTCAGGGGGTGTTCCTGGCGCTGGTGGCATGGCTGATCCCGTTTCGGTATCTCTACAGCTTGCGACTCTTCGGACTGCTCGTCTCCGGGTTCATCATGACCGCAGGGCTCTTCCTGGCCGTTGCCGCCGCCGTTCCCGGATCCGCCTTCCTCGTCGCTTACGCAGGCTTCGTGCTGCTGGTCCTGGCGTTTCTGTATCCGGGAGCCTCGATCAGGTACCAGGACTCGACCGTCGAAGACTGGGCGGCGGCGACGTGATCGAGCTCCAGGGCGTGGGCAAGACATTCCGGAACGGCAAGGGCGTGTTCGATGTCAGCCTGCGGATCGAGCCCGGGGTGACCGGCCTGCTGGGGCGCAACGGATCCGGCAAGACCACCACGATGCGCCTGATCATGGGGCTGCTGGCCCCGGACTCAGGCACGGTGCTGGTCGACGGGAACGATCTGTGGAAGTACGACCACATCTACACGCTGAAGCGTCAACTTGGGTTCCTTCCGAATGAGGACTACTTCTTCGCGCGGCTCACCGGCCGCGAGAACCTGGAGTACCTGAGCCTCCTGAAGACCGGCGAGCGCGACGCCTATGCGGCACTGGAGCGGTTCATCACCGAGCTGGAAGCGGACGCCTTCATCGACGACTCGTTCGACAGCTACTCCACCGGAATGAAGAAGAAGGTGCAGCTCGTCGCCGCGCTGATCGGAAACCCCGCCAACATCCTGCTCGACGAGCCGCACAACGGGCTGGACGTCCTTGCCAACATCGCCCTGAGCCGGACGCTGATGCGGCTCCGTGAGGAAGGGCGCACGATCTTCGTGGCCAGCAACGTGGCGGAGGTGTTCGACACGATCGGCGACACCCTGGTGGTGATCGACCAGGGGAGGATCGCGGCGCAGCACCGCGCGCCGTTTCAGAAGAATCCGGTGGACCTGTACCTGGATGCGATCGGTGCCTCAGGCGAGGCTTCGCCGCCGGGGTAGCTCACCCGATCGACGTCAGCGCTCCAGCGTCTCGCGCAGCACGCCCGTCGGTCCGACCAGCACCACGTCGCCGAAGCGGAGCTCGTCTGCCGCGTGCTGCAGCGCCCGGCCGGGCTCGATCGCGACGACCGTGGCGTTGTCCGTCAGCGTCTCGTCCGCCAGGCGATCCCAGATCGCCTCCACGCTCCGCCGCGCGGTCCAGCGCTCCTCGTCCCCTTCCTCTTCGAAGGCGGCGGTCCCAGTCCAGCGGATCGGGTCGTGCGCGCCGTCGGAGGTCATGACGACCCTGCCTTCAGCCGGGGTGTGCAGGATGTGCCGCTCGGCGAGGATTCCTTCCGGTATGCCGATCGCGTCGAGCAGGCTGCTGTCCGGCTCGGTCGGCCTATACGGTTCCTCGGGCCGGCCCGTGGTCAGCCGCTCCAGCGCGTCCTCCAGACCGGCGCGGGTGTGGTCGGTGGTCAGGCACCGGAAGGGGCGCCCGGGCTCGATCAGGTGCGCGCGGGTGTCGCCGACATGCACGAGCATTCCGTTCCGCCGCTTCCAGACCGCGGCGGTCAGGGTCGTGCCGCCCCGGCCGCGGAGCGCCTCCACCACTTCCCGTTGCGCGGCAACCAGGGCGTCGGCGAGCACGTCGCGGGGAGTATCGTGGTCCCCGGAGAGGCACCGCTCGACGACGATCTGCACGGCGCGGCGACTCGCCCAGCCGCCGTCCTCCATGCCTCCCATGCCGTCTGCGACCACGGCCGCACCGTGGGGTGACAACACGCCGCCGCGCGGCACCCAGAGCAGCGCCACGCCGCAATCCTGCTGCTCCGGGCGCGGCCCTTGCTGCATGCCGAGCGCCATCGCGCCGTCCGCACCGGCGTGGATCGCCCCGTCCGCGTAGCCTGCGAGACCGAGCGCCTCAGCGAGCCAATCGCCCATGTCCGAGTATTTCGTCGCTACCCCCAACCCCGGGCGCCGCCCGGGTCTCTATCCCGCCGCCGCGGTGGTCTTCTCCCGAACGGCGGTCTTCTCCCGTGCCTGGCCGTCCCGGAACCCCAGCCCCTTGCGTCGGCCGCGCATGGCCGCGTGCGCCTCCGCCGAGCCGTCGTGGAAGCTGCCGAACCACTTGTCCAGCGGCACGCCCTCGTTGCCGTAGTTGCACTCGAAGTAGCGGTGGTGCAGGTAGTGGAAGTAGCCGCCGTTGCTGACGGTCTTGTCGTCCTTTAGCACGAACTCCGAGAACCCGGAGTGGCCGGCCGCCGGGCTCAGCCCGGTGTGCATGAGGTGGAACACCGCGTGGATGGGGTGCGACGGAATCACCCAGTGCACGAGCACGCCGGAGAAGTAGATCAGGTGCTCGATCGGGTGCATGGACAGCCCCGACCACGGGCCGATGTTGACGTTGCGGTGGTGGAGGTAGTGCGCCATCTTGTAGAGCGGCTTCCAGTGCGTCCACCGGTGCGTCCAGTAGAAGTGCATCTGCCGTATGAACAGGACCGCGATCATCATCAGCGAGCAGTAGGCGATGCCGGCCGGCGACCGCCACTCGACCCGCGGCAGCCAGCCGTTGCCGTACATCCACAGGGTCACCGCCTCGTACGCGGTCCAGATGCCGGCGCCGGAGACCAGCGACCAGAACATGTTGTCCCAGGTCTGGTTGCCGAACAGGAACGCCCGGTTCTTCTTCGCCAGCCAGCGGCCGTTGTACTTGAACTGCTTCCCCTGCGCGCGCTTGATGTACAGCCGCAGGTGCAAGCCGCCGGCGATCAGGACGAGGAGCGCGACGTTGCGCAGGTAGATCTCCGCGATCCAGCCGACCTGGAAGGTGGCGGTACGCTCCAGCGACGGTGTCAGAAAGAGCCACGCAACCACCGCGATGCCCATGTAGACCAGGTTCTTCGGCCACAGGATGCCGTCGTGGCCGAAGATCGCCTTGAGAATCACCTTCATCCGCACCGGCCGGTCCCACATCGGGGACGGCTGCGGGAGATTCGCCGGCTGCCACTCGCCCTTCGCGTCGCGAACGCCCAGATCCGCCTCAGCCATGGCTTCGCAGGATACCGGGTCGTCACACCACGCGAAAGCCCCCGCGTCGGGCCGGCCGCTGTCGTGGACGTCGCTGACGATCGACCAGATCCTGGGAGCGAGCGACGCCGGCGGCTGCGCGCCCTGCTGGCGCGGCCGACCCTGGCAGGCCGGGGGCCGCGGACGACGGCCTGGACCGCCGCCTGGACGTGCGGGCCGGGTCACGGCGGATCGGCGACGCCCGTGGACTATGTCGAGCACGGAACTGGTGGCCACCCGCAGTTCCCTAGCGAGACGACAGGGGGTCATCCCAAGCGGCTCCAGGAACTCCTCCCGGAGAATCCCCCCACGGTCGGTGTCGGGATCCTCTCGGGTATCGTGGGCTCGGAGCGTGCAGCCGTCGTTCACACCTCTCCAAGGGCACGGTCCCGGGCCCATGGCTCGACCGGCAGAATCAGCGACCCAATACGCCCGATCCGGTCAAAGTGGCAGTCCGCGGTGACCACGGTGGCTCCCTCTCGCGCTGCCAGTGCCGCGATCCAGATGTCGTTGGTGGGGAGCGGCGTCCCCGCGCGCCGGAGCTCCACCACGATGTCCGCGTAGTGCGCTGCCGCTTCGTCATCCACGTCCAGGGCAGCAACGACCGGCTCAGCCAGGAATTGGCGAAGCCGCTCCTCGTTTTCCACAGCCCGGGAGCCGAGGCGGAACCCCACTCTGAGCTCGCCCAGGACGATGGCCGTCATGCCGACCCACCGTGCGCGTGTCACCGCTCGCACGGCTTCGGGAACGCCCCGCCGGAAGTGGCTGTATGCCGACGTGTCCAGGCAGATCCGCATCAGCGCCACAATTCCTCATCGATCTGCTCGAACATCTTCGTGTTGGTCTCGAACTCCCGCAGGTCCTCTTCGCTCCAGTCACCGGCCAAGTGACCGAGCCCGTTGTCATACGGTGCGTCCGGACCCTGCCCGAGCGAGCGCCGCAACAGATCGATCACCGCCTGATTCAGGGATACACCGCGGCGTGTCTTCTCTTCCGTCAGGGCGCGAGCGAGTTCTGCCGGAACGTTGCGAACCGTGAGATGTTTCATGGGTGAGGTCTTTTGCATTCAATGAATTCAATGTGTGAATGCACCCATCGTGTCAACCGAATACGTAGCGCACACTGTCGCCGGCGTGCGCGAATGGGGCAGCCTGCGCCGGTAGCCGGACGGCGCTGGGCCGCCATCGTGCTACCCTCGGCTGCGTGAGTGACGGAACCAGCCCGGAGCGGCTGAATCGGGAGCGGCGCCTGTTCGTCGACCTGCTCGACGTCGCCCGCCGCGACAACGTGAGCCGCGCCTTCCACCAGGCCCGCAAGCACGGCCTTCCCGTCCTTGCCCAGGAAGAGCCGTGGGAGCGGATGGGCGGCATGACCGCCTCGGTCATCTACGACCATGAGGAGGGCGTCTTCAAGGCGTGGTACATGGCCGGGATGTATGCCCCCGACAAGGAGCACGTGCAGTGCCTGGCGCTGTCCGACGACGGTGTCAACTGGACCAAGCCCGTGCTCGGCCTGCACGAGGCGCTCGGAAACAAGGACAACAACATCGTCGTGCCGGCCGAGTACCATGACGGAAGGGACCACTTCGAGACGATGGTGAAGGATCCCATGGATCCCGACCCCGAGCGCCGCTACAAGGCGATCGGCTGGGCGAGCTACGACTGGGACGGGCCGCTGAGCGGGATCTACACCGGCACATCGCCCGACGGCATGCGCTGGACCTTCACGCCGGAGCCGATCGTCCGCTACCACCCGCGGCCGGGCACCGCCGACCTGGGGCCGATCGGCGACGCGCAGGCGATGATGATCGACACGCGCCGCCGCCGCTACGTGGCGATGCTGCGCGGCGCCGGCGACCACCCCGGCTGGCGGGTGATGTCGGTGAGCGAGGACTTCGTCACCTGGACGAAGCCGGAGCGCTTCCTGTTCCAGCTCAACCACGAGGAGTCGCTGTACAACAACAACGGCTTCGTCTACGGCGCGCAGTATCTGGGCATCATGACCCACTTCGACCGGCGGGCGGAGCACCAGTCGCAGACGCTGCGGCTGCTGACCAGCCGCGACGGCGACGTCTGGATGCGGGCGCCGGCGGCCGAGTCGCTGGTCGGGCTGGGCGAGGTGGGCGACTGGGACCGCTTCCAGATCATGCTCACCGGCGCCCCGCCGGTGCCGGTGGGCGACCGCCTGCACATCTACTACCGGGGCACCTCCCGCCGCCACAACAAGGTGGTGGGCGAGTTCGAGCCCAGAATCGACCCCGACCAGGAGCGCGGCGGCATGTCCATCGGGCTGGCCACGTTGCGGCTGGACGGCTTCGCCTCCATCGACGCCAGCTACGACGGCGGCACCATCACCACGGTGCCGTTCGAGCTGGCCGGTGCCGAGCTGCACGTCAACGCCAAGTGCGACTTCGGCCGCATCGCGGCGGAGCTGCTGGACGAGGGCTACCGCCCGATCCCGGGCTATGCCGCCGACGACTGCATCGCCGTCAGCGCCGACGCGACCGATCAGGTCATCCGCTGGCGCGGGGAGGCGGGGGGCCGGCCGCTGTCCGCCATCGCCGCGCCCGCGCGGGTCCGCTTCCACATGGCCAACTCGCGCCTGTACAGCTACTGGCTGCAATGACGTCCCGGACCCTCGGGCCACCCGGAGCCCGACCAAGGAGCACCGCATGATCACCGTCCAGAACAGCGTCCCCAACCCCCTCGTCGAAGAGGCCGTCCTGTTCCCGTTCGACACCTATAGTTGCCCGTTCTCGGCCGGCCTCCGGCTGCAGCTCATCCCGGGCAAGATCCCCGGCCGCGGCAACCCGATCGTCGTCGCCACCGGCGAGCCGGGGGCAGCCGACGACTTCTGCACCCGCTTCTACGGCACCGTCATCCCCATCGACGGCGAGCTGCGCATGTGGTACCTGGCCAGAAGCACGCTCGATGCGGACGGCGGCAACGGCGGCCAGCTCCGCTGCTGCTATGCCACCAGCACCGACGGCGTGCACTGGGACAAGCCCGATCTGGGCCTGATCGAATTCAACGGCAGCAAGCACAACAACATCGTCAACCTGCGTGCCGGCCGCTGCGACTTCGCCGCCCTGCCGGTGATGTACGAGCCGGACGACCCCGACCCGGCGCGGCGCTTCAAGTGCGTCTTCGAGAGCGAGGCGTACGGCAACCAGTTCGCCGCCGCCTACAGCGCCGACGGCCTCAACTGGACCGAGTCGCCGAACAACCCGGTCGGCCCCGGCCTGGAGCAGACCGGGCTGATCCGCCACAACGGCTGCTACTACGTCAACGGCCAGGGCGGCGCGCACTACACCACGGGGCGGGCGCTCGCGACCTTCGCCTCCTACGACTTCGAGACCTGGACGCAGGCGTCGTGCCTGGGCTTCCGGCGCGACATGGTGCCGCCGGAACCGCTGCTCTACGACCCGCTGTCCTCGGCGCCGAAGGCCAGGTGGAACCAGAGCGAGGAGGTGCACCTGGGGGCCGGCCTCTGGGACCGCGGCAACGTGATCCTGGGCATCTACGACATCTGGCACGGTACGCCCAGCAGCGACCGCCAGCTCATCTCCATGGACCTGGGCCTGCTGGTCAGCCACGACGCCCTGCACTTCTCGGAGCCGATCAAGGACTTCCCGATCCTGCCCGCCTACGAGGAGGCCGGCGCCGTGGTCGGCAAGCCGCCCACGGTCAGCCACGGCCAGGGAATGGTCAACTGGGGAGACAAGACCATGCTGTGGTACGAGGCGTGGGGGAATCTGCCGGTGGAGGTGCGCCTTGCCACCTGGGAGCGCGACCGGATCGGCTACTTCGAGGCGATGCGGGGCGAAGGCGGCCACCTGGTGACGTGTCCGCTGGCCGGCGCCACCGAATTCAGCGCCAACGTCGGCGGCCTGGGTCCGTACACGGAGCTGCGCTTCGAGCTGCTGGACGAAGGCTTCCATCCGCTGCCCGGCTTCAGCGGCGCCGACGCCGCAGTGCTTACCGCGCTGGAAGGAGCCGGAGAAGGCCAGGAGGACCTGGTGCCGGGGCAGCAGAGCCAGCGGGATGCCGCGCCGGCCGCCGGACTGCGCGAGCCGATCCGCTGGCAGCGCCCCGTGCCGGCCGACTCCGGCGCGCTGCGGCTGCAGGTCACGTTCGCCGGCATCCGCCCGGAGGACGGCCAGCTCTACGCGATCTACGCCCGCTGAGCGCGCGTCCCGATCTCTCATCAGAGATTGCAGGAGGTGCAATGGACACGAAATTGACGAGAATCGGGGTGTTCTACGACGGAAGTTACTTTTCGCACGTGAGCAACTATTACTGCTACGATCATCAACGGAAGGCACGGATCAGCATTTCGGGCCTGCACGATTTCATACGAGAGGAAGTTGCGAAGAACGAGC
Source organism: Spirochaetaceae bacterium (assembly GCA_026710565.1). The sequence goes on along the minus strand of JAPOQV010000239.1, from coordinate 33,714 downwards.
AGGCGGACGCCCGCTACTGTCAGATCGTGGACGCCCACTATTTCCGGGCGCGGGTCTCGGCTGCCGATGCGCAGGATCGTGACGTGCTGTATCGGGAGCGGGTCTTCGAGGATGTTCTGATCAATGAGGGCGTTACGACTCACTTTCTTCCATCCACCCCACGTGGCGAGAAGGGCGTCGACGTGTGGTTCGCCCTCGAAGCATTCGAGCTCGCCATCTACAAGAAGTTCAACGTCGTCGTGCTGGTCGCAGGGGACGGTGACTACGTCCCGTTGGTTCGCAAGCTGAACACCCTCGGAACGCGGACGATGGTCACGGCATGGGACTTCAAGACGAGCGGGGTTGACGGTCAGGAACGAGAGACTCGAGCGTCTCAGTTCCTGATCAACGAAGTCACCTATCCGGTCATGATGGACGGCATCATCGACGACCGGTCACGCAGCGGCGACCGGGTCGTGAACAACCTGTTCGTCGCTCCGCCCCAGCCATCCGTTGCACGGGCCGCGCGACCCAGCGTCGCGTCGGATGAGCTGCAGGAAGGTGTCATACAGAATCTCAAGGACGGCTTCGGCTTCATCACGCCGGATTCGGGCGGTGACAACCTGTTCTTCCATTGGCGGTCCGTGAAGAACGGAGACTTCGATGAGCTACAGGTGGGCGAGATGGTCCTGTTCGTGCTGGGCAACAACGACCGTGGCCCGTGCGCGCTTGACGTGAGGCGGCCGGACAGTCCGATTGCGGGAGGGTAGGTCGCTCCGTACCGGATGCGGCCGTCGGCTTTCAGGTTGGTCTCGGCAGCTCTGCGATCAATCAACGTTGCGACGGGCGCTCTCTCGTTCATACATCACTTTGCCATGATGAACGCCAGCCCGGCTGATTACCGGGCTGGCGTTCGGTAGATCGACGACGTCGACCTTGAACGGGCTGTCGAGCGCTATCGAGACCAGACGGAGATACTGCGGTGAGTCAACGGCCAGATCTACGTCCGGCTTTCGTTCCTCGTCCACAGTCGAAACGTAGTCGGCACACACGGCCGGTGTCGAGAGTCGCCGCCGCCGAGCGCTTGCGCTTCGCGGCCACTTCATCGTCGAACTCCAGGCGGATCACCATCACGGTGGCGGCCATGCGGTTGACCGGCAGGCTGCTCAGGCGGAGGTAGGGGGGCTCTGCCAGTGTCACGGCATGGTCTCGACCGTGGTGCGGAGCTCGCATCCGTCGTTCAGCAGCGTCGCCCGCTCGGTAGCCATGCGGCATACGTCCGTGAAGTCACGCGGATGCGAACCTACTCGACCATCTGCCGCAACAATGATTCCGGCTCAACGAGCAGGTCTGATACACGCTTCCCTAGAGCTTCAGCGATGACGGTCAAGGTCTTGACCCTGGGCGTCTGTTCGCCGTTCTCGAGCCGTACCAGCGTAACGCGTCCAATATTTACCGCTCGTGCCAGCTGCTCTTGAGTCAATCCTGCCGAATCTCGCAGCGCTCTGAGTCGCTCGCCGAGCGTCCGTCTGCCGCGCATGGCGATCGCCTCAACGGTCGGCCGGTAGGATTCGTCACAGTAGTGACGCGCGAAATCCCAGGGAATCTCAATGTGCTCACCGTTGACGGTGTTGAGAATCATCTGGTATGGGTTCGGCAACTCAAGACCGGAAAGGTCCGCAACATCATCGATCTCGTCGATATCGCTATAGGGTATCATGCCTCTGCACCCATCTGCAAAGCTCAACTGGACTCCGTCGGCAACTATGGTGGCGATCATCATCATCCGATCGGCGTTCTTTACCAGAACCGCATCCATCACCTATCCTCCATGAATGGCTTCCCAGGTGTTCCTGATGTCTTCGGCGTGTGTCTCATATACCTTCAGGATGTCCCTGAAGTTTCCGGGTGGCGGATCGTCCATATAGGTTCCACCGTTCAATTCAATGCGGCACACATCCTCGTTACCAACCCAAACGTGTACGTGTGGCGGCTCGAAGCTGTTCTCCCGCGTGTTGATAACGAACCGAAACTGTCCTTCTATGACGACAGTCGGCACTCGGAATCCTCGGACGGCGTAGCCACGCTCCACCCGCGCATCGCGGTCATCTATGTATCATAGAGCGATACATGCAGTCAAGCGCCATCCTGGCAGCGGGATGCAGCCTGGGCCGCTTCCTGGACGCGGGCGCGTGAGCCGAAGACGGATCCCCCCTGGTTGTGTATTACGCCACCACGTCGTCGCCGAACTCCAGGCGGATCACCATCACGGTGCCGGTCATGCGGTTGACCGGCAGGCCGCTCAGGCGGAGGTAGGGCGGTTCCTGCCAATGCCACGGCGTGGTCTCGACCGTGGCTCGGAGCTCGCTTCCGTCGTTCAGCAGCGTCGCGCGCTCGGGAGCCACGCGCAGGGGCTTGAGGATCAGGCCGGTGCTCTGCGGCGCCGCCGGCAGGTGGAGGTAGAAGGTGTTGCCCTTGCGCGTGACCAGCATGCTGTCGCGTGGGACGCGGCGCTCGCCGCCGTGCATGCCGATCGCGTCGTCCTCGATCACGGTCGAGGCGGGCACGGTGAGGTCGAACGCCTCCCGGACCTGCCGGTACCAGTTGCCCACCTGGGCGAGCGTGCTCACGTTCTCCACCGTCAGGCTGCCGTCCGCCTTGGGGCCGACGTTGAGGATGTAGTCGCCGCCCATCGCCAGCACGCGGTCGATGCTCTCGATGATGTGGCGGTCGCTGTAGTAGTCCTCGTCGGAGCGATAGCCCCAGCTCTCGCGGCCGAGTGCCTGCACGGCCTGCGTCGGCGCGTCGAACTCGCGCGCCTCGGGGACGTGACGTTCCGGGGTGCCGTAGTCGCCGGGGCTCGGACCGCGGTCGTTGATCAGGATGCCGGGCTGCAGTTCGCGCACCATCTCGTTCAGGCTCGGGTCGTGGTGCTCGGCCACGTTCACGTCCCAGAAGAAGTCGCGCAGCGGGCCGTAGTTGGTGCAGAGCTCCCGCACCTGGCCGCGCACGAACTCCCAGTACGCGGCCAAGTCCGGCTGGTCGCCGGGGCGCGGACCGAACATCTCGTGGTGGCGCCCCAGGTTGGGGTAGCTCGGGTGGTGCCAGTCCGGGCAGGAGTAGTAGAAGCCGAGGGCGATGCCGCGCCGTGCGCACGCCTCGGCTAGCTGGGCCAGGATGTCCCGTCCGTACGGCGTATGCATCACCGAGTAGTCGGTCAGCTTCGTGTCCCACAGGCAGAAGCCGTCATGGTGCTTGGTGGTGATCACGACGAAGCTCATGCCGGCGCTCTCGGCCGCGACCAGCCACTCGTCGGGATCGAAGCGGTCCGGGTCGAAGCGGTGGACGAGCTGCTCGTAGTCGCGCCGCTTCATGTCCGAGCGCCACAGGATCTGCTCGTGCCAGGCCGGGATCGCGTACAAGCCCCAGTGGATGAACATCCCCAGCCGTTCCGTGAAGTACCGGTCGCGCCCGTCGCCGAATGGTCTGATCATGGTCGTCTCCCTGCTCGCGCATCTTATCTTGACCACCACGGGGCCGCTGCGTACGGTATAACGTACGGAGAGGAAGCGATGGGGACCATGAATGCCACCAACGCGCGGAAGAACCTGTATCGGCTCATAGACGAAGTGAGCGAGACGCATACGCCGATCACGATCACGGGAAAGGACCGGTCGGCGGTACTGGTCAGCGAAGAGGACTGGAACGCGATTCAGGAGACCTTGTATCTGTCCTCCATCCCCGGCATGGCCGACTCGATACGGCAAGGGATCGAGACCCCCGTGGAGGAGTGCGGCACAGAGCCTGGGTGGTGATGTACCGGCTGGTGTTCACCAGACAGGCCCGGAAGGACGCGCGCAAGGTGGCTGCGGCTGGGCTCCGGACGAACGTGGAACGACTGCTACAGGTCCTGCGCGAGGATCCGTTTCGCAGGCCGCCGCTGTTCGAGAAGCTGGTTGGCGATCTCACGGGAGCGTTCTCGCGACGTATCAATATTCAGCATCGTCTCGTGTATCAGGTCCTCGACCGAGAGCGAACCGTCAAGGTGCTGCGAATGTGGACGCACCATGGCGAATAGCTTTCGAATCGGACATGATCGACGGATGAGCACCGCTGACAGGACGCCGAGGTCGTTCTCGCCTTCTGCCACGGCTGTCGGCGACTTCGACTTCACCGCTGGGCAGGTGGACGTCGCCGCCATGACGGCAGCGTACCGCAGGCACGGCGCCGTGGTGATCCGCGGGTTGTCTAGCGCCTACGTGGCGGACCTGCTGCGGGACATGGAGGCGATCCTGAAGCAGAGCCAGGCGCTCCTTCCCGAGGCGGCCACGGCGAAGCACCACGCCAACGCCGTGACGACGCCGGATGGCACGTTGTTCAACGCCGACCCCAGCGATCCGGGGCGCATGGTCGTCAACACGCTGCGGCTGAACGCGATGATCTCGGGCGCGTTCCTCCGCTCGCTGGTCAACCCCGAGCTGCTGGAGCTGCTGGCCGCGCTGATCGGTCCGGACATCGAGCTGTGGAAGTGGGGGCAGTGCGTCTACAAGCAGCCCAGGACGGGCGTGCCGAAGTCGCTGCACCAGGACGGGTATTACTTCGAGCACAAGCTGCAGAGCCCGACGGCGGTGCTCAGCTATGCGGTCGACGTCGACATGGGCAACGCGCCGCTCTACGTGGTGCCCGGCTCGCACGAGCTGGGGCTGGTCCGGCACGAGGACGACCGCTGGGCCGGCTTCGCGCTCAACGATCCCGTGTGGTGGGAGCGCGCGGTACCGATCGAGGGCGGGGCGGGGGACGCCGTGATCTTCCACACCTGCACCATTCACGGCTCGCCCGACAACCGCTCGGACCGGCCGCGCCCGGTGTTCATCAAGCGCTACCGCCGCGCCGACGACTTCTGCGTGATCGACGTGGCCAACGTCGCCGACCGGCAGCGCGCCGAACAGGCGCCGATTACGGCCAAGACCGAGGACGACTGGGGACTGATGGTACGCGGCATCCGCCGCTATCAGCCGGAGCGGGAGTCGTCGTCATGAAGTACTCCTGCGCCATTCACGAAGGTTCCCCGTGAAGGGTAGTGGTCCATGATCGGTGCCGTTCTGGTTCTGCTGGTCATGGCCGTCGTCATCGGGTTCAACGTAGCGGTGATGATGCGTAGCGACCGCGAAGCCGAACGCCGTCGAGACAGATCAAGGCGCGCGAGCCGCGACGCCGGCATGTACGGAGGTGGTGTTCACGCCGGCGGCGGCGGTGCAGGCGGTGACGGGTACGATGTTGGCGGCGACTTCGGCGGAGGTGACTTCGGCGGGGGCGGCGGCGATGGCGGGGGTGGGGGCGAGTAGCGACCTCGTCCGCGCCTTCACCCACAAAGCGACCAGTCGCGCCAGCAACCTCGTGCGATGTCTCGGGTCGGTTTCGGATCGCACCGGAGCGCCGGAGCGCCCGTAGACTGACTCGCACATGTTATATCATAGTACTATCGATGGGAGCCCTGTCCGGCCGGTTCGTCGTGCGTGTGTCTCCGCGGCTGCACGGCGCCTTGCGCGAGCGGGCTGTTCGGATGGGTGTGTCACTGAACGAAGTGTGCCGCGGCGCACTTGCGGCAGCGGTCGACGCGGAAGCTGGAGGGGCGACCCCGGCGTCGGTGCTGCCGGACCACGGGATGCTGGCCCGGATCACCGAGTCCTATCGGCCGGCCATCGTCGGGGTGATCCTTTTCGGCTCCCGTGCGCAGGGCACCGCGAGGCTGGACTCCGACTGGGATGTCGTGCTGGTCATGACGCCGACGACAGCGCTCTCACGCGATCTGTATCGGACGTGGGATGAGCGCATCGATCGCGGCACGCGGGAGCCGTTGGTGAATCCGCACTTCATCCACTTGCCATCGCCGGCGGGCGGTGGATCGTTGTGGTTGGAGGCGGCGTTGCACGGACAGGTGCTGTGGCAACGCGACGCAGGTCTGACGCGCCGCCTGGCGAGCGCTCGGGAGCGGATAGCGGCAGGTCAGGTGCGCCGGCGCATCGCGTATGGAACCCCGTACTGGGTGCACGGACAGCCTGATGTACAACCCTGACCTCACCGCGGACTACCTGCAGCGCGCCGCCAGCAGGCTCAAGGCGATCGAGGTGCTGCTGGTGGAGTCGAGTTGGGCGGATGTCGTGCGCGAGTCGCAGGAGGTGGTCGAGATCTGTCTCAAGGCGCTGCTTCGCCACGTCCGCATCGAGGTTCCGCGCCTGCATGACGTGAGTCCCGTGCTCGAGGACAACCGCGATCGTCTGCCGGCGGCGGCGCTGTCCCACCTGGATCGTCTGAGCGAGGTGTCGCGTTCGCTGCGACGCGACCGCGAGCTCGCCTTCTATGGGAGCGAGGATCTGACGCCGAACGCGTTCTATCGTCAGGAGGACGCGGAGAAGGCGCTGCAGGCTGCTGCATTCGTGCACCGCACCGTACTGGACGCGGTGCAGGAGTCGGGTCCATAGCTCCTCGCCTCGCTTCCGTCCTGACTACGTTTCGCAGGGCTCCTCATTTTGGCTGATCCACCTTCGCGTGAGCCGTGACAGCTCGCCGACGGCTCCGGCACCTTCAGCCACGAAGCGCATGATCCGTCCGAATCGCAGGTCGAGGTACTCGTGCGCCATCAGGTTGCGCAGCGCTGCCAGCGGCTGCAGGCGTCCGGACAGCGCGGCGAAGTCGGGCAGAGTCTCCAGCTCGGCGAGGATCTGACCGTACGTGTAGGGGATCGGACGTTGAGCGCACGACAGCACGATCTTGCCGATGTCGATCGCGGCGTTGATCAGGATCTCCACCCAGCGGTCGAGATTGCGCCGCAGGTCGCGGTCGGATCGATAGCGATGCTGCGTGACGTCCCGGAATCGCTCGCGGTCCTCCATCTCCGTGTCGATGAAGTCGGCGATCCGTTCCAGCCGGCTGCGATCGACCGGTGAGAGCGAGCGGCTGCGGTCGCGGATCGCCAGATACTCGCGCTCGGTCTGCAGGAAGTCGATGGCCACCGAGGTGACCGCGAGGAAGTATCGCGAGTAGAAGGCCGCGTCCCGCATCAGGACCACGCGTCCCGACGTGAGCGCCGCCGCGCACACCGTCGCCGGAGCGCGGTTCATGACCAGCACGTCCACGTTGCGCTGCGTCGCGCGCTCCAGGGCGATCTGGATCTCGGTCTCCCGAACGATCTCCCGCTCCTGCTCGATTTCGAGCCGGCCGGCCGATGCGCCATAGACCGCCACGTCGACGTCGGAGTCGGGCCGCATCCTGCCGGAAGCGGCCGATCCGAACAGAACGGCGAAAGTCAGGTGTGGAAAGCGCTCCAACTCCGAGGCGACCGCCGAGGCGATCTCATCGGCTGTCAACATCGGATTCATCGTCGCTCACCCGGAGGGGTGGGGCACCGCTCATGCCAGTCGCTCCCACCGTGCGGGATCGATGGCGCCGATCACCGGACGGCCCGCGAAGAAGTCCTCCAGCGCGTTTACCGTGGCATCGCCGATGCGGCGATGACCAAACCGGCCGTGCCCGGCCACGTGCGGCGTCAGGATTACGTTCTGCATCGAACGCAACGGACTGTCGGCCGGCAGCGGCTCCGGCGTCGTGACGTCCAGCGCCACCCGGATCCGGCCTCCGGCCGCCTCCCGGATCAGCGCGTCGTGGTCGATCAGGCTTCCCCGCGCGGTGTTGACCAGCACGGCGCCGTCGCGCAGCAGGCGGAGTTGCTCGGTGCCGACCATGTGGTCCGTCTCCGGGATGCTCGGCGCGTGGAGGGACACGATGTCCGAACGGGCGAACAGATCGTTCAGCTCGACGCTCTCGACCTGCATGGCATGGGCATCCGCGGCGGCGAGGTAGGGGTCATAGACCAGAATCCGGACCGCGAACGGTCGCAGCGCTCGGATCACCTCGCGGCCGACGTCGCCGGCACCGACAAGGCCGACGGTGGCGCCGGTCAGATACTGATCGCCCACCGGTATCGCCGGCGTGCGCCAGCCGCCGGTGCCGCGCAGGTGCAGGGCGTAATCCATCAGGCGCTTCGCGCTCATGATGATCAGGCCGAGCGCGGTCTCGGCCACGTTGCAGGCGATCGGTACCGTGGCCGTGGACACGCAGATGCGGCGCGGAACGATGTAGTCCGTCCACACCTGGGCCAGCATGCGGCGCACCGAGCCGGCCGAGTGGGCGATGATCCGCAGCCGGTCGGCCGCCTCCATGATCGCGGGCGTGATCGGCGGCGGTCCGCCGGACGCCGGGGCCGCCCAGCCGGTGATGAGCGCATCGTGACCGCCGATCAGGGAGCAGATCCGCTCTTCGGTCAGGTCGCGGTCGCTCTCGTTGCGGGTCACCTCGAATGCCGCCTGCAGGCGCGCCCAGGACTCCGGGGTGAACACCTTCCCGGTATGCTCGCGCGCGGGCAGGTGCAGGACACGCGGCTTGCGCTCCGCGGTGGTATCAGCCGGCATGGCGTACTGTCTCCTTGTAGCCGATCCCGGTGTCACCGGTGATGGCCTGCCAGTCGTGGATGCGGGCGGTCAGGTCCCGGCAGCGCACGGCCTGCGCCGGGCGGAAGGCCAGGTTGGCGGTCTCGCCCGGATCGTCGTTCAGGTCGTAGAGCTCGTGCTGGCCGGCGGGGCTCAGGCAGAACTTCCACCCCTCGGCGGTGACGATGCAGCGCACCGCGTCGGCAAGGTCGGCCAGCCCGGCCTCGCGCGTGGTCACCTCGGCCAGGTAGTCGGGCAGCGGGTCGCGCTTCAGATCCTCGTGGACCAGGTAGTTGATGTCCGTCCACTCCACGAACGCGGGCCGTGGCGGCGGATCGGCGCCGTCCAGCCACGGGGTGAGCGACATGCCCTGCAGGTGCTCGGGCGCGGCGACGCCCAGCTCGTCGAGCACGGTCGGCACGATGTCCACGTGACCCACCGGCGCGTGCACGTGCCGGGCTTCGCGCTGCCCCGGCCGGCTGACCAGCAGCGGCACGCCGATCGACTCCTCGTACATCAGGTTCTTGCCGAAGAGCTGGTGGCTGCCGGCCAGCTCGCCGTGATCGGCGGTGAGGATCACCAGCGTGTCCTCGGCCGCGCCCGAGGCGACGAGCTGGTCGAACACCCGGCCGAGCGCCCGGTCGACCTGCGTGCACAGGCCCCAGTAGCGCTGGATCAGCAGGCGCCACGCCAGCTCCGAGCGCAGGGCGATGCCGTCCTTGCGGTGGTGCAGCACGGACAGGTGCTCCAGCAGCGCCTTGCGGGGCTGGTCCGGGCCGGGCGGATGGTGCCAGTTGTCGGGCAAGGGCACCTGGTCGAAGGGATGCAGGTCGTCCAGGGGTCCCGAAAGCGGATCGTGCGGCTCGTAGAAGCAGAGGGTGAGGGCGAACGGCCGGTCCGCGTGGCGGCGGATGAAGTCGCACCCCTTGGCGGCGATGTTGGACGGACCGCCGAGGTGCTCGGGGATGGCGGGCCGGTCCGCCTTGCCGAAGCGTACGCCGTCGAGCGGCGTCAGTCCGTGAGCGCGCAGCAGGTGGTCGGGGGCGATATCGTTGAAGTCGAGCTCGTCGATGCCCTCGGCGCGCGGGGCCGGACCCCCGGCGTACCGGTGACTGCCGCTACGGCCGAAGAACCCGCAGACCCAGCGATCGTCGAGCAGATCGGTCAGGCAGGGGATGTGGTCGTGCATGGGATGCTCGCCGAGCGTGACCTGGCCGTTGTGGTGCGGCCAGGTGCCGGTGAACAGGCAGGCGCGCGCCGGACCGCAGACCGGCTGCGCGCAGTAGGCGCGGTGGAACACGGTGCTCCGCTCGGCCAGCCCGTTCATGCGCGGCACCTGGATGCGGTCGTTGCCGTAGGCGGCCAGGGTGGAGCGCGCCTGCTGATCGTTGACGATCAGCAGCAGGTTCGGGGGCGTCGACGAGGACGGCTGGGGCATCGCGGGCGGCTCGGCTTCAGGCCACCGCCGGCTCGATGCGGCGCCGCTCCTGTTCCTTCCTGCTTTCCGGGTCCGAGGTGATGGGCGCGCCGGCCGGCATGTAGATCACGTTCATGGCCCGGCGCCGCCGGCCGGTCGGATTGGGGTCGGAGCCGTGCAGCACGCGCGGGTTCAACAGGTAGGACTCGCCGGCCGCGGCGGTGAGGACCACCTTCTCCTGGTTGCCCTCCTGCGCGGTCGCGCGAGAGCGCGCGCGGGCCGTGACCTCCTGCCACGGCAACCCGTCGGCGTCGAAGTGCTGGCTGCCCGGCAGGATATACATGGCACCGTTGTCGGGACCGGCGTCGTCGAGCGCGGTCCAGATCGTGAAGTAGGGGGTGCCGGGCACGGGAAAGCCGGTCCCCGTGTCCTGGTGCCAGCCCAGCGCGGTGCCACCGTTGGCGGGCTTCATCAGGATCATCGCCCGGTGGAAGGCGAGCGGCTGCGGGATGAGCTGGCCGATCACGTCCAGCATGGCCGCCCCGGCGATCACGGGGTAGAAGACCGGGTCCCACTCCAGGCCGCCGATCTTGCGGTAGCCGTCCGAGGCGCCGGCGTACGCGTAGCCGGTGGAGTCGTAACCGGTGTGGTGCCACTTCTTGTCGAGCTGGAAGCCGACCCGGCCGGGAGGGACGCGGCCGGAGGTCAGGTCGTCCGTGCGCCGGCTGAGCGACTCCAGATCCCCGGCGCTCATCACCGCGCCGAGCGGCAGGTAGCCGTCGGCATGGAATCGATCGAGCTGTTCGCCTGTGAGCGCCATCGGTCTACTCCTCGGCCGGCGCGCCGCGCAGCTTCTCCAGGATGAACTCGTTGCCCAGCCCGTAGGTCTTGGACTCATCCATCATCAGCGCCATGTTCGGGAAGCTGATGATCCGCCAGCCGTCGTTCATCGCCTCCAGCACGCTCTGGTACGGCCAATCCTCGGGATCCTCCGGACACGCCTTAACCTCGCCGTCCTCGACCAGGGCCATGCCGTTGACCTTGGAGGTGACCGAGGTGAACAACGTCCACAGGTAGAGGATGTCCTGCCGCTGGCCGTTTGCGCCCAGCGCACGGGCTGCCTCAGCGCAGGCCCGCAGCCGCTCCGCCGGCAGCCGGTCAGCCTCCAGCAACCCGAGGCACTCCTGCAACTCGTCGGCCAGCTTGCCCGTGTCCATGGTTGCACGCTGCTCCCTGCGGCCGATCCTGTCAACAACGCGGCGCGTACGGGACGGTCACCAGATCGTGTCCGCGCCGAGTGCACCGATCGCGGGATCGGGGGTCGCGACCGTGATCTTCTGCACCATGCCCTGCGCGGCGATCATGCGGTCGAAGGGATCACGGTGGGCGTGGGGGAGGGAACCGGCGCGTAGCGCATGTGCGCCGGCGATGGTCAGTTGGCGAAAGCCGTCCTCGGCCAGCCGCTCGTCCCACTCCTCGATGACGTGGCGGCCGGCCGGGTAGTTCCCCAGCCGGTGCCGGGTCGCGACTTCCCAGGCGCTCGCGGCGCTCACCCACACCTTGTTGTGCGGATCCTCGAGCAGCCCGTGGACCCGGTCGCTGAGCTTGTCGGGCTCCGCCCACGCCCACAGCAGCGTGCAGGTATCGAGCAGGAGCCTCATCCGCCCCGGTCCCAAGCGGCTAGCTCGGCTTCATCGAGCGGCTTTCGGAACGCATCGGGCCCCGCGCCGTCGCGGTCGCGATGGCGCCCCAACTCGCGCGGCGGAGGCGTCGCCAGTGGCACGAGCCGCACGCAGCGGACGCCGGCCTTGGCGATCACGATCTCCTCCCCGGCATACGCCCGGTCGACCAGCCGCGCGAGCTGCGGCACGGCCTCATGCACGCTCACCATCGTCATGCCGGCAGCATAGTCCGCCTCCCCGCGTCGGTCGACGATTTCGGTGGCCGGCCAGAACGACCAGTTGGTCATTGTTCCGGGTTGAGGATTAAGCCATGCTGGTGAAGAGAACAAAGTGGGGCTGAGCGGCCCCGATTCCAGGGGAGACAAGAAGTGCGTATAGGCAAGGCTACGGGCACCGCGCTGGTTGTGGCGGTGATGATGATGGCGGCGCAGGCCGTGGTTGCCGAGGAGAGCGGATCGTACCGTGCCCTCCGCAGTTTCCATCACGACTACATCACCATCGATCACGGTGGACGGACGTTCACCGGCGGCATGCTGACGGGAACCAGGACGATCATCGAGAGCAGTGGCGGACCGTTCGTCGAAGGGGCGAACGGCTATACGGAGTGCCTGGTGTTTTCCACAAGCTCCGAGGACGGCATCTCCCTGGAGGCGCCGTGCACGGACACCGACACGTCCGGGGATGTCATGTACACGCGTGCCGTGAGGAACGAGGGCACGGTGGGCGCCGGCGGCGGCGGTGAGGGCGTCTGGGAGCTCCTGGGCGGCACCGGCCGATACGAGGGCGTCACCGGAAGCTGCACCTACCGCACCGAGTATCTGGAAGGTGGGGTCGCGGTCGTGCACGCCGATTGTACCTGGACCAAGGCGTAGCGGGTGAGTTCCGACGACCGAGAGCAGAGGCGCGATGGCCTGACCATGGCGCCCGAGCTCATGCTCGACCTGGCCCGCAGGACGGCGGAGCTTCTGGTGGAGCGCATCGACGGCCTGCCCGGCGAGACCGCGTGGGACGGAGAGTTCAAGCAGGCGCTCGACGACCTGCTGGCGGCCGATCCCCCCGAGCAGGGGCGGCCGCCGATGGAGGGGATCGAGCAGGCGGCGCGGGACATCCTGCCGTTCGCGACTCGCCTCGATCACCCGCGCTGCTTCGGGTTCATCCCGTCGTCGCCGACGTGGCCCGGGGTGCTGGCCGACTTCATGGCCGCCGCGCATCACGTCAACGCCTGCACGTGGCTGGTCGCCAGCGGTCCGAGCCACGTCGAGCTGTTGGTGGTCGACTGGTTTCGCCGCTGGATCGGCTATCCGGAGAGCGCGGGCGGCCTGTTGACGAGCGGGGGCTCGGCGGCCAGCGTCGACGCCTTCGTGGCCGCGCGCGAGGCGGCCGGCCATCCCGACCGCCCGGCCGTGTACATGAGCGACCAGAGCCACAGCGCCCACGTCCGCGCAGCGCGGATCATCGGCGTTCGCCCCGACCGCATTCGGCTGCTACCGAGCGATCGACGCTTCCGCCTGGACATGGACCTGCTGGCGCATGCCGTGGCCGAAGATCGCGCCGCGGGGTTCAACCCCATCGCGGTGTGCGCCAACGCCGGCGCGGGCAGCACGGGAGCCATCGATCCGCTGGCGGAGGTGGCCGACTACTGCGAGACGGAAGGCATCTGGTTGCACGTCGATGCCACCTACGGCGGCTTCGCGACGGTGACCGAGCGGGGAAAACGCCTGCTGAGCGGCATCGAGCGCGCCGACTCGATCGGGCTGGACCCGCACAAGTGGTTCTTCCAGCCGTATGACGTCGGCGGGTTGCTGGTGAAGGACCCCCGTACCCTGGAGCGCGCGTTCGAGGTGCACCATGATATTCTCCAGGACACGATTTGGGGTGCGAATCACCCGAACATCTCCGATCGCGGCCTGCAACTGAGCCGCTCGTTTCGGGCGTTGAAGGTGTGGATGTCGGTGCAGACGTTCGGGATGGCGGCGTTCCGGAGCGCGGTGGACAAGGGCATGGCACTGGCCGTCCGCGCCGAGGCGCACGTGCGCGAGAGCCGGACCCTCGAGCTCATGACCCCGGTGTCCCTGGGAATCGTGTGCTTCCGGATCAACCCCGCAGATGCCGACCTGGACGAGGAAGCCCTGGAGCAGATCAATCGCAAGGTGCTCTCGCGCATCTTCTGGGAAGACCGCGCGTTCCTGTCTTCGACGCTGGCGCACGGGACCTTCACGCTCAGGATGTGTATCATCAACCACACCACCACCTGGGACGATGTCCGGGAGACCCTGGAGGCCGCCGAGCGGTTCGGCGTGGAGGCAGCCGCTCCGCAAACCGCGCCAGCGTAGCCTCCGTCTGGAGCCAGGGGAAGGCGACAGCGATGAACCCCGTGAAGCAACCGCACAAGATTCTCGTCGTCGACGATGAACCGGACGTCGAGCCGCTGATACGGCAACGCATGCGGCGCGACGTCCGCGCAGGGCGGTACGAGTTCGTGTTCGCCCACGACGGGGTGGAAGCCCTGCAGATGCTGGAGCAGCAGGCCGACATCGACATGGTGCTGTCCGACATCAACATGCCGAAGATGGACGGGCTGACCCTGCTGGCGCAGATCGCCAAGGTGGATCCCAACCTCCGCTGCGTCATCGTCTCCGCGTACGGCGACATGGAGAACATCCGCACGGCGATGAACCGGGGCGCCTTCGACTTCGTCACCAAGCCGCTCGACTTCGCTGATCTGCGGGTCACCATCGAGCGGACGTTGCGCCGCGTGGCCGAGTGGCGCGAGGCGCTGGCGTCGCGGGACAAGCTGGTCGTGCTGCAGAACGAGCTGGATCTGGCCAGCAAGATGCAGCAGTCGATCCTTCCCACCCGGTTCCCGGAGCGGCCGGGCTTCCGAATCCACGGCCACATGGAGCCGGCGCGCGCCGTGGGAGGCGACTTCTTCGACGTCATGCCGCTGGAGAACGGCCGCATCGGCCTGGCGATCGCCGACGTCTCGGACAAGGGCGTGCCGGCCTCCCTGTTCATGATGTCGACGCGAACTCTGCTCAAGGGCGCGTCCGTCGGCCTCGGCGAACCCGGCGAGGTGCTGGGCGAGGTCAACGATCTGCTCAACGACGACAACGAGGCGGCGATGTTCGTCACCGTGCTCTACGCGACCTACGACCCGGCGAGCGGGGCGTTCACGTACGCCAACGGCGGACACAACTCACCGCTGCTGGTGCGCCCCGACGGCACCTCGGAGCTGCTGCCCCTGACCGACGGGCTCGCGCTGGGGGTGATGCCCGACTATCACTATGGCCAGCACTCCATCACCATCGAACCGGGCTCCACCCTGGTCCTGTACACCGACGGGGTCACCGAGGCCATGAACGACGCCAAGGAGGAGTTCGGGGTGGAGCGCCTGCAGGCGATCTTCGCCGGCGGTCCACCGGGCGACAGCCGGGCCACCAGCCAGGCGGTGTTCGACGCCGTGCACGAGTTTGCCGGCGACACGGCGCAGTCGGACGACGTCACCTGTCTGACCCTCTCCCGAGGCGAGTTCGGGACGTGAGTCGCAGGCGGCTGCCGGCGCCGGTGACTTCCGGGAGCACATGAGACCGGGGCGTCGCGCGGGACCCGCAGCCGCCCGGATCCTCTGCGGCGCGGCGCTGCTCGCGATGCTGCTGTCGTGCAGCCCCGCCGACGAGCCCGCCGCCACGGAGGCGCCGGCCGGCCGCGCGGGGCAGGTGAGCGCCGCCGCGCCCGGCGAACCCGCCGGCCAGCCGGTCCCCGGCGTGTCGCCGACGCACGTTCTGTTCGGACAATCCGCCGCCTTCACTGGCCCGGCCCGGGAGTTGGGCCGGAACATGCGGCTGGGCATCGAGGCGGCGTTCCAGGAGGTCAACAGCGGCGGCGGAATCCACGGGCGCCGGCTGGAGCTGGTCTCCCGCGACGACGCCTACGAGCCGGAGGCGGCGATCGCCAACACCTTCCACCTGATCGAGGAGCATCGGGTGTTCGCCCTGATCGGGGCGGTCGGCACGCCAACCTCGCGTTCCGCCACACCGGTCGCCGCGGAGGCGGGGGTGCCCTACATCGCTCCCTTCACCGGCGCCGAGTTTCTGCGCGATCCCAAGTGGGACAACATTCTCAACCTGCGCGCCTCCTACTACCAGGAGACGGAGGAGATGGTCGCGCGCCTGACCGAGGATCTGGGCGTGACCCGCATCGCCGTGCTGTACCAGGACGACTCGTTCGGCCGCGCGGGCTACCGCGGCGTGCGGCTGGCGCTGGACCGGCGCGCAATGCAGCCGGTGTCCATCGGTCTCTACCCGCGCAACACGACCGCCGTGAAGACCGCGCTGCTCGACCTGCGGCGGGGCGAGCCGGAGGCGGGGATCATGATCGGCGCCTACCAGCCGGTGGCTGCCCTGATCAACTGGGCGCGCCACGTGGGGATGGACCCGACGTTCCTCACCGTCTCCTTCGTGGGCAGCAACGCCCTTGCCGGGGAGCTCGGAGCGGGAGGCGAGGGGGTATACGTGACCCAGGTGGTTCCCTTCCCGACCGACGAGTCCCTGCCGGTGGTGGGCTCCTATCTGCGGGCCCTGGCGGCCTACGACCCCGAGGCGGCTCCCGGCTTCGTGTCCTTCGAAGGGTATCTGGCCGGCCGGCTGGCGGTCGCGGGTGTCGCCGGCTGCGGCGCGGAGGTCGCGCGCGACTGCTTCCTGGGGAGCTTGCGCTCACGCGACGTGATCGACATCGACGGCTTCGAACTCCGCTACGGAGACGGCGACAACCAGGGCTCCGACGCGGTGTTCCTGACCCGGATCGGCCCGGACGGCAGGTACCGGCCCGCCGCCACTCTCCACGAGGGATGACCGGGCATCTGCAGCGATTGCTGCAGTTCCGCTCCCGCCTGTCGGGTCAGTTCTCCCTGGGGATCGGGGCGGCGGTGGCGCTCACCGTGGCCGCCAGCCTGGTCGGCTGGTTCTTCTTCGATCGTGTCGCCGGCGTGCAGCGGCGGGTGAACGAGGGCAGCGTCCCGCGGATGGTGGCCGCGTTCGGAGTGGCGCAGTCGGCCAGCAACCTGGTTGCCGCCGCCCCGAGATTGACCACCGCGGCGACCCAGGAGGAGTTCGCGGGCGCCGCATCCCGCATCACGGACACCCACGACGCGCTGCAGGACGAGCTGGACGCCCTGCAGCAGGCAGGCGCCGATGCGGACACCATCTCCCGCGTTCGCGCCCATGCCGACGCGCTGCTGGCCAACATCGAGGAGATCCGGGGCGGCATGACCGAGCTGTTCCCGCTGCACGAGCGGAGCGGCGCGCTGCGCGCGGAGCTGGCCGCGCTGCGCAGCGGCCTGGACGAGCTGGTGATCCCTGCGATCGACGATCAGCTCTTCTACACCATCACCGGCTACCGCACCCTCGGCGAGCCTCCGGCTCCGCGCGCGGAGCATCTGTCGGAGGAGGAGTTGGGCCATTACCGCCGGCTGGCCGACCTGCAGGCGGACGGCGGGATCGCCTCGCAGCTCCTGGCGAGCTCGTTCAACTTGCAGGACGCATCCTCGATCGAGCCGCTACGGGAACGGTTCGAGTCCGCGGCCGGCCGCATCGAGCGCAGCCTGGCGGCGCTGGATGAGTCGCCGCTGCGCGTCGAGGTGGTGCCGATCTTCGCCCGGCTGCTGGCGCTGGGGCTCGATGCCGGCAGCGGCTTCGACCTGCGCACCCGGGAGCTGCGGCTCGCCGAGCGGCAACGGGACCTGCTGGCCGGCAACCGCGATCTGGCGGTGGAGCTGGTCTCCGTGGTGGACGAGTTGGTCGACACCGCGCACGGGGACACCCGCCAAGCGACGCGCGCGTCCACGCAGGCGATCCAGACCGCGCGCACGCTGTTGTTGCTGATCAGCGCGGTCAGCCTGGTCGGCGCCCTGCTGATCGCCTGGCTGTTCGTGGGACGGGTGCTGCTGCGCCGGCTGGGCATGCTGTCCGACTGGATGCGCCGCATGGCGGGCGGCGACCTGGAGGCGCGGGTCGAGATCGGCGGCCGCGACGAGGTGGCCGACATGGCCGCCGCGCTGGAGGTGTTCCGCCGCCACGCCCTGGAGGTGCAGCGGCTGAACCTGGTGGAGCGTCTGGCCCAGGAGTTGCAGGGCAAGAACGTGGAGCTCGAGAAGGCGCTCGAGGACCTGGGCCGCGCCCAGGACCAGATCGTGGTGCGCGAGAAGCTGGCCGCCCTGGGCGAGCTGACCGCCGGGGTCGCGCACGAGATCCGCAACCCGCTGAACTTCATCAAGAACTTCTCCGAGGCCTCCGAGGAGCTGATCGACGAGCTCAAGGAGGTCCTCGAGGAGGAGGGCGAGAAGCTGGACGACGAGCAGCGCTCGCTGCTGTCCGAAATCTCGGGCGACCTGGTCGAGAACCTGGGGCGCATTCGCTCGCACGGCGACCGTGCCAACCGCATCGTGCACGACATGCTCATGATGGGCCGCCACTCGGCCGAGGTGCTCAAGGTGGAGATCAACGGCCTGCTGGAGGAGTACGCGCGGCTCGCCTACCACAGCGCACGGGCCAGCGATCCGGAGTTCCAGCTCGACATCACGTTCGACCTGGACCCGCAGATGGGCGAGCTGTCGGTGATCCCGCAGGACCTGGGCCGGGTCTTCCTGAACATGGTCGCCAACGCCTGCGACGCCACCGACGAGAAGCGGCGCGGCGGCGGGTCCGGCGCGCAGGAGGGCACTCTCTACGAGCCGACCCTGTCGATCGCCAGCAAGCGCGAGGACGAGCGCGCCGTTATCCGCATCAAGGACAACGCCGACGGCATGCCGCCGGAGGTCGTGGAGAAGATCTTCACGCCGTTCTTCACGACCAAGCCGGCCGGCAAGGGCACGGGGCTGGGCCTGGCGATGTCCGCCGACATCGTGCGGGAGCACGGCGGGACGGTCCAGGTCAACACCGAGCCGGGGCGGTTTACGGAGATGGTGATCGAGCTGCCGCTGGAGCCGCCGGCCAGCCTGGGCGTAGCGGAGGAGGAAGCGTGAGCCGGCACGGATGCAGTACCCTGCGCATCGTGGGGTTCCCGGTCGTGGGCGACTCGGCGGAGAAGGGAAGGTGATGAGGGACGAGATCAAGCGGCAGGTGCAGGTGTGCGTCGGCGAACTGCGGCGCGGCACGCTCAGCGAGGAGAGCCTGCGGCGCATCGCGGAGCTGGCCGATGGGCTTGCGGGCGGCCGGCAGGACCTGCTCTACCTCCAGGCCGAGCAGACCTCGATGACGAGCAGGGTGATCGGCATGAGCATGTACATCGACGGCGAGTTCACCGACGGCCCGGACGCCCCGGACGACTGGCCGTACCAGACGGTTGGCGAGGCGCTGGCCGACGGATGGCGGATCGTCAAGTTCCCGGAGATGGCGATCCTGCTCGACGACCGGCGCACTTACGGGCTCGGCTGCGAGTTCATTCTCGAGAAGTGGAGGCAGGAGACATGAGGCTGCACGACTGCGACCCGACCATGACCGACACGCAGGTACTGGAGTTCTGCAAGAAGGGGTTCCTGATGCTGGGGGCCGTCGTCGGCGACGACATCAACCGGCGCACGGTCGAGTTCGTGGAGAACAGGGGCAGCGAGCCGAGCGAGATCCTGCAGCAGGACTGGTTCATGGAGAACGTCATCCTGCAGCCCGACGCCGCCGGGGCGGTGCGCTCGCTGCTCGGCAGGGACTTCGGCCTGCCGGTGCTGGTGAGCAACCATCGGGTCACCTGTCCCATGCCGCGGCAGCAGTGGCACCGGGACGGCAACTCCCCGCACGGCCCGGCGCTGAAGTACCTGCAGGTCTTCTACTACCCGCAGGAGGTCCCGCGGGAGATGGGCCCCACGGAGGTGTTGCCCGGCTCCCACTTCCTCTACACCAACGGACAGCTCCCGCAGAACTACATGGGCCACTACGGCGGGATCCGCGGGTCGCACTACACCACCGCGCCGGCGGGGACGATCTTCCTGACGGTCTACTCGATCTGGCATCGCCGCAGCGCGTCGACCGGCTCCGGGGTCCGCAACAACCTGAAGTACAACTACTTCCGCACGGCACCGCCGGAGCGCGACTGGATCCGCGAGGAGGACTTTGACTTCGCGACCGCGGACTACGGGTTCGGCGAGCCGCTCACGTACCGGCAGCAGCACCGCGACACCATCGACAACGCGGAGATGTTCTGCTGGCTGTGCGGCAAGGAGGAAGAGTTCCGCGTCCTGGGCGGTCAGGGCTGGCCGGTGCCGAACTCCGACAACCACACGCTCATCGCGCCGCCTTATGGCGTGCCGGAGGGGCTGGACCGGTAGCGCTCAGGTCCAGGCCGTCGACCGCGCCGGCGTTCCGCCGTGCCCGTCGCGGCGGACGGGGATCGGGGTGGCCTTGAGCTCGCGGATGAGCTCGATCAGGCCCTCGACGGCCGCTTCCAGGAACAGCTCACCCTTCTCCTTCGTCGCCTTCGTCGCGTCCCCCATCACGCCGCTGGCCGTGAGGCTGCTCCAGTGGGGCATGAGCCGGGCTGCCGACCCCTGCGGGTGGGAGCCTTCCAGCAGGTCGATGCTGAAGCTCGGCGGCAGCGGCGTCCGCTCGTCCACGGCCTTGGACATGTCGACCAGGTCGGGCTCAAGCGCAAGGTACAGCGACGTCTCGTATTCGCCGGCGTGGGCCGCGCCGTTGAAGTCGGAGTCCCGCAGGGTCCGCGCCACCTCCTTCACGCGCCGCAGGTCCCAGTGGCTGGCGAAGGCGCAGAGGATGCGGCTCCCGTACTCGACGTTCGCAAGACGCGCCGCCAAGTCGAGGGGCGATGCGTTGCTGCCGTGCCCGTTGATGATCAGGATGCGCGCGAAGCCCTGGTGGGCGAGGCTGCAGCACACGTCCCGCACGTAGCGGATGAACGTGTCCCAGCCGATGGTGAGCGTGCCCGGGTAGTCCATGTGGTGCGGGCTGTAGCCGTGCGGCACGGCCGGCACCAGGATGGCCTCCTGCGGAATCCGGGACACCGCGCGGTCGCAGATGCGGGTCGCCAGCACGACGTCCGTGTCGACCGGCAGGTGCGCGCCGTGGTCCTCGTAGGTTGCCACGGGCAGGACGGCCACGCGATCCTGTCGGGCCGCGTCCTTGACCTCGTGCATGGTCATCTGGGCGAAACGGTATTTCATGGTCATGGTCCCCACGGTACGTTATGGTATAGCCGTGACCAAACCACGTGTCTACGTCGAGACTACTATCCCCAGTTTCTACGTGGAACGTCGTATCGCTCCTGAAGTCGTTGCTCGACGTGAGTGGACGCGGCAGTGGTGGAGCGACGCTTCTGACCGATACGAACTGGTCACGAGTTTGGCCGTACTGGACGAGCTCACAGGCGGTATATCAGAGCGCGGCGAACGACGGCTGACTCTTGTTCAGAACTTGCCTCTCTTGCCGATCGAGTCGGCAATTGCCGAGATCGTGCAGACGTACATCCAGCACAAGGTGATGCCGGCCGATCCCGGTGGCGATGCGCTCCACCTTGCGCTGGCGTCCTTTCATAGATGCGACTTCCTGGTCACCTGGAATTGCCGGCATCTGGCGAACGCAAACAAGTTCGGTCATATTCGCCGCATAAACGTACTAATGGGGCTATTTGTGCCGGCATTGGTGACGCCCATGGAGCTACTTGGAGGTAGGGATGAAGCAGAGTCAGGCTGATCCGGTGATCGACGAAGTTCGAGAGGTGCGCCACCGCATTTCAGCGCGCGTTGACCATGATCCCGCACGGCTGGTAGCTTACTATATCGAACTACAGAAACGGTATAGAGATCGGTTGATCGCGGTAGAGAGCGCCGCCGAGCCAGCAGGCGACTCAACGGCCGAATCTGGTGTTTCAGACCGCCACTGCTGACTCGTCCGTTGGGCTTGGGCGTGGCCAGCGGCAGTGGCGGCTTTGATGCTCCGCGTCGTACGTCGGTAGCCGACATCCCTCGCTTCAGATCAAGAGATCCTGAACAGTTCCCCGAGGAGTCGCGCGAGGTCGCATGAGCTGACAACAAAGATCTGATGTGCATGAGAAAGTCGGAGCGGGACCGCCGCTTTGACGGGCACCGTCTCGGCGGCCGCCGCTACGGGCTGGTACGCGGGACCTGGATCGTGTTCCAGGACGCGCCGCTGGCCGCCTCGATTCGCACCGCGGCGCCGCTGGCGGCCGGCGTCGCGACGGGCCCGCTGCTGGTGTTGGCGACCGAGCGCTTCGTCGCGACCGCACTCGACGTGGCCGGCGGGAGTCTGCCGCCGGCAGCCATCGCCGCGCCGGTGATCGCGCTGGCTGCGCTGTTCGCCGTGCAGATCGTCGAGTCGGTCGTCCGCTCGCTGGCGGATAGCCGCATCGAGGCGGGCCTGCGGCGCGGCTTCCGGGCCGACCTGACCGGCAAGCGGGCGCGGCTGGAGTATCACTACGTCGAGAATCATGAGACGTGGGACCTGCTGCAGCGCGTGACGGCGGGCGCGGAAGCGGAGTCCCGGCCGGCGCCGGAACGGGGACCGGTCAAGCAGGCGTTCGATGACGGAGTGGCTCTGGCGGCGCTGGCCGTGCGCGTGATCGGCCTTGCCGCCGTGCTGGCGAGGCTGGGCGCGTGGATCGTCCCGGCCGCGATCGCGATCACGGTTCCTTTCGTGCTGCTCGGTGTCCACAGCGGGCGCCGCCACTACGAGTTGGAGCGGAGGCTGGCGGGCCGGCGGCGTCGCGCCGAGTACCTGTCGGAGGAGGTGCTGCAGGGAAGGGAGGCCGCGCTGGAGCGGGGGCTGTTCGACTGCGGGGATTACGTCAACACGCGCTGGCGAGTCGTCTACGACGAGGCGCGCCGGTTGCACTTCCGGTGGATCGTCCGCCTCTGGGTTCGCTACAAGGGCGGCGCAGCTCCGGCGATCGCCGTGGTCATCGCCGCGATGCTGGCGCTGCTTCGGCCCCTGCAGGCGGGGACGATCGACGTCGCCTTCTACGTCGCGGCGGTCATGGCCCTCCTGCAGGCCGAACGCGTCGTCGCTCAGGAGCTGGTGCAGATCACTTCCAGGCTCTCCCGGCACCGGGAGTTTTTCGTCGACCTGACCGCGTTCTCGGCGATGGCCGAGACGCCGCGCCCGCTCATCCGGCGGGCGCCCGAGGAACCGTTCCGGTCGATCGAGTTCGCAGGAGTGAGCTTCACCTATCCCGGCACCGGCCGGCCGGTTCTCACGGATGTCAGCTTCATGCTGGAGACCGGCCGGCACTACGCGCTGGTCGGCGCCAACGGGTCCGGCAAGTCGACCATCGCCAAGCTGATGCTCGGGCTCTACCGCCCCGACGGCGGCCGGATCCTGATCGACGGCACCCCGATCTCCGAGTGGTCACAGGATGCCCTGAACGGGCTGTTCGGCGTGGTGTTCCAGGACTTCGCGCGCTACTCGCTCACGGTCCGCGACAACGTCGAAGTCGCCGCTGCCGGCCGCCTTGACGATGCCGTGGTGCGGGCGAGCCTGGCGCGTGCCGGACTCGGCGACGACTTCGTCGGGCGGCTGCCGCGGGGGTACGACACGCCACTGGGTAAGGTGCTGCGTGGCGGCGTGGATGTGTCCGGCGGTGAGTGGCAGCGGATCGCCATGGCACGCTCGCTCGCCGCTGACGCGCCGGTCCGCATTCTCGACGAACCGACGGCGGCCCTGGATCCGCTCGCGGAGAGCGAGCTGTACCGGTCGTACGCGCGCGCCGCGACCGGGCTGACGACGCTGTTCATCAGCCATCGCCTGGGCTCGACGAAGATCGCGGACCGGATCCTGGTGGTGGACGGCGGCGCGATCGTCGAGTCCGGCACCCACTTTGAGCTGATGCGGCAGGACGGTCTGTACGCGCGGATGTTCACGGCGCAGAGGCACTGGTATGAGACCGGATAGCCGCCCTTCGTACTTCCGGCTCCTCGCCCGGGTGACGGGGCTGGTCGGCCGCATGGCGCCGCTCCCGTTTCTGGCCCTGGTGGGGGTCCAGCCGGCCTTCATCGGTATGGAGCTGCTGGTGTACCACATGCTGGATCGGATCCTGGCGGGACTGACCGGCGAACGATGGGATGAGATCGCAGGCGCGATCGTCGCCGCCGGGGTCGTGATCCTGGCGCGGGAGCTCCTGGAGGTGGCATCGAATCTGGCTCACGCGCACGTCGCAGGCAAGGCCATCGGCGTGCTCACCGAGTTCCTCAGCCGCAAGGCTGCGCGGCTGGAGGCCATCGACTTCGAGACGCTGGATGCGAACGAGCGCGTCGAGCTGGCGAAAGCGGGGCCGGGGGGAGCGCTGACGATGCTGATGGCGTTCCTGAGCCCGGTCAGCATGTCGATGTTGCTGGTGGCCGCGGGGATCTATCTCCATTCGCTCGCCCCGCCGCTGGTGCTGGTCGTTCCCTTCATCTTCGTGCCCCGCATCGCCAGCCACGTCGTCCGCGGCACCCGGTACTACCGGCTCGAACGCAGGACGCTGCCGATGCGGAGGGAGTTCCAGTACCTGGAGCGCTGCCTGACCGATCGCGAGTACTTCAAGGAGACGAGGGTCCTGGGCGCCGGGGCTCGCCTGCTGCGACGGTACGAGGAGGTGCTGCGCCGGTTCAGCGCGGAGCGATGGCGTGAGGATCTCCGGGTCGGGATGATCGATCTGGGACTCGGAGTCCTGATGCTGCTCGGGTACGGCGGCTCATTCGTGCTGGCGGCGCTGCTGCTCGCGAACGGCAGCATCGGTGTCGGCGGGTTCGTCGTGGTCCTCTACGCGATGAGCCGGTTCATGCTCATGACCGAAGCCGTCATGGAGGGGTTCGGGGTGTCGTACCGCCACAGCGTTCAGGCATCCCACCTGGTCGAGTTTCTGGATCGCGACGAAGGCCGGCCCGCCGGCGATCCTGTGGGACGCGGGACCGGCGGGGCCGTGACAGCGAGGAACGTGTCCTTCACCTATCCCGGAACGGATGCGGTCGCCGTCGACGGCGTGAGCGTGGACCTCGCGCCCGGCACCACGGTCGCGCTGGTCGGCGCCAACGGCGC
The DNA here is from genome assembly GCA_026710565.1 of Spirochaetaceae bacterium. The sequence continues at coordinate 9,116 of JAPOQV010000239.1, read as the reverse complement.
CGGCAAGACCACGCTGGCCAAGCTGCTCCTGGGGCTCTTCGTGCCGACCGGCGGCGACGTGATCCGCGGCACCGTCAACACCAGGGATGCGACCAGACAGGACATCCGCGAACGCACCTCCGCCGTGTTCCAGAACTTCCAGCGCTACCAGATGACGCTGCGGGACAACGTCGTCCTGGCCGACGAGACCCGCGCGGAGGACGAGGAGGCGGTGACCCGGGCGCTCGAATGGGGCGGGGTGCCCGCGGAGCTGTGGCAGGGAGCGGAAGGATTGGACCTCATGCTGTCGCGCGAGTTCGGGACGCGCGACCTGTCGCTCGGGCAGTGGCAGCGGGTGGCGATCGCCCGCGGCCTGTTCCGGGAGCACGACGTGATCCTGCTGGATGAGCCGACCGCCTCGATCGACCCGCTGGAGGAACAGGTGGTGTACGAGCGGTTCATGGAGATGGCCGCCGGCCGCACTGCGATCCTGGTCACGCACCGGCTGGGCTCGGCACGGCTGGCGGATCGGATCCTGGTGATGTGGGACGGCCGCATCGTCGAGGACGGAACGCACGAGCAACTGCTCGAACGGCGCGGCCTGTACCACGAGATGTTTACCGCTCAGTCCGCGTGGTACCGCCGAGACGACTGAGTTGATCGCGGCGCTGAGGTCATTCCAGTCTGTTGTGAAGTGAGCAGATGACCGCGTCGACGCCCCGGTAACCCCAGCGCACGGGAGTCAGGGGCAAGCCGGTCCCTCCGAGAAGGAACCTCGTCCTGTGGCCGGCGACCACCCGGACGGGGCGGAATTGTCGGTGACGGCACCTCGGGATACGTTAGTCGGCATGAAGGCGGCGGTCCCACGGGTGTTCAGTCCCGGCACGGGCGCCACGCCGCCGGCACTCACCGGACGCGAACGGGAGCAGGCGGTGCTGACGCAATGTCTGGCTGACCTGCTCGGCGGCGCGTCTCCACCCCACGACGTGGTGATGGTTGGGCCGCGCGGCAACGGCAAGACCGTGCTGCTCAACTGGTTCGAGCGCGCCTGCCGAGACCACGAAGCGGCAGTGGATGTGGCAACCCTCACCCCGAACGACATCCCCACCCGTGACGAGTTGGTCGGACTTCTGTCTCCGCCGTCGCCGATCGGGAAGCTGCTGCCCCGAAAAGTAGGCGTGGCGGCGGTCGGCTCGGTCGAGTGGGCTCCGCCGTCATCGGGCGTGAGGAACCTGCGAACGGAGCTTGCCGCCCGGTGCCGCAGGAAGCCGCTGGCCGTGCTGATCGACGAGGCGCACACGCTGGACCTGGAGGTGGGCAGAACGCTGCTGAACGTCAGTCAACGGGTGCGCGAAGAGGCGCCATTCCTGCTCGTGATGGTCGGGACGCCCGGCCTGCCTTCACATCTCGGCGCCATGGATGCATCCTTCTGGAGCCGCTTGGGCAAGGGGCGGCTGGGTATCGGACTGCTGAGCCCTGCCGCCGCCCGCGCCGCTCTGGTCGAGCCGCTGACTGCCCATGACGTCTGCATCGATGTCGATACGCTTGATGCCGTGGTCGAGGACAGCCAGCGCTACCCGTACTTCATCCAGCTCTGGGGCGAGGCACTGTGGGACCAACGCGTGGCTACCGGCGCGACCCGGCTGACTGACGCACACGCGGATGCGGCTCGGCCCGAGGTGGCGGCACGGATTACGGACTACTACCAGGATCGCTATCGAGAACTGGAGGCCCGCGGCCTTCTGGCCGCGGCCGTGGCGACGGGGCCGCTGTTCCAGGCTGGCGCCGCGGCCACCGCTTCCGATCACACCATCGACGCCGCCCTCGCCACGACCGGCGCCGACGCCGCGGGTCGCCTGGCTGCGCGCGAGGAATTGAACCGGCTGGGCTACATCTGGAGCCCGCCGGGCCAACTGCCGCCGGTCGTCTGGGTCGCCGGTATTCCTTCGTTGATGACCCACGTGCTCGACCGATCCCCGTAAGAGCGCTCGCCGTCTACCGCACGCGGGTCAGGGAGCGGGCGAAACCGGCTCCTTGACGAGCAACCGCTGGTTGGCGGCCACCTCGGTCAGGGTCTGGACGGCGCCGCCCGGCCATTCGATCTGTACGGTGGCGATGTGCTCCAGGCCGGGCCCGAGGCCGAAGTGGGCGATCGCCTCGTTCTGGCCCAGATAGTTGTTGCTGCCGCCCAGCACCTGCACCAGGCGCCGTTCCGGCTCTGCCGCACTTGGAGTGACGGTGATGCGCGCGCCGACCCCCTGCCGGTTGGACGCGGTGCCTTCCAGCCGGAGCTGGAGCCAGCGGTTCGGTCCCGCGTGTCCGGGACGGTTGGTGTCGTTGCGGTACAGCACCGGACGGCCGCTGTTGTGCACCACCATCAGGTCCAGGTCGCCGTCGGGTTCCAGGTCGAAGGCCGCCAGCCCGGTGCCCACGCCGGTGGCCGTGAGCCCTTCCTCCTGCGCCACCTCCTCAAACCGGCCGCTGCCGTCGTTGCGCCACAGCCGCATCGGATCGTCGGCGAAGCCGGCGGTGTTGGCGGTGTACGGGACCTCGTCGGCGTAGTCCACGCCGGTGGCCAGCACCAGGTCCAGGTCGCCGTCGTTGTCGTAGTCCAGGAAGGTGGTCCCCCATCCCCAGGAGCCGTCCCGCACCCCGGCGGCGTCGGTGGCGTCTTCGAAAAAGCCGCGGCCCAGGTTGCGGTACAGCCGGTTGCCGTCGCGGTAGGGCACGCCCTCCTCGTAGATAGCGCTCACGAACCAGTCGAGGCGGCCGTCGCCGTCGAAGTCGCCCACCGCCGACCCCATCCCATACTCGTCCGTACCGACCCGCGCGCCGGTCGTGCCGTGCACGAAGCGACCGTTGCCACGGTTCCAGTAGAGCTGGCTGGCGTTGTGGTCCGCGACGATGATCAGCTCGGGATAGAGGTCGTCGTCCAGCAGGGCGAAGGTCGAGGTGAGGCTCTGGCCCTCGGCCAGCGGGTTGACCGCGATGACGCGGTGCTGGGACACGCCGGCATACCGGGTCACGTCCTCGAAGTGGCCCGGCGCTTCCGCTCCGAGGTTGCGCAGCAGGCGCGCGTTGCTCTGCGCGCCCACGGTCATCTGGCGCAGGAAACGCCACTCGGTGGTGTGCAGGTCCAGGTAACCGTCCAGGTCGTAGTCGCCGAAGGCGGCGCTGAATCCGAAGTGCAGGTCGTCGCCCTCGGTCGCCGCGCCGCGCGCCACGGCCTCCTCGGAGAACGAACCGGAGCCGTCGTTCACGAACAGGTGAAAGCGATGCGAGAACAGGCTGGTCACGTACAGGTCCAGGTCGCCGTCGTTGTCGATGTCGCCCCACGCGGCGCCGTTGGACTGCAGATCGGCCAGGTGGGCGGGGCCGAATGCCGCGACGGTCACGTCCGCGAAGGTGCCGTCGCCGCGGTTGCGGTACAGGATGTCGCTGTCGTCCAGGCGGGTGACGTACAGATCGACCAGTCCGTCGCCGTCGTAGTCGCCGGCCGCCACCCCGCCGGTCGTATAGGTCTGCATGGCAGCCGGAGTGTCGTCGCCTCGCCGAAACTGCACGTAGTCGATACCGGCGGCGTCCGTCACGTCGTGGAAGGTCTGCGCCAACCCCGGCACCGCCGAGACGCAGGCGAGAACGGCGCCGAACAGGAACCCGAGCTCTCTTCGAGTGAGACTCGCTGCGCTCATACAGCCAGTGAGATTCGCGCCGCTCATTCTTTCACCGCACCCACCAGGATGCCCTTGATGAAGTAGCGCTGGAGGAACGGGTAGGCCAGCACGATGGGAACGATCGTCACCATCATGGTCGCGAACTGCAGGCCGTCGGGATGCAGGTAGTGGGAGTTGGCTTCATCGACCATGGTCCGCGCCGCCTCGGTGGTGAAGTCGCCCATGTTCGCCTGCTTGATGACCCGGACCAGCACCCCCTGCAACGTATCCAGCCAATCCGAGCGCGTAAAGTAGGCGGTGTCGAACCAGGAGCCCCACTGCGCGACCGCGGCGAACAGGGCGATCACGGCGATCACCGGAGTCGAGATGGGCAGGTAGATCGCCCGGAAGACGCGCGCGTAGCCGGCGCCGTCCACGCGGGCCGACTCCTCCAGAGAGACCGGGATCTGGTTGAACTGAGCCATGAAGATGATCACGTAGAAGAAGGAGAAGAGGTTCGGGAGGATGTAGACGGCGAACCGGTCGAGCAGGCCCAGAGCCCGCAGATTGAGGTAGATCGGGATCAGGCCCCCCGAGAAGAACAACGGGACCGTGAACAGGACCAGGTAGAGGTTACGGTAGGGAAGCTCCCGCTTGCGCAGCGCGAACGCGCACATGGCGCAGGTCAGCACCGTGGCCGCGGCGCCCACGACCGTCCGGCTGACCGACATCAGGAAGGCGTCCAGCACCCGCCCGTTGCCGAAAATAATCCGGTAGTGGCGCAGGGTCAGATCCTCCGCGAGCAGCCATGCCGGACCGAAGACGAGCCCGCCGTTCAGGGAATTGAGAGCGAAGTAATAGAGCGGATAGAGAATGCCCAGCGCCAGGATGAGGACCGGAACGTAGATGCCCAGGTACACCGCCAGCGTCGGCCGCCGGGTCATGAATGGGCGCTAACCCTTGATGGAGCCGATCAGGATGCCCTTGATGAAGTAGCGCTGCAGGAACGGGTAGACCATCACGATCGGGAGGACCGTGACCAGCATGGTCGCGAACTGCACGCCCTCCGGATTGAGATGGTTGGTGATTTGTTCATCCTGCAGGGCCGCCATTTCCTGGACGAAGCTGCCCAGGCTGCTCTGCTTGACGACGCGCAGCAGAACCGCCTGCAGCGTCTCCAGGCTTTCCGAACGGGTGAAGTACAGCGTGTCGAACCAGGAGTTCCACTGCGCGACCCCGGCGAACAGGGCGATGGCGGCGATCAGGGGCATCGATATGGGGAAGTAGATCCTCAAGAAGATGCGGAAGTAGCCGGCGCCGTCGATGCGCGCCGAGTCCTCCAGCGAGACCGGCAGGTCGTTGAAGCTGGTCATCATGATGATGACGTAGAAGAACGAGAAGAGCTGCGGAAAGATGTAGACCCAGAAGGTGTCCAGCAGCCCGAGAAACCGGAGGTTCAGGTAGATCGGAATCAGGCCGCCGGAAAAGAACAGCGGAATGGCGAAGATCACCAGGTACCAGTTGCGGAACGGCAGGTTGGGCTTGCGCAACGCGAATGCGCACATCGCGCAGTTGAACACCGTGAACACGGTGCCGATCAGGGTCCGGGCCGTCGACGTCGTGAACGCGGTCAGCAGGCGATTGTTGGCGAAGATCACCTGGTAGTTCCTGAGCGTGAGGTCCGGGGGCAGCAGGTACGCGGGACCGGCGTGGAGCTGGATGTTCACGGAGTTGATCAGGTAATAGTAGAACGGATAGATGATGGAGATGCCGAGCACCACGAGCGGCGCGTAGATCCCGGCGTACATCAGCGGCGTGACTCGCCGGTGGTGGGCGAGGATCCCGTGCTGGGCTCTTGAACCCATCAGAACAGCCCCTTGCCGGTGAGCCGCTTGCTGAGGTTGTTGACGGTCAGCAGGATCGCCAGGTTGATCACCGACTTGAACAGGCCGGCGGCGGTGGCGTACGAGTAGCGGCCGTGCTCCAGCCCGACCCGCAGGATCAGCGTGTCGAAGATGTCCGACACCCCGCGGTTGAAGGGGTTGCCGAGCACGAACACCTGGTCGAAGGTGTCGCCGGTGCCCTGCATGATCTGCGAGCAGCGCAGGATCAGCAGGATCATGAATGTGCCGAGCAGGTGCGGCCAGGTGATGTGGATGGCCTTGGTCCAGCGCCCGCCGCCGTCGATCTCGCACGCCTCGTACATCTCCTGGTCGATGCCGGCGATCACGGCCAGGTAGATGATCGACCCCCAGCCCACCTCCTTCCAGAAGTCGGAAAGGACCAGCAGCGGCCAGAAAAAGGTCTTGTCGGCGATCAGGTCCACCGGCTCGCCGATCAGCCCCAGGCCGAGCAGCAAGGCGTTGAACGGCGATTCCGGGGTGGGCCGCAGGAAGTTGTACATCATGCCGCCCACCACCACCCAGGAGATGAAGTGCGGGAGATAGGAGACGGTCTGAGCCGTCTTCTTGAAGCCGCGGTGAATCACCTCGTTGAGCATCAGGGCCAGCAGCACCGGCGGCAGCGACAGCAGCCCCAGCTTGAGTGCCGAGATGACCAGAGTGTTGCGCAGCACCACGCTGAAGTTGGGCGCCTTGAAGAAGTCGATGAAGTGCTCGAAGCCGTTGTTGAATGCCCACGGACTGGCCCAGATGCCGGTGAACACGTCGTAGCGCTTGAAGGCGATGATGATCCCGTACAGCGGCAGGTAGTTGAAGAGGATGGTGGCCAGCAGCGACGGCAGGATCATCAGGTGCAGCACGTGGATGCCGCGGTCGGCCCACGTTCGCCGCCTGCGCGTGAGATGCCTGGTCAGGGTCCGTTGGGTGAGCTCACTCATCGCACTATTCGCAAAAGAAGGGGTGGTGCCACGCGTACGCGCGGCACCACCCCTCGTAAGTTCTCGTAGACGAGTCGACCTCTACAGGCCGACGCTGTACTTGGCGACGCGCTCGGCGTGTCCGTTCAGCACCTGGGTGTACCAGGCGTTGAGCGTGTCCAGGCCGAGGTCACGCATGGTGGCGATCATCTCGTCGTAGCCGGCCTGCACGGCGTCGGCGGATCCGGAAATGATGTCGAAGATCTGCGTGCTGTAGTAGTCCTTGATGGTCGCGGCGATCTTCTCTTCCTCGGAACCGGCCGTGTAGTTGTCCACGCCGCGGAACTTCATCAGGTCGGTATAGTTGGACAGCGCGGTGTCATAGATTTGCTGCCCGATTTCGTCGAGATTCGGCCAGCCCCCCTGCTCGGCGGTGTACTTGTCGCGGAACAGGTACATGGATCCCAGTCCATACTTCGCGCGGTAAAGCTGAGGTCCCGGATTCTCCGCCTGGAAATCTCTGAGGTACTGCCTCGTCACCGGGATGTCGTACCCTCTGAAGTCCCTGGGGTCGGAATGGACGCCTTCGATCCCGAAGATCATGCGCTTCTGGGTCGACTCTTGAGCCAGCCAGTCCAGCCACTGGATCGCCCGGTCGGGGCGTTCCGCCTGCGTGGTGACCATCACTCCCGAGCCGCCGACGCCGCCGCGCAGGTCGTCGATCTCATACTTCATGTGCGGCTCGATCGTGAATGCCGGCAGCATGATGAAGCGCAGGCTCTCCACGCCGAGCTTCTCTGCCAGCGGCGCCCGCGCCTGGATGAAATCCGTGGCCTTGTGGATGCCGGCCGCGTTGTCGGCGTCCTGGTTCAGCTCGGAGAAGATCTTGGTCATCATGTTGCCCCAGAGCTGCGGCTGCTTCTCCGTGAACTCCGTACGGGCGATGAGCTGCTCGTTGTACAGGGTGTTGGCGAACTGCAGCACCTTCACGAAGTCTTCGTGCTCCCAGTACTTGTACCACACGCCGTCATCGCGCTGGAAGAAGCGCTGGTTGAGGCCGCCCAGCGGCAGCGCGCGCTCGACCACCCGCGGATTGCCGTCCTTGTCCGGTGAGGGGCCACGCAGCGACTGCACGGGCGTCAACTCCGGGAACTCCTGCTTCACGCGGCGCAGCAGGTCGATGTAGTCGTCGGTATTGTTGATCTCCGGTGCGCCGAGGTGCTCGTACACTTCCTTGAGGACCGTCACGCCCTGCATCGCCTTGAGGACGAGAGGGCTCTCGATCTGCTCGTCGGTCACGTAATAGGACGGATGGAAGTAGAAGCCCATGTCGTCGAAGTGCATGCGGTAGTACAGCCGGATGCGACTGTCCCAGTTGTCCATGTACTTGGGCGCGAACTTCTGGCTCAGCGCGTCCAGGTCGTGGACGAGGCCGCGCTGCACGAGCTGGGTGGACTGCTGCAGGTTGTGGCTCAGCCGCATCATGTCGGGCAGGTCGCCGGAGGCGAGCAGCACGTTGAGCATGGTCTGGTCGCTGTCGGGCGCGAAGGTCATGTCGAAGTCGACGCCGTTCTCCTCCACGAACATGCTGGTGAGCTCGTCGTCGCCGTAGTGCTCGTTGAGGTTGCTGTCGCTTCCCGCCATGGCGTCGAAGAAGAAGGTCAGCGTGATCGGGCTGGTGTCGGTGGTCCAGCTCGGATCGGCGATGACCATGTCCTCGGCGGCCATGGCTTCCTCCGAAGAGCCCTCGGCCCAGGCGGTCATGCTGAACGCGAGCAGCAGTGCCAGTGCGATACCGGCGATGCCGGTCAATTTACCCATGGGTATTCCCCCTTTGGATTGATAAGGTGATTGAGCGGCATGCTGGGAGATGCCTGCCCAGTTGTCAAGAACGTGTTCTCGGCGACGTGGAGGCCGCTCAGCCCCTGCCCAGGAACCGGTCGCGGCCGGATACCAGCGCCCTCAGCTTGCCGTCTGCCACGGGGCGTGGCAGCACCCGAAGGCCGCAGTCGGGGTGCAGGTAGGCGATGCGCTCGGCCCCGAGCCGCCGCGCCAGCGCCTCGATGCGGCGCGCCACCTGCTCCGGCGTCTCGACCTGCAGGTCCTTGACGTCGATCACGCCCAGCCCCAGGCGGATGTCGGCGCGCACGTCGGCCAGGCGGTCCAGCTCCTCCGGCGAGCGGCGGGTGGTCTCCAGCACCAGGTGGTCGCAGCGCAACGCGTTCATGAAGGCGATCAGCCGGCCGTAGTCGCCGCGCTGGATCATCTGCCCGCCGTAGTTGCCGAAGCACAGGTGCACGGCCCGCTCCGTGCCGGACTCGACGCCGTCGAGCAGCCGGTTGATCGCCGCGGCCGCCAGCGGGCCGTCGCCCGGCGAGCCCGGCAGGTTGGGCTCGTCGACCTGCACCACGGCGGCGCCGATGCCGGCGATCTGACCGGCGAGCAGCTCCGCGAAGGCCATGGCCAACGGTTCCAGGTTGCCGTAGTGGGCGTCCGCCACGGTCCTTGCGAGCAGGTAGGGGCTGGACACCGTGAACTTCAGCGGAACGTCGGTACGGGCGCGCGCCCTGTCCCAGTCCCGCTTCAGGTTCAGGCGCCCGTCGCCGAGCGGCCCGACCACCACGCCGGGAGGGGCGCTCCTGAATGCCATCGCCTCGCGTTCCCGG
>JAPOQV010000238.1 GCA_026710565.1 Spirochaetaceae bacterium | reverse complement strand
CGGACCGCAGGGAACGGGCATCCTGTGCGGCCGCCGCCGGCTGGTCGGCGCGGCGGCGCTGCAGCTCTTCGATCAGGACGTGCTGCCGGAGCTGTGGCGCCCGCCGTCCTGGATCGCCGGCGAGCCGCCGCTGGCCGGCGCCCCGCACCACGGCATCGGCCGGCCCTGCAAGGCGGGAAAGGAGCAGATCGCCGGCCTGCTGGTCGCCCTGCAGCGATTCGCGGCGGTCCCCGACAGCGAGCGGATCGCCGGGTGGCGGCGGCTGTCCGACCGGCTCGTGGAGCTGCTGAGCGACGCGCCGTGCACGGTGCATCTTGACGACGGCCGCGACGGCACCCCGATCGTCGAGGTGCGCCCCGAGCGGGCCGATGCCCTGGAGCTCACCGCCGCGCTGCAGCGCGGCGACCCGGCCATCCACGTCAATGCCGGCGGCGTACGGGAAGGCGTGCTGCGCCTCAGTCCGGCCTGCCTGTCAAAGCGCGACGTGGCGGTGATCGGCGACCGCCTGCGCGCGCTGCTGTAGGACCCGCGGGCAGAAGCGCCTACGCGGTCACCTCCCACCGCGGCCGGCCGGTGCGCAGGAAGTGGCCGATAGTGATGATCAAGTCCTCCCAGAACTGACTGATCATCGCCTCGCCGGAGCCCGCGGTGTGGGGGGTGAGGACCACCTGCTCCATGCCGAGCAGCGGACAGTCGGGCGGCAGCGGCTCCGGGTCGAACACGTCCAGCGCGGCGCCCGCGATCTGCCCGGACTCGAGCGCCTCGGTCAGGGCGTCCTGATCGACGACCTTGCCGCGAGACGTGTTGATCAGGATCGCGTGCGGCTGCATCGCGGCGAGCTCGGGCGCGCCGATCAGCGCCGTGGTGCTCGCGAGCAGCGGGACGTGCAGCGACACGAAGTCGCTGGTCCTCAGCAGCTCGTCCAACCCGACCGGCCGGGCGCCGCCGGCACGGATCTCCCCGTCGCTCCTGCCCGGGTCGGTCGCCAGCACCCGCAGCCCGAACGGCGCCGCGCGCGTGGCGACCGCGGTCCCGATGTGGCCGAAGCCGATCAGGCCCAGGGTCATGCCGGCCAGCGCGGGGCCTGCCGACGGGTCGCCCTGGGAGAAGCGCCCGCGTCGGATGTGGCGGTCCTTGAGGACGATGAGCCGATGCTGCGCGATCAGCAGGCCGATGGTGTGGTCGGCCACCACGTCCCGGGTCGCCTCCGGCGTGTTGCCGACCGCGATGCCGCGCTCGCGCGCCGCGGCGACCGGAATGTTGTCGGTGCCGCTGCCGCTGCGCAGGATCAGTCGGCAGTCCGGCAGGTCGGCGAGCAATTCGTCCGTGACCAGCCTCCCACCGCCGAACACCCAGACCACCGTCGCGTCCCGGGCGGTCCCGACGACCTCCGCGCCGCTGGTGCAGTCGCGATGGCGCAACTCACCGCCGGCCGCGTCGATCCGCTCGGCCAGGCCGGCGGGAACGGCGAAATCGTCGCGGGAGACCAGCGCTACCAGAGGACTCATGCGCTCATGGTACCATCGGCCCCTTATGGCGGCCGGCGTGAGCGCATCCCTCCTCGTGGCCGTCGTGGTCCAGGGCGGGTGCCAGATCTTCAAGATAGCCGCGTACTCGGCACGCACGCGCACCTTCGCGTGGCAGCGGATGTTCGCCGCCGGGGGTATGCCGTCATCGCACACCGCCTTCGTCGCGACTCTCACTACCGCCATCGGCCTGCGCGCCGGCGTGGCGTCCGACCTGTTCGCGATCGCCTGCGCGTTCAGCGTGATCATCATCTTCGACGCCATCCGCGTGCGCGGCGCGATCCAGATCAACTCGGAGGCGCTACGCCAGATGATCGCGCCGATGCCGGAGGCGAACCGGCCGGTGACCTCGCACGACGTCGGCCACTCCATCCCCGAGGTGGGTGTCGGCCTGTTGATCGGAATCGGTTCCGCGCTCTTCGCCCGCGCGTTGCATCTCCTGTAGCCGCTCATGACAGCGTCGCCGTCGGTGCGGGAGGCAAAACCTCCGTCGGCCGGTGGGTGCGCGAATGCGCCGCGGTAGCATCCGGCATCGAGGCGGCGTGTCTGGCCGGCTCGGTCTCAGGGCTGGCGGACGACGCTCCGTTGCCGCCCGGCTCCGACGTCGACGTGTGGCTGGCGCTGTCGGACGGCCAATATCCCTCGAACCGCTCCGAGCGGTTCGTCCGCGTCGAACGGTCGCGATGGCGCGTACGAGTCGATCTGGGGGTGTTGGGATTCCGGGGACTCGGGTGCGACCAGGTGACAGCGCTTTTCGCCGGCCGCCGACCAGCGCTCCCTGCACCGCCACACCGCGCGCACCCAGCGGCAAACATCACATCTACCCCTCTCCGACTACCCTACCGTCCTCCGCCCTTCCGCCCCCAAACAGGGCTCCGCGATGATTCGTCTCCGTCCTTCGAGCCAGCACTACGGCTATCGGCTCACTCCGCAAGGTGCCATTCAGCGTGGACGGTGCACGCTTCGAGGGCGATCTGCTTGACCGTGACATTCGCGTCCGAGCGGTCCAGCGAAACGCGAGCGGCAGTTTCAAGCCCTCCGTAGGAGCAATCCACAGTGGGGCCATCAGCAGCGAACGCGCTCAGGGGAGCAGCCTGAATGGATCGGAAGATAGGAGTCGGGATCTCGACGAGTTGATAACGTTCTGGGATCTCATTCGGCTTGCGAAATGCGCGCAGCATCATGATGGCGTCGACCGCTTCCATGTAGTCTCGAAACAAGCCGACCATGCGCTCTTGACGGTCTCTCGCGCGTCGCATGTCCTGGATCCAAGCGGCTTCCGTCAACTTTGATATATGGACCGTCGTATCAGACAGACGCTTCGCCGCAGTGGATTTCAGGGAGAGCTTCCGTTCCGTCTCTGTATCGCGACGGACCACGAGGTCGACGAACCGATGCGTAGCCGATTCCGGTTTCTCGTACTTCCACTCGACGGCTTCGCAGGCGTTGCAGAACACGATCTCGAAGCCCGTCAGACCCAGCGGCTCGGTCGTCGTGCCGTGATGTACCGAAAGCGCAAGGCTGAAATACTCCACCCAGTCCGGGCTCTCCGTGATCCACGTCCTCTGGGGATTCACCGTCGCCTGCGGCGGAGACGAGAGAGACCCTATGAGGCGAGCTACAAACCGAGTCGCCATGGGCGACAGATCGTCTATCCGGGCCTTCAGCGCCGCCAGATCCGTGTGGTGCTGATCGGGACTCATGTCGCGGCTGGATCGGCGGCCGCAAACAGGTTGGGTGTCCCGGCACCGATCCTGCGCTCGATCAGGTTCACGTATGCCGGGTTCAACTCCACGCCGACCCATCGCCTGCCCAGGTCCTGGGCCGCGATCAGCGTCGTCCCGGAACCCGCGTACGGATCCAGCACCACGTCGTCGGGCCGGCTGGTGATCGCTACGCATCTTCGCGCCAGCTTCATCGGCATCATCGCCGGGTGATCATCCGTCGCGCCGTTGCGCTTCTGGGGTTCCGTCGGTATGTCCCACACCGTCCGCAGCCGGCGTCCTCTCGGGCCGTGCACGGCGTCGATGTCGTACTGGTAGTCCTGACTCTTGGAGAACAGGAACACGGTCTCGTGCGCTTTCGTCGGCCGGTCCCGCACCGACTCCGGGTGGGCGTTCGGTTTGTGCCAGATGACTTCTGACCGGAGCCACCAGCCCGCGTCCTGCAGCGCGAACGCCAGGCGCCAGGGGACGCCGATCAGGTCCTTCGGCTTGAGTCCCTCCGGGGTCACCGGCCGGACGGCCATCGCACGCGCCCGATTCTTGCGGTCCGGTGCTCGATACCGCCGGTTGCCGGAGGTGTACGCGTCGCCGACATTCAGCCAGATGGTTCCGTCGTCGGCGAGCACTCGGCGGACCCTATCGAACGTCTGCACGATGCTTGCGACGTAGTCCGCGAGGACGTCGTCGCGACCGATCTGCCGATCGACCGCGTAGTCCCGGAGCGACCAGTACGGCGGCGAGGTCACCACCGTCCGAACGCACCGTTCGGGCAGCAGCTCCAGGGCGTCACTTGCACTCCCGCACACGAGGACCGATGTGTCCAACGACGTGGCGGGGACTCGATCGTGCGCGTCGATCCGCAGGTAACCCTTGGACTCTCCCGTACCGTTTGCCTGGACGGCTACTGGCGCGATCATGTGGCTGGGGCTCATGCCACTATAACGCACGACCGGCCGCATCGCTTCGCGAGGGCTCAAACGGAGCCCGCAGGCGAGCTATGATCGGCGAGCGATGAGAACCCCCGCACGCGCGCTGTGCGCGGAGCTGGACGGTGACGGCGACCCGGAGCGCGCGCGGCACCTGCAGCGGTTCTTCCGCACGGGACCGGGGGAGTACGGAGAGGGCGACCGGTTCCTGGGGCTGCGCGTGCCGGAGGTGCGGGCGATCGCCCGCCGCCATCGCGAGCTCTCGCTGCCCGACCTCGCGGACGCGCTGGCCAGCCCCTGGCACGAGCACCGGCAGGCGGCGCTGTTCGTCCTGGCCGACCGCTACCGGCGCGCCGAACCGGCGGAGCGGGAGGCGATCGCCGCCTTCTACCTCGACCACCTGGACGCCGTGAACAGTTGGGACTTGGTGGACGGTTCCGCGCCGCACATCCTGGGCGCCCATCTGCTGGAGCGGGACCGCGCCGTGCTTTACGAGCTGGCGGGTTCCGGCCACCTGTGGCAGCAGCGCGTGGCGGTGCTCGCCACCTTCGCCTTTGTCCGCGCCGGCCAGTTCCGGGACACGCTACGGCTGGCTGAGTTGCTGCGCGACCATCCGCACGACCTGATCCACAAGGCCGTCGGCTGGATGCTGCGCGAGATCGGCAAGCGTGACCGCGGCGCCGAGGAGCGATTCCTGGATCGCCACGCCGCCCACATGCCGCGCACGATGCTCCGCTACGCGATCGAGAAGTTCGAGCCGGAGCGGCGCCGCAGCTACCTGCAGCGCCGCTCGTAATCGCCCGCCGAAGCTACCCCTTCGCGATCAGGCGGTCTATGCGCTCGCGGTCGAAGCCGACGACGATGGTGCCGTTGTAGTCGAGCACCGGCACGCCCTGCTGCCGGGAGCGGTGCGCGATCTCGGCCGCCTTGCGCTCGTCGCGGCTGATGTCGTACTCCGTGAACTTCACCTGCCGCTCGCGCAGGTAGCGCTTGAGCTGCGTGCAGTAGCCGCAGCTCGGCGTCGTGTACATGCGTACCGCCATCGCGTGCCCCTTACAGGTGGAAGACGCACATCTTCGTCTCGGTCATCTCCTCGACCGCGTACTTCGGCCCTTCCTTGCCCATTCCGGAGTCCTTCAGGCCGCCGTACGGCATCAGATCGGCGCGCCACTGGGTGCCCCAGTTGACGTGGATGTTGCCGGACTCGACCTGGCGGACGTACTGCATGGCCCAGTTCACGTTCTCGGTGAAGATGGCGGCGCTCAGGCCGTAGTTGGTGTCGTTGGCCAGCGCGATCGCCTGGTCGATGTCGTCCACCTTCGTGACGCCCACCACCGGGCCGAACACCTCGTCGCAGGAGATGCGCATCTCGGGCCTGACGCCCTCCACCACGGTCGGCTGCATGATCTGGCCGTCGAGGTCGCCGCCGGCGACCAGCGTGGCGCCGCCGGTGAGCGCCTCGTCAACCCAGCCGTGCACGCGCTCGGCGTCGGACTGGCGGATCATCGGCCCCATCTTGCTGTCGGCGTGCAGCGGGTTGCCGGTGTTGATCGACTCCGTCTCCGCCTTGAAGGCATCCACGAAGTCGCCGTAGATGTCCGCGTGCGCCAGCACGCGCTGCGTGGAGATGCAGACCTGCCCGGCGTTGGAGTAGCCGGACATGGCGGCAGCCTTGGCCACCTTCTCCGGATCGGCGTCGGGCATCACCACGAACGGCGCGTTGGAGCCGAGCTCCATGGTCACCTTCTTCAGGCCGGCGACCTTGCAGATGTGCTCGCCCACGTCGCGGCTGCCGGTGAAGGTGATCTTGCGCACGCGCGGGTCCTCGCACAGCGCGTCGCCGATCTCGCCGCCCGAACCGGTCAGGCACTGCACGGCCTCCGGCGGGGCGCCGGCGTCCACCAGCAACTCGACGATCTTCAGGCCCGACAGCGGCGTGTCGGTCGCCGGCTTGAGGATGACGGCGTTGCCGGCCGCGAAGGCGGGGCCGGCCTTGTGGCAGACCAGGTGCAGCGGGAAGTTGAAGGGGCTGATGCCGACCACGACCCCACACGGCACGCGCAGGGTGAAGCCGAGCTTGTCGCGAACCCCCGGCGCGCCGTCCAGCGGCAGCACCTCGCCGCCCAAGCGCTTGGCCTCCTCCGCGGACAGGGCGATGATCTCGGTGGCGCGCGCCACCTCGATGTCGGCCTCCGAGACCGGCTTGCCCTCCTCCATGGTGATGATCTTCGACAGCTCGGCGGCGCGCTCGACCATCAGCTCCGAGGCGCGATGCAGGATCTCGTAGCGCTCGTAGCCGGTCATGGCCGCCACCTGCCCGGCGGCCTTCTGCGCGGTCGCCAGCGCGGTCTGCACGTCGTCCATGGTCGCGCGCGGCACCGTGTCCACGACCGATCCGTCGAACGGGTTCAATACGTCGATCGTCTCGGCGGCCTCCACCCAGGCGCCGCCCACATGCATCTTCATTCGATTACCTCCGAATGTGCTTACGAAATGTTCGCCGGGCGGCTGCTCACTGCGATGGATCGCCCGGTGGCGAGCCGCCCGTGTCGGCCGTCACGAACGCCGAACGGCCGGCGTCGACCAGATCGGCGAGCGTGAAGCTCGGT
>JAPOQV010000237.1 GCA_026710565.1 Spirochaetaceae bacterium | reverse complement strand
TTCATCGACTCGCACGGCTCGGCCATGGCCAAGGACCTCGACGGCGCCCCGGTCTTCATGGCGACCACGGCCTTCTCGCTCCGCTACGAGGAGGAGCGCTACCCGGCCGTGCGCTTCACCGACGTGAAGGATTACCAGAAGCGGGCGGGGTGACGCGTTGCGGCGCCGGCTCGTCTTCGCGGGCGCCGCGTAGCGATCCGGGGGATCCCGACCTTCGGTGAGGTCCCGCCGCCCTGGGTCTCTTCGCGGCCCTCGCGGGGGCGGCGCGGCGTCAGAACTTCCCGAGCATCGGAAATTCGACGCTCAGGGTCGATTCGGACGCGATCGGCGCCTCGCGCTTGCGCGGCTTGCGGTTGAGCACCTGCTTCAGCTTGGTCTTCAGCACCGCCATGTCGAACGGCTTGAGGATGAAGGCGTCCGCGCCCGCCTGGTGGGCGAGGTTGATGTCCTCGAAGTCGAAGGACGACTCGGTGAGCATGAAGGGCGTGTTCATCAGCGTGTCGTCGGCGCGGATCTCGCGCAGCAGGCTGATCCCGTCCATCGGCTCCATGTCCAGATCGGAGATCACCAGGGCGTAGCGGCGCTGCCGCATCCGCTCCAGCGCCTCGGGGGCGCTGGTGACGCCCTCGACATCCGGGAAGCCGATGCGGGTCATCAGCATCACGATCAGCCGCAGGAGCTTCTCCTGATCGTCGACGATGAGAATCGGGGGCGTATCGCTCTCGGACATCGGCGGCTCAGATGAAGAGGTGGTCGATGCCCTGACGGGACATCGCGTCGGATTGGAGCGACAGGCACAGCCCGTGGATCGCGGACGCCTTCGGCGTTCCGCGCTGGAGCATCGGGAGAAGGGTGGCCTTGGCGAACAGCGTGTCGTTCCCGACCGTGCGCTGCGCGCTCTTGAACGAGTGGACGAACTCGCGCTTGGCGATCTCCCGCCACTCGCTGATCTGGACGTCGCGGTGGCGGCTGTCGGCGCTCACGCGATCGAAGGTCTCGTGCACCGACGTGCGCTCGCCCTCGATCACTTGGCAGGCGAAGTTGCCCTCGATGACCAGGAAGCTCGTGATCACCGCGAACTCGTTCTTCTTCTGGGCGGTGCGTCCGATCTCGCTGATCTGCTCGGACCGCTTCGCCGCGTCCGACGACAGGTTCAGGCGCGAGAAGTAGATGATGTGGACGAGGCTCGTCCGTTTCGCCCGCATGATCCCGAGATCCGAAATCCGTACCCGTTCAGCGCTTCCGGACAGGACTCACCGCGCGTGGCCCCGGCCCGGCGGCATCATCGCGCGCGCCGAATAACGCCGCGTAAACGCGACGGGCGGATCTGCCGGGCGGGATCGCACGGGGTGTGGACGTGACCCGGCAGGATCTGCCGGGCGCGCCGTCGAGACCGGCGAACCCTGCCGGGCCGGCGGCAGCACACGCTCGATCTATCAAAGGCTTAGCCCTGGCACGCCGGTTGCGGCAGCCCCGGCCTGCGGGGCGCAGCGGCGCGCATCGGGATCGTTCGCCATGGATCTTTTCTCCGCGCTGCAGACCTCGGTCTCCGGACTCCAGTCGCAGTCCTACGCCATCAGCAACATCTCCGGGAACATCGCGAACTCGCAGACGACCGGCTACAAGCGCATCGACACCAGCTTCGTCGACCTGATGTCCGAGAAGACGCCCGACCGGGAAATCGCGGGTTCGGTGTTGGCCAAGTCGCAGCTCACCAACACGCTGGCCGGCAACATCGTCTCGTCGAGCGTGCCCACCAACATGGCGATCAACGGCCAGGGTTTCTTCACCGTCGTGCAGAAGACCGGCGACGCGAACGGCGCCACGACCTTCGGCGGCACGGACCTGTACACGCGCCGGGGCGATTTTGCCCAGGACAAGGACGGCTACCTCGTCAACGGCGCAGGCGGATACCTGACCGGCTCCAACCTCGATCCCATCACCGGACAGACGACCAGCATCGGTCCGATCAAGATCGGCAACGCGACGCTGCCGGCGCAGGCCACCACGACGATCACCTACGCCGCCAACCTGCCCTCGACACCGAGCACGTCGGCGTCGGCGACGTCGGGCTCCGATCTCTACAATCAGAACACCGCGGCCGTCGTGACCTCCGGATCGGGGCAGACCGGCGTCAAGGTCGACTCGACCCAGACCGGCGCGGTCTCGACCTTCATGAGCAACAGCATCGCCGGCCCGTCGCTGCCGGTCTACACGTCGACCGGCGCGCCGCTCACGCTGACGACCCGCTGGGCCAAGGTCCAGGACGCGACGACGACGCCGGC
>JAPOQV010000236.1 GCA_026710565.1 Spirochaetaceae bacterium | reverse complement strand
TCCGTGTGCCGGTCCCCGGTCCGCGGACCAGGTGGTCGCGGAAGTGGTCTTGGATGACCGGGGCGCCCGGCCCGGCGACCCCGCCGAGCCCCAGGCCGACGGTCCCGTCGTCGAGCGTCACCAGGCATGCGCACTGCTTCCAGCCCGCACCGGCCTTGCTGCGGGCGCCGCGGTAGCGCGCGTAGCGCTCGGTGGGAGCGGCCGGCTGGCGGCCGCCGCGCTGCAGCACCCCGGTCGTCGTCCTGGCACGCTTCAGGTCGACTTCGAACGCGCGGATCTCCTTGATCTTCACGGGCTCTCCTCCGCGGCCGGCGCTACGCCACCAGCCCGGGCAGCAGGCGCTCGTACACGCCGAACGCCTCGCCTTCCCGTTCCTCGGGATCGACCATCTTCATGAACGAGGCGCTGCCCGGATCGGCGCCGCCGGCGAAGTGGGCGTGGCTCTCGAACGCCGGCTGGTCGGTGCCGTGCCAGACCACCTCGCGGTCGCGCAGCACCACCATTTCGCCTGCATGGCGGTCGATCATCCGCTCGCGCTCGTCGCGGTAGAACAGCGCCTGCTCGCAGGCGGTGCGGCGGATGCTGGCCACGATCGGCGGCGGGTCCTGCTCGTCGGAATCGAACTCCGCCAGCGGCGGCTGCAGGTCGGTCCGGAAGTCGATGCGGTCCAGGTCGACGGTGCCGTAGCCGCGCTCGGCCGCCACCAGCAGGTGGTTGCGGTCGCGGCGGAACGGCGGCGCCGGCCAATCGCCGGCCGGGTCGTGGCCCATCAGGTGCGCCGCGCACGCGTCCGTGGCCGTGGTCTGGTCGCCGGCGATCAGCGCGTCGGGCACCACCGGGCGGCCGCGCCACTCGCTGCCCTGTTGGCCGACCAGCCCGTCGACGATGTTCAGGCAGGGGTCGGTGATCATGGCCAGGTCGGGGAGCACGTAGGACAGCCGGATGGCGTGGTGGAAGTAGTGGCGGACGCGCCCCTCCGGCCGGTTCGGCGGCGGCAGCCCGAACAGGTTCTTCATGCACAGGGTGACGCCCATGAACAGGTGGTTCTTCATCTTGGCGACCGAGACGAACTCGTCCGATTCGCCGATGCAGGAGGTCAGCAGGTAGCGGTCGAACATGTTGCCGCCGCCGGGCACGTCGTACAGGCGCAGCGGCGGCTGCGATGCATCGACGAGATCGACGCCGAACTCGCGCAGCACCTCGGCGGACTCGAAGTTGGGCGGCACCGTCTTGTCTGCCGTGTGCACGCAGGTATCGGCGGCGATCAGGGTAGCGTTCGTGCGGGCGCGCAGCAGGCGCAGCACGGCGCGCATCACCTCCTCGTCCACCAGTTCCTGGCGCCGGCCGTGGTGGCGGGCGGTGTTCGGGTGCATCATGTTGAACTTGATGACGATGCGGCGCGCCCGTTCCAGCCGCTCCCAGGAGCGGGTCAGCGGCTCCGTGATGCGCTCCAGCGTCCGGTAGATCTCCTCCGCGGAGGCGTGGTGATCGCAGCGCTCGGCGCGCACGGTGTATCGCTTGCTCATCGTCTCTCCTTCAGCCCCCCGACAGCTTACCCTACGCGACCTGCCGGGCGGCGGCCGGATCCCGGTCGGGGTCGGGTTCAGGCGGCCGCGGGGGGCCCGTGGGGCTGCATGGGGCGGGCGAGCTGCCGCTCCAGGGCCAGGTAACCGACCCCCGCGTAGACCAGGTTCGCCAGGATCACCGACAGCCAGACGACGCCGACCGGCGCGCCGAGCAGGCCGGCCAGCAGGATCCCGGCGCCCGACAGGACCGCCAGCC
This sequence comes from Spirochaetaceae bacterium, assembly GCA_026710565.1. The sequence goes on along the minus strand of JAPOQV010000236.1, from coordinate 3,228 downwards.
GCAGGGCGGAGATCGCCGCGCCGCGCCACGACCGGCGCAGCCCCTGGAAGCTCATGATCACCACCATGCCCGCGCCCATCACCCCGTAGGACAGCGGCACGGTGCGCAGGTAGCGGGTCGCGTAGCCGATCACGACCGGATCGTCGGTGAAGGTGCGGGCGATCGGCGCGGCGAAGGCCACCGCCAGGATGCCCAGCCCGGTGCCGAACGACAGCGCGAACACCAGCGCCGTGCGGTACGACCGGCGCGCGCGCTCGGGGTTGCCGGCCCCCATGTTCTGGCCGATCAGCGCCAGGCCGGCGACGCCGAAGCCGATCGCCGGCAGAAACGAGAATACCTCCGCGCGCAGGCCCACCGACACCGCGACCGCCCCCTGCTCTCCGAAGGTGCGCGACACCACGGCGGTCAGCACCGCCATCGCCAGGGGGCCCATCATGCTGGTGAGCGACGCCGGGAAGCCGATCGCCAGCACGCGCGCCACCGATTGCCCGCGGATCACCAGCCGGCGGAACTTGAAGCGGACCATCATGTCGCGCGTGGCCAGCAGCGTGATCCCGGACGCCAGCAGCACGACCTGCGAGATGACAGTGGCGATCGCGGCGCCGCGCACGCCGAGCCGAGGGAAGCCCAGCCAGCCGAAGATCAACAGCGGGTCGAGCACGATGTTCAGCCCGGTGGAGATGGCGAACAGCATGGTGACGGTGGTGTTGTCGCCCTGCGAGTTGAAGCCGAACACCGCCGCGAAGAACAGGAAGATCAGCACCATCGCCGAGCCGGTGATGGTCAGGTAGTCCCTGGCGAGCGGAAAGATCGCGTCGGTGGCGCCGACCGCGCGCAGGATCGGCGTGCGCAGCGCCAGGACCAGGGTCGTGAGCACCACCGCGGCGATGAAGTTGAGCACGAACGACTGCCCCAGGATGCGCTCCGCCTCGTCGATGTTGCGGGCGCCGATGCTCATCGCCATCAGCACGCCCGAGCCCACGGTGATGCCGATCGTCAGCGACACCGACGCGAACAGCGCGATCTGCGACATGTTCACGGCGGCCAGGGCCGCGTCGGCAAGCTGGCTGACCCAGAACGCGTCGACCGCCTGGTACAGGGTCTGGAAGAAGATCGACAGCATCACCGGCCAGGCGAGCGCCCAGGTGTGCGCGGGGATCGCCCCGCTGGTCAGGTCGCGGCCGCGCATCGGCGGACTATGAGTCCGCCGGCTGTGCCGCGCAAGCGGCAGAGCCGAAGTGGTTGTCGGCGGCCTCACCCCCGCATAGGATCCGGTCGATGCGAGTCCCCGATTTCCAGCGCAGCTTTCTGACTTTCACCAGCGACGACGACCGCAAGCAGTCGAAGACGCGGTCGCACGCCGCGCCCTACCGGTTCAACGCGGCGCGCATCCAGCTCGAGAGCGTCTGCACGCTCACCGGCGCCGGCGGCGCGACCCAACGCTACGTGCTCGGCGCCTCCTGCAAGAGCGAGATCGTCGGGATCGACCGCGACCTGTGGCTGCACCCCAACGCCGACTTCTGCCCGGTGGCCAGCGACTCGGAGATCCTCATCCTGAAGAGCTGGATCACCAACCAGACCGAGGTGATGCTGGAACCGCCGACGCTCGGGCGCCAGCCGGAGCGGCAGGTCGGCCTGACCGCGGACGTGTTCGCCGAGTTCGAGATCCACGTGGCGGAGGCTGACGCCGAGGTGCTGGATTCGACCGAGCGCATCATCGAGGCGACCTACGCGCAGCGCCCGCTGGTGGCGCGGCTGCAGTACGACGACGCCGGCTACCGGGTCTGCATCGACCACCCGGTCAAGACCATGAACGTCAACCCGCGCGACGGCGTGTTCCAGACCGACACCGGCCCGATCCTGCTCCCCGACTTCGCGCGGGACCGCGATCAGGGGTTGCTGGTCTCGGCCTTCGAGCTGGCGTTCGCGGCATTCAACCGGCCGGCGTTCGCGGAGATGGTGATCCGGCGGCCCACTCCCGTTACCGACGACGGTACCGTGACCGCCAACCACTACGAGGAGACCAGGAGGATCGACGCGATGGACAACCAGGTGCTGGCGCTATGAGCCGTTCCGCGATCAAGGAGGGGGTAGCGTTCGACGCCCAGCGGACGCAACAGATCATCGCCGACTTCCGCCGCGACGGGTACTGCGTCATCGGTGGCGTGCTCGATTCCGACGAGGTCGCCGCGCTCCGCGATGCGACCGACCGCTACATGAACGACGAGGCGGCGATGGCCCGCGGCTACGTGGAGCGCGACCACATGCTGCGGCACACCAACGAGCTGGACCCGATCTTCCTGGACCTGCTGGCGCGGGAGCCGATCTACAGCCTGATGGAGACCCTGTTCGGCGAGAACTTCCAGCAGTGCGGCGCGAACGTGCTGCGCTCGGGCCGCGGCGTGGCCATCGAGCACTGGCACGTGGACGACGGACTGTTCTTTCCGCTGCCCGACGACGTTCCGCGCCACGATCCACGCATCCTGATGCCCGTCTACTGGCTCACCGTGCAGATGGCGCTGAGCGACATCGAGCGGATCGAGCACGGGCCGACGCAGTACGTGCCGGGCAGCCATTACTCGGGCCGCAAGGCGCCGGACAACGGAACGCCCGAGTTCGAGGGGCGGGGGCCGGAATCCATCTACTGCAAGGCCGGCGACATATACCTGCACGACCCGCAGTGCTGGCACCGCGGCGCGCCCAACAACTCAGACCGGGTGCGCTACCTGCTGCAGTCGCAGTACGGAGCGAGCTGGGGCTTCCACCGCTACAACGCCTACATCCGCCACAGCATGCCGGAGCAGTTGATGGAGGGTGCCGACAAGCGCCTGCGCGACCTGATCGGCCCGCAACGCCGCCATCCCGAGCAGCGCTACGTCAGCGACAACTACCTCGATTAGATTAGAGCGGCCGGGGGCGTAAGGGAATCCGCTCGAACTCGCCGTCATCCCTCGGACTCCGGATTCTTGGCATTCCGAGCTACACGCTTTCTTGCCCCCGTGACTTGGAGCCAAATGGTAAAGGGCACGGGCAACGGTTCAAAGGATGCCAGAGATCATCATGCCAACGGTCGCAGGTCTCAATACGCCTGACGTTGAGGTCCCCCGCTATCGCGCGGGGACCGCCAGCCTGCTCGCGCAGTCGATCTCGACGACGCGCGAGTTGGAGTGTCGGTTGGCTGTGGATGGTGAATTGCGGGAGACCACAGCTCAAGCCGATATCGAAGCT
>JAPOQV010000235.1 GCA_026710565.1 Spirochaetaceae bacterium | reverse complement strand
CGCGGCACGCCGGCCAGCGCCTCGCCGAGCAGCGCCTCGCTCTCGCCGTAGTTCTCGGAGGTGTCGAAGAGATTGATGCCGTGGTCCAGGCAGCGGTGCACCAGCGCGGCGCGCTGCGGGCGCTCGCCCGCCTCCGGGGCGCCGAACCCGCTGGGGCCGCCGGTGCCGAAGGAGACCAGCGAGACCGAAAGGCCGGTGCGGCCCAGCGTGCGGAACTCCATCGTCGCCTCCTCCGTCCCGGCGGTCAGACGCCGGTCATGCCGGCGTCCGCCGCGGCCTGGTCGAGCAGTCGCTTGTCGCCTTCGGACAGGGCCGAGATCGGCGCGCGCGTGCACCCGCCGGCCAGACCCCGCTTGTTGGCCAGGTAGCGCAGCGCGGCGGCCGGCGTGGCGGCGGCGGCCGCGAATGCGCGCCGGATGCTGTTCACCTTGCGCTGGATCGCGCGCGCCTGCGTCAAGTCTCCGGCGCGGACGCAGTCGTACAGGTTGATGCACTCGCGCCCGAGCATCAGCGGCGAGATGCCGTAGTTGGCGTCCGCTCCCATCACCAGCGCGGGCAGCGCCCGCGGCTCCTGCCCGTTGGTCACGAAGAAGCCGTCCCGGCCGTCGGTGCGGTCGATCAGGTCGATCAGCTCCGTGAGGTCCAGGCTGGACTGCTTGATGGTCACCACGTTGTCGAGCTGGCTCAGCTCGACGAGCAGCGACACCGACATGTTGATCGCGACCCGCGGCGGGTTGTTGTAGATCGTGATGGGCAGCTTGCTTTCCGCGGCGATGCGGCCGAAGTGCCACCGCAGGTCGTCATCGCAGGGGCGCAGGTAGTGGGGCGGCGTCATCATCACGCCGTCCATGCCCGCGCGGGCGGCGGCGTCGCCGAGCTCGATCACGGTGTCGGTGCGCGCGTGCGCGGTGCCGGCGATCACCGTGCAGCGGCCGGCCGCCTCCTCGACGGCGACCTCGTACAGGCGGATGCGCTCCTGCTCGGTGAGCAGCGGAAACTCTCCGAACGAGCCGGTGAGGGTGATGCCGTGGATGCCTTCGCCGATCAGGTAGGCGATGTTGGTGCGCATGCCCTGCTCGTCGACGCTGCCGTCGGCGTTGAACGGCGTCAGCAGGGGCATGATGTAACCGCGCAGCGGCGCGGGACGGTCTGCGGACATGGAACGCTCCTCGTGCGGATTCACCCGAGCTTCGCGCAATGCGCGCGGAGCGGCAAGTTCCGCGCGGAATCCGGGCCTGCGTCCGGCATCGGCACCTCGGCAGCGCTCGCCGGAGCTTCCGGGAACCGAGCCTACGATCGCAGCATGCGCCACGTCTGCGACTCGCCCATGGCTCCAGCGTGGTCGGGCTGCCGCAGGTCGTGGAGTCTCGGCGCCCAAGTCAATGCCGGCGATCGGCCAGAGGTTGCTCCACCGCGCGCCTTGAGGCTGCGACAACCCTTCCCGCCCGGCGGCACAGCGGCGGCAGGCCTTGAACAGGGACGATGTATGGCTCTTCCTACTTTCGCGAGGCTTGTGTGCATCTACGGCTTCAGTATATACAAAAAAATTGCTGATTTTATCAAAGAACGATGAAAAAATTATTGACGTGGCCGCTTGTTCGAGTAGAATTGGTTCCGCCATGCAAGCCCGCCATGCAAGCCCGCCATGCAAGCCCGCCATGCAAGCCCGCCATGCAATAGCTATCCAAGCACCATAGCAATCCAGGCCGCCGTCGCTTGTGGCCCGTCGGTGTCACATGGTTCCACGCCCTTGGGAGGCTGCCGGATTCGGCGGCTCTCCGGCCGCTCCCGGCTCCACGCTGGAAGCGTCGTGGACGGATGCGACAGGACCGGCACACGACCGGCCGTCGCGTGCGGGGCCGGTGTGTCGATGACGCGCGGCGCGTTCGTCGCGATGCGGCGCTTGGGCGCGCGGGCGGCGGCGCTGGCGGTCCTCGCGATGCTCGGGTTCGCCGCGCCGGCTGCGGCCGACGTGCTGGTGAGCAACCTCGACCAACCCGAATCTTCGTACATTCCCTTCAAAGGACTCAAGCAGGCGCTGGGGTTCACGACAGGCAGCCACGGCACCGGCTACACGCTCGACAGCATCGATCTGAGAGTCGGCCACGTGCTCACAGTGACCGTGCAGCTTGCCACGGGGCTGAGGGGTGGAGGGAAGAGCCACACGGTCGTCGCAACCCTGACCAATCCGTCCACCGTTCCGGACCGAGGCAACCCCGGCAGGTTCACCGCGCCCATCGGCACAGTGCTCGATGCCAACACGAAGTACTGGGTGGTCGCGATCCCGCCGCCGCTGACGGAACTGGGCGATGCCATTTCGCTCGACAGGACGTCGGAAAGCGGGGAGACGGGGGAATTCGGCTGGAGCGTGGACGACAACCGCCTCTGGATGGGACGTTCGGGGAGGTGGTCGGGTCCCGCCGCCTTAAGCCCCGACGGCGTCTTCATGATGGGCGTCAACGGAACGGAGCGGGCCTCCTCGGAGCCGATCCTCACGGTATCGGGCGGTTCGTCGGTGACGGAGGGCACAGCGGCGAGCTTCACGGTGACGTCCGACAGGGCGCCGAGCGACCCTCTGACGGTGAACCTGACCGTTTCCGAGCCGGCGGGCAGCGATTACGTGGCGTCGTCGGACGAAGGCTCCAAGACGGTGACGATCCCCGCCAACGCCACCACCGCCACCTACTCGGTGACGACGCAGGCCAATAGCGTGGTCGAGCCGCACGGCTCGGTGACCGTGCGGGTGGCGCCGGGCACGGGCTACACCGTGGGGACGAACAGTGGCGCCAGCGTCGTGTTACACGAAGCGAAGCCCCCGCCCGTCCCGGCAACCGGCCTGACGGCCTCGCACTCGAGCGCGACGGCGATCGGCCTCGCGTGGGCGCTTCCCACCCAGGCCGCAGGGGTCACGGTCAGTGGGCTTGAGGTGCAGCAGCAATCCGCCGGCTCGTGGACCACGGTGGCGTCACTCGGCGCCGATGCGACCTCGCACACGGTGACCGACCTGACCAATGGCACGTCCTACACGTACCGCGTCCGGGTCGCTGCCAACCACGGCAGCGCGGATTCCGAGACCGTGTCGATGACTGCGCTGGCGCTACCGAAACCCGCCACGGGCCTCTCGTTTTCGAACGTGACCGCCACGACAGTCGACCTGTCCTGGACGCTGCCCGAACAAGGCGCGGGGGTCGAAGTGAGGCGCCTGGAAGTTCACGGGGTACGGAACCGGCCCGACGCGATTCACCGGCAGGAGTTTCGCGATGACGGGTGGGGGTCGCCAACTCTCGCTGTGGACGCCACCTCGATAACGTTGCGGGCGTACCACGGGGGCATTATCCATGACTTCCGCGTCCGGCTCTACACCAACACCGGGATCGTGGATTCCGAGGTTGCGTCGTGGTCGAGCCCGCTGGCGCGACCGAAACCGGCCACGGACCTCTTGGTTTCGAACGTGACCGCGACGACAGTCGATCTGTCCTGGACGCTGCCCGAGCAAGGCGAGGGGGTAGTCGTCAGTGCGGTTCAAGTGCACTGGGGAGAATACGATGATCCGCGCTACTCCTATACGGGCGCTTGGAACACGGAGACGCTTGCCGGCGACGCGACGTCGTACACGGTGACCGGGCTCAAGGTTGGGACGAAATACGCGTTCCGCGTCGGGCTCATGGCGAACAGCGGGAACCGGAATTCGGAAGACGAGAGCGAATGGACGCTTCAGGGGGTGAGCGGCGTGGCGGTGGCCTCGGACGCGGGCGGCGACGACACCTATGCGCTGGGCGAGGAGATCCGCATCCGGGTGTCGTTCACCAGCGACGTGTATGTCGATACGGAGGGCGGCATCCCGCGGCTGAAGATCAAGATGGACCCGGCGTCCGGCGAGAATTGGGCAGCCTACGAGAGCGGCAACCGCACGAGCGAACTGACATTCGTTCACACCGTGGTGGAGCCGAACATCTCCACGCAGGGCATCGCGGTGTTGGCGGACACCCTTGAGGCGAACGGTGGTACGATAGTGAGATGGGGATACTGGGATTCTCACGCCGACCTGTCGCACGACGGGCTCGACCACGATCCGGCCCACAAGGTGGATTGGCGGCAATCGCCGGATACGCCGGATACACCGCCTACGGAGGCGGTACCCAGGGTCGAGGTGGTCTCGGACCCGGGCGCTGACGACACGTATGCCTTCGGCGACACGATCCGCATCCGGGTGAGGTTCGGCGAGGCGATGGACGTGACGGGTGCGCCGCGGCTGAAAGTCACGCAGAGTGTTGAAGATTTGTGGCAAAGATGGGCGGTCTACGAGGGCGGTTCGGGCACGGACAGCCTGACCTTCGCCTACACCGTGGCGGAGTATGACAGCACGGGGAGGCGGGGCACCGCGGTGCTGGCGAACACCCTGGAGCTCAATGGCGGCACGATCCGCTCCGCAGCCACCGGCACCGACGCCGACCTGTCGCATGATGGGCTGGACGCAGATCCGGCCCACCAAGTGTATTGGTTTCATGCGGCGGCCGCCGCTGAGGTGACGTCGCATCCGGCAAGCGGCGAATCGTACGGGACCGGCGAGACGATCCGCATCCAGGTGACGTTCAGCGCGGCGGTGGATGTCACGGGCGCCCCGCGGCTGAAGATCGACATGGACGCGCCGCCCTTTGGCGAAGTTTGGGCGCCCTACGAGGGCGGCTCCGGCACGAGCAGCCTGACCTTCGCCCACACCGTGGCGGAGTCCGACATCGCGAAGAAGGGGCTAGCGGTGCTGTCGAGCTCCCTGGAGCTCAATGGCGGCACGATCCGCTGGACGGGGACGCAGGCGGACGTGCCCGTAGCACAACTGGACGACGACGCGGTGTTGTTGCACTGGGGTATAGGGCACCACTCAGCCCACAAGGTGAACTGGTGGGTGGACGACCCGGACGACGTGGACGACGTGTGGGTGCTCGGCACGCATCTGGACTCGCGACCGGCAAGCGGCGACACCTACGACATCGGCGAGACCATCCGGGTGTGGGTGACATTCGACGAGCCGGTGCTCGTGACGGGAACGCCGCGGCTGAAGATCAAGATGGATCCGGCATACGGCGAGAAATGGGCGGTCTACGAGGGCATTCCGGGGCCCACGCCGAAGTATTGGTATTTGAATCGTGATTCGCGGACCTTCACCTACACCGTGGTGGAGCCAAACATCTCCACGCAGGGCATCGCGATTGTGGCAAATTCGCTGGAGGCGAACGGCGGCACAATCAAGGCGGAGGCGACGGGCACGGCCGCCGATCTCGCGCATGACGGGGTGGACCACGACCCGGCGCACAAGGTCAACTGGCGGTTGGGGGCGCCGACGGTGCAAGGCGTGGGATTGCCGTGGTATCCGGCAAGCCGCGACACCTACGGGTTGGGCGAGACAATCCGGGTATCGGTGGCCTTCGACCACGATATGCTGGTCGCGGGGACGCCGCGGCTGAAGATCAAAATGGATCCGGCATACGGCGAGAAATGGGCGACCTACGAGGGCGGTGCGGGCCGGGACTTTCTGTACTTCGTCTACACCGTGGTGGAGCCGAACATCTCGACGCAGGGGATCGCGATAGTGGCAAATTCGCTGGAGGCGAACGGCGGCTTGATCTGGTCGGCGGAGACGGGCGTGATTCCCGACCTTTCGCACGAGGGGCGCGGCCATGATTCCTGGCACAAGGTCGACTGGCGCCCGCCGCCGGCGGTAACGGATGTGGGGGTGACTTCGGACCCGGGCGCGGACGGCGTGTACACTCGGGACGAGACGGTCGAGGCGGCGGTGACGTTCTCGACCCCGGTCACGGTTGATACTTCCGGCGGCACGCCGACGCTGGCGCTGATCGCGAACGGCAGCATCCGGCGCGCGGACTACGCGTCGGGCTCGGGCACGGCGCGGCTGGTCTTCTCCTACCCGGTCACCGAGGCGGACGGGAGCCTCCGCGCGGAGGGGGTGGCGGCATCGGGGCTGATGCTGGGCGGCGGGACGATCGTGGGCGTGAGCGGGACGACGGCCGAGCTCGGGTTCGGCGCGACGCCCGGAGTGACGTCGGTGTCGATCACGGACAGCCCGACCGGCCTCTGGAACGGCGGCGGTGACGCGGCAGTGGAGGCGGTGCTGCGCTTCTCCGAGCCGGTGACGGTCGAGGGGACGCTGACGGTCAGGCTGGACATGGAAGGCACGGTGGTGTTTGCCGACTACGTGCGCGGCTCGGGGACGGACGAGCTGACGTTCGCCTACGCGATCGCCGAGGACGAGGGGCCGTGGAGGCGCGCCGGCCTGATCGCCGACAGCCTGAGTTGGAACGGCTTGCCGTCGTTCGTAAGCGCCGGCGGTGGGCTTGCGGTGGCGTACGCGCACCCGCCCGCGACGCGCACGCTGGAGCTGCCGCCGGCGGCCGGGGTGTGGGTCGATGCGCCGGGGACGGAAGGCGGGTCGCTGGACTTCGCAGTGCGCCTGAACCGGGCGAGCGACCGGACGGTGACGGTGGACTGGGCGACCGACGACGGCACGGCGGTGGCGAGCGAGGACTATACGGCTGGCAGTGGCACGGTCACCTTCACGCCTCGCGAGACCGCGAAGACGGTCGCGGTGGCGTTGCTCGCCGACGACGTGGTGGAAGGCGACGAGACGCTGACGCTGAGGATCACGGGGACGGACGGGGCGCTGCTCGCCAACGCCGGGGCGACCGGCACGGTGACGGACGCGACGCCGCCGCCGCCGGGGGCGCTGACGGCGACGTTCGTCGGGATGCCGGCCGAGCACAACGGGAAGAAGCTGTTCGGCTTCGAGATCCGGTTCAGCGAGGAGTTCCGGGGGCTGCGCCTGACGGCGCTGAAGGCAGGGGCGCTGCAGGTGGCGGGCGGCCGGCTGGTGGACGCGAAGCGCACGGTTCGGGGGCAGAACCGCAGCGTGACCGTGCGGGTGCGCCCGGCATCGTTCGAGGACGTGACGATCACGCTGGCGGCGACCACCGACTGCACGGCGGCGACGGCGATCTGCACGGCGGACGGGCGGAAGCTCGCGAAAACGGCGACGGGGACGGTGCTGGGGCCGGCGCTGCTGTCGGTGGCGGACGCCCGCGCCACCGAGGGCGTGGACCCGGCGGGGGAGTTCGCGGTTACGCTCAGCCGCGCCGCGTCGGACACGGTGACGGTGGACTACGCGACCGCCGACGGCACGGCGACGGCCGGCGCGGACTACACGGCGATGTCGGGGACGCTGACCTTCGCCGCGGGCGAGACTGCGAAGACGGTGGCGGTGCCGGTGCTGGACGACGCGCACGACGAGGGCGAGGAGACGTTCCGGTTCCGGCTCTCGAACGCGCAGGGAGCGGTCATCGCCGACCGCGAGGCCGTGGGGACCATCGTGAACGAGGACCGGATGCCGCGGGCGTGGCTGGCGCGGTTCGGGCGCACGGCGTGGGAGCACACGCTGGACGCGGTGCAGCACCGGCTGGACGGCGCCGGCAACGCGGCGACGCGGGCGGCGGTCGCGGGCCGGGAGATGCGGGCGGCGACCGCGGATCCCGGCGCCGATGACGCGCGGCAGCTCGCGTCGCTGGCGGCGTGGATCGACGGCAGCGAGGAGCGGCAGCGGACGGTGAGCGTGCCGGAGCTGCTGGCGGGAAGCGCATTCCAGGTGGCGGCGTCGGCAGACGAGGCCGGCGGCGGGCTGAACGTCTGGGGGCAGGGCGCCTACGGCCGCTTCGAGGGCCGCGACGGGGACCTGTCGGTGGACGGGGAGGGGGCCCGGGCGGCGCTGGGGGGGGGGCTGGCAGGGGGGGCGCCAGGGCCGCAAGCGGGGGGGGGGGGGGGGGGGCTGCTGGCCGGCGGGGGTTTCCAGGGGGGGGGGGGGGGGGGGGGGGCCGGCGGG
>JAPOQV010000234.1 GCA_026710565.1 Spirochaetaceae bacterium | reverse complement strand
CGCCGCTGTCCGTGGCCCGGTCGCCCCCCGGCCGGCCCGGCCGTGGCTACCTGGCGCTCAAGTACGCCGCCGAGCCGCGCGACTACCTGCAGGCCGCCCGCCTGGTGCGTGACCTGGGCGGCGACCTGCAGCCGCAGCAGGTGCTCGTCGACAGCGACCGGCCGCGCATCCGCGCCATGATCGCGACGCGGCTCGATCCCCGGCCGTGGCATCAGCACGGCTACGCCATGCCGCCCGAGTACCGGTAGCGCTGCGCCGGCCGGCGGCAAGCGGGCACGGGCGCATGCGGCTACACTGGCCCATCATGCTCGACAAACCGTTCCTGACCACCGTGGTCGGCTCCATGCCGAGGCCCAAGTTCTTTCGCGAGCGGGTCGACCGCCACCTCGTCGAGGGCACCGGCGAGGGCGACCTGCTCGACCTGATGGACCGCTCCATCCCCTACGTCGCCGCGCTGCAGGAAGCCGCCGGCGTCGACGTCATCTCCGACGGCGAGTGGCGGCGCAAGTCCTACGTCGGCGTGATCGCCGAGATGCTCACCGGCGTCGAGCAGTTCAAGGTGCCGCTGGACTCGTTCCGGCACGACGCCCGCGTCGGCTACGCGGTCATCGGCCCGGTCGCTCCGACCCGCGAGGGGCTGTTCGCGGAGGAGGCGACCAAGCTGCGCGGCCACACCAGCAAGGCCGTGCGCGTGGCGCTGCCCACGCCGCACCTGACCGCCGGCTTCCTCTGGGACCCGGTCAAGTCGCCCGAGCACTACTCCGAGCGCGAGTTCATCGAGGTCATGGTGCCGATCCTCCGGCGCGAGGTGGAGCTGCTGCGCGACGCGGGCGTCCGCTACGTGCAGTTCGACGACACCCGCATCGGCGGCGTCCATGCCGAGGAGCCCGAGTCACAGGCATACCGCGACGCGCTGTTCGACTCCGTGGACACCCTCAACCGCGTGGTGGACGGCATCGACGGCATCTACACCTCCCTGCACCTGTGCGGGAAGCGCCACATCGGCCCGGACCAGGTGCCGCGCTACGACACGATGCTGCCGGGCTTCGAGCGCCTGCGCATCGACATGCCGATGTTCGAGATGCTGCAGTTCGACGACTACGACCGCGAGCTCCTGCGCGGCCTGCCCGAGCGCATGGACGTGGGCTGCGGCTGCGTGGCGTCGAAGACCTTCGAGGTGGACACCCCGGAGGAGATCGCCGCCCGCGCGCGGGAGACCGCCAGGATCGTCGGCCCCGAGCGCACGGCGCTGCACCCCGACTGCGGGTTCTCGCCCGGCACCTACTTCGACATCCCGCTCGACGAGATCTACCAGAAGCTCGGCAACATGACGCGCGCGGCAGAGATGCTGCGCGCGGAGATGTAGCTGCGCCGGCCATCGACTGCACGACAACTCGCCGATGCGACGGGACCGAAGAACGATATTCGTGGGCGACGTGCACGGTTGCTGCGCGGAGCTGGACGCGCTGCTGGCCAAGATCGGGTACGCGCCCGCCCGGGACCGGCTGCTGCTAACCGGGGACGCCTTCACGCGCGGGCCTGATCCGCTCGGCGTCTGGAAACGCATCCGCGGAAGCGGCGCGGAGATGGTGATGGGCAACCACGACGACGCGCTGCTCTCCCAGCTCCGCATCCTCGCCGCCGGCCGCGATCCCAAGCCGGCTTACGGGGACCGCAACCAGACCCTGCGCGCGCTGGCCACACAGGGCGATGAGCTGACCGCATGGCTGGCCGCGTTGCCGCTGTACATCGACGAGCCGGAGTTCCTGCTCGTGCACGCCGGCATCGACCCCGAGTGCGGATTGGCCGGCACCACGCGCGACCAGTTCCTGACCATCCGCACCTGGCCGCCCGACGGCGGCATCAGCGGCCCGCGCTGGCACGCACACCTGGATCCGCGCGTCGTCCCCGGCAAGCCGATCATCTTCGGCCACGACGCGCCGCAGGGACTGCTGGTCACGCGCTTCCCGGAGGCCGCGAACGGCGCCCGCCCCGGCTTGGTCGCACTCGACTCCGGCTGCGTGTTCGGCAACGCGCTGAGCGCCTACCTGCTGGAAGAGGACCGCATCGTCCAGGTTCCCGCCGAACGCCGCTGGATCGACCTGTGGTGGAAGCGCCGCGACAAGCAGTGAGCCGGGCAGCGATGCGGGTCGGGCCCGACGTGTCTATCCGGAAATCCGAGCGGGAGGCATGATCTCGATCATGTCGCTGTGCAGGATCTCATGCTCCTCATACCTGATGAGAGCCGACTCTTCGACCGGGTGTGGTTGCGGGACCGGCTCGCCGAGTTCATCCAACAGTTCGAGATGTCCCTGTAGTGCTTCCTGCGCCGCGACCAAGGCTTCCTCCCTGGTCTTCCCGGCCGAGATGCAACCCGGTACGTCCGGAAACTCCACGCCCCAGTCGCTGTCGGGGGTCTTACGCAGGATCGCGGGATAGGAAACCTTGTCCGCAGTCATGAGTAGCTCCTTCCTACACCGTGGGAAGCCGACACGACCGTTACGGTCGGATCCGAACACCACTCTGGCGTTCGATGCTCCGGACGGTTCCCGGCGGGATGTCCTTCTTCGGATGCGGCACGGTGACCAGTCCAGGCACGCCATCACTCTTGTAGTGGTGATGAGATCCCTTCACGCGACACAACGTGATTACTTTTTTGAGAAAGATATATGAAGGTTATCAGCGGCTGCTTCGGGAGACGCCATACACATGAGTTCATCCTGCTCAACCCGCCCGCTGCCAGTCAAACGCACCAAACGCACCTCTCTCTCCGTTAACACGGAGACACCGGCCCCGGACACTTGGCTGAGCGACAGTGGACGAGACGAAGCTCCTTGAGCGAATCTCTGCCAATCCGCGGAATTACGGCGGCAAACCGATCGTTCGAGGTCGTCGTCTGGCCGTCGAGCACGTGTACGATCGGACGCGCTATAGTGCCGCCGGCATGAAACCTGTCGAGATCAAGTACCAGCCGGAGCGGAGCGTCACCTTCCTGGGGAGCCCCAGCATCGTCCGGCTTCCCGACGGCGCCCTGCTGGTCACCCACGACCACTTCGGCCCCGGCTGCCCGCGCAACCACGAGGACGAGGAGAGCCTGACCAGCGTCCACCGGTCCGAGGACGACGGCGCCACCTGGACCAACATCACCCACGTGATGAACGCCTACTGGAGCAGCCTGTTCGTGCACGGCGGCGCCGTCTACCTGCTCGGGACCTCCCAGCAGTACGGCTCCATCGTCATCCGCCGCAGCGACGACGGCGGCTTCCGCTGGTCCCATCCCAAGGACGCCGGCAGCGGGCTGCTGTTCGCCGGCGGCCCGTTCAAGGCCGCTCCCAACTACCACTGCGCCCCGGTCGCCGTCCTGGAGCACGACGGCCGCATCTACAAGGCGTTCGAGGACTGCGACCCTTGCGTGTGGGGCACCGGCTTCCGCGCCTGCGTCATCTCCGCGCCGGTCGACGCCGACCTGCTGGACGCCGCCAACTGGCGGATGAGCAACAAGCTGCCGTTCACCCCGTCATGGACGCTGGAGTCCTGGGGTGCGGTCACCCAGCCGGGCTGGCGCGAAGGCAACGTGGTGGCCGCACCCGACGGGCAGCTCTGGGACGTGCTGACCTTCGAGGCGCGCCCGCTGGCGCAGGACACCGCGGCGATGGTCCGGATCGAAGGCGAGGGCGAGCGCGTGAGCTTCGATCCCGGCGCCAACCCCGACCCCGCGGAACCCGCCGTGCCGGGCGG
>JAPOQV010000233.1 GCA_026710565.1 Spirochaetaceae bacterium | reverse complement strand
CGGGTAGTAGTGGTTGACCATCTCGTGCGGCTGCTGCGGAAAGATCGGCAACGGATCCTGCAGCGGCACCAGCCGCTCCAGGTCGACCCGCATGAACCACATGGTCTTCAGCCCGGTCGGCTGCGTGCGGGTGTAGCTGCCGAAGAACAGGTAGGAGGGATCGCCCCGGCAGATGAACAGGTGGCTGTCGGCCGCGGCGCGGTTCTCGGCACTCGGGCCGTGGTAGACGATTGCCTGCCGCCCCTCCTGCAGGTCGCACAGCACCACCAGCATCTCGCTGCCGTGCCGATAGCGGGAGTCGTCGTGCATCGGCCACGGCGATGCGTCGTCGGGCCGCGTCATCAGCACCAGATAGCGCCCACAGCTCGACAGATCCGAGCCGCCCAGCGGTTCGCAACCCGCCGGCGACTCGGCGACGATCTCCTCGCGCAGGGTCTCGATGTCCAGGCAGTAGTAGCGCCGGTCGCGGCCGTAGTAGACGCGTCCGCGTACCGGATCGCAGGTCAGGCCGGCCGAGCCGCCGGTCCCGGTGCGCGGGTCCAGGCCTGCCATCACCGGCGGTTCCTCGGAATCGGTGAGTTGCACGATCTTGCCGGAGCCGGTCTCCACCGCGTAGATCTGACCTTTTCCGGAGCGGTTGGAAGCAAACACGAACCGCTCCGAGCCGCCGACGAACCCCTCCTGGTTGTAGTAGGGGTGGACGTTGTAGCAGGGCGCATCGGTGAGCTGCACCACCTTCACGCCGGTTGCCGGTTCGCGGTACTCCCGTTTCTCCGAAGGAAGAACGTCACCCTGTGCCATCTGCAGACCTCCTTCGATCATCGTACCGCGTCCGCTACCCGGCTGCCGCTTGGCCCCGCAACGCGATCGCCACCAGTGCGGATGCGTCTCCGTACCGATCGATCTGACGGCTATCCCCTGGCGCAGTCGAACATCGCCGTCGCGGCAAGGGTCAGCACGGTGACGGTTTCTACGCGGGGATCGACGATCCAGTCTCGGGGATGGCGGCCTCGGCATAGCGTCCGGCGTGAGCGGGCGGGAAGTCGAGGTCGACGTTTCCGCCGAGCAGGAACGCGGCTATCCTGTCGGCGTGGAGCAGGCGCGGTCGCCACACGACACCGGCGTGTACCGGCCGCGCACCTATCTGTTCCTCGACGACCTGCACGTCGGCCGGCTGGACGGCCTGCGGCGCGTCACCGGCACCGTGGAACACGCCACCGCCGGACCGGTGCTTGCGCCCGAGGCTCCCTGGGAGGGGCTCGGACTCATCGGCCGCAACTGCATCCTCTGGGACGCGGATGAGTCGCGGTTCAAGTGCTGGTACCCGGCCTACGACCCGACGCTGCCCGACGCGCCGGTCGGGGCGAAGCGGCGCTGGGCGTATGCCGAGAGCCGCGACGGCCTGTCCTGGGACCGACCGAGCCTCGGCCTCACCGAGTTCGCCGGATCGACCGCCAACAACCTGCTGCGCCTGGAAGGCGTCGGCGAGTCGGCCGCCGTCCTGTGGAGCGTGGCCAAGGACCCAACGGATCCCGACGCCGCGCGGCGCTACAAGGCGATCGGCCTGGACCGCCATCCGCTGCGGCCCGGCGAGCTGACGTGGACCGGACCGGAGGGCGAAGACGAGTGGTACCGCACCCACGGCCGGCACCTGGCATGCGGCGTCTACGTCGCCTACTCGGCCGACGGGCTGACGTGGCGCCAGCGGCCGGGATGGGCCGGATCGGGCGCCTTGATCACGGACAACACGATCCTGCACGGCTGGGATCCTGAGACCCGGCGCTGGGTGCTCTGGCAGCGGCCGCGCATCATGCCCAAGCACCGCGTCATCGGCGTCAGCTTCTCGGCCGACTTCGACGACTGGACCTTTCCGGAGTGCGTGCTGGCCCCGGATGAGGACGATCCGCCCGGTACGCAGTTCGACCAGCTCGCCACGGTCGCCGCATCCGACGGCGCCTTCGTGGGACTGCTCGGCGCATCGGCCGCGCTACGGAAGGACCGCGGCGTAATGTCGGTGGTTCCGCAGCTCGTGTATTCCCGTGACGCACGGCGATGGGTGAGAGTCGATCGGGAGCCGTTCATCCGCCCGCGCCAGCCGCTGGCCTGGGACGACGGCTGCATCATCCCCTTCAATCCGCAGGTCGTCGGCGACGACGTGTTCCTCTTCTACTACGGCAAGAACGCCGGCCACATCTGGGGCGAGCCCACCACCGACGGCACGCGGGTGACCCGCTCGGCGTTCGGGCTGGTGAAGCTGCGGCGCGACCGCTGGGCGGCGCTGGCTCCCGCCGGCGAAGCGGATGGCACGCTGAGCACCTCGCTGATCGCCTTCGCCCGCCCCGAGCTGCGCGTCAATGCCGACGCGGGCGGCGGCGCGATCGCCGTCGAGCTGGCGGACTGCCAGAGCGGGAACGCGGTGACGGGCTTCACGCTTGCCGACTGCGACCCGATTCGGGGCGACGGCGTGGACCAGGTGGTGAGCTGGGGCGGACGGAGCGACCTGTCGACGATCGTCGGCACCGCCCGCCGCCAGCCGCGGGTGGGGCGGGGATTGCTGATCCGTGTCCGCCTGCGTGGGAACGCCCGGCTGTACGGGCTGGCCTGTTGAGGTAGGATCGACCGGTGGCCAGCTATCGCGTCGGCATCATCGGTCCCGGCCACAAGGGGGTGGAGTATGCGGTCGCGTACCGCTTCCATCCGCAGACCGAGGTGGTCGCGGCGGCCGACCCCGACGCGGAGACGCTGGGCCTGTTCTGCGACCGCTTCGCGGTGCCGGGTTACGCCGACTATCGCGAGATGCTCGCGCGCGAGCGGCTCGACATCGCCGCCGCGATCCTGCCCGTGGGCCCCAACCCCGAAGTCGTGGTGGGCTGCGCGCAGGCCGGCGTCCGAGCAGTGCAGTGCGAGAAGCCGATGGCGGCCAGCCTGGCGGACGCCGACCGCATGGTGGAGGCGTGCCGGGCGAACGGCGTCTCGTTGGCGGTGGGCGACCTTGACCGCAACCTGCCGGAGTACGGCACCGCGCAAGCGCTCATCGAAGCGGGCGAGATCGGCGAGGTGAGCTCGATCACCGCCACCGGCGGCAGCGGCACCGAGCTGTCAGGCGGCGGCTGCCAGGTGCTGAGCCTGGTGCGGCTGTTCGCCGGCGACGCCGACGTCGCCTGGGCGTTCGGCTGGATGGCGAACGATGCGGCCAGCGACCACGACCAGGGGGGCGCCGGCTACTTCCGCTTCGTCACCGGTACGGAGGCGGTCCTGCACCGCGGTCCCGACGCCCGCGGCATGGGCATCGAGGTGGCCGGCAGCCGCGGGGTGATCCGCGTCAGCGCCAACGTGGTGCGAATGTGGCGCCGCCCGGACGAGGATCCCCGCGCACCGGCAGCCGAGCCCGACTCCTGGCAGCGGCTGCAGCCGGTCGACGGCGTGTTCCCCGCAGGATCGATCCGCAACTGGGACAAGGGCAGCCGCGACGGCTGGGTGGTGCCCGCGAACCGTCAGGCGGCGACCGTCCAGGAGCTCGTGACCGCGCTCGACGCGGGCGACGCCCCGCTGAGCGACGGCATCAACGGCCGCGCGGTGCTGGAGATGGCGATCGCCATCCGCGAATCGCACCGGGAAGGTCATGCTCCGGTGCGGCTGCCGCTGGCCGATCGGAGCCTCCGGCTGCTCCCCAAGAGGACGCGCATGCATCACAAGAAACCGCTCCGGGGCCGGGAGTGGTACCTGCGCGAGCTGCGCAAACACCTCGGCCCGTAGGACGGACGCGCTTCAAGCGAACGGGCCCAGGTCGACGTCTCGGTCGCGGGTGAAACTCTTGCCGATCAGGTAATCGACCTTGAGCTCGACGTCGTGCAAGGTGCGCGGTGTGGCGAGCTCGGGATCCGCTTCGTCGAGCGTGACCTCCAGCGTGTTGCGGCCGCGGCGCGGCCAGCAATCGGCGGTCAGCGGGAACAGGTACCAGTAGCCGGCCACTCGGTGGCGGGTCCAGCTTGTGTTGGCGGTCAGATTGATGAGGCGCCGGCCGCTCGCCGGCAGCTCCGCGCCGTTGAGGCGGACGGTCAGGCGGTCCCGCTCGCTGACGCCCGTCACCCGCACGCGCAGCAGGACCTGGTGGAGCCGGCCAGCGGCGTCCTGGCGAGGCAGGTCGTCGCTCACCGCGAACGTCGTGCCGGCCGGCTGGCCGACTGTCAGCGGCGCCGGGAGCTGCCGTGCCACGCCGGGTTCCGGCTGCGGATCGGGGAAGCGGCCGGTGGCCGTGGGGACGAAGTAGACCTTGTCCTTGGCGGCCATCACGTCGGGGTGCGGCAGCTCGCGCAGCATCTCGTAGAAGTCGGCGCCGTACGGCCAGGCCGCGTGCCAGTAGGCCAGGTACAGGCCGTCCACCCCCTGGTCCCAGTAGTTGGCGGCGGCCGCCCGCACCATCTCGATCGGCGCCGCGGCCACGCGATCCGAGTCGACCAGACGCAGCAGAGTGGCATGAAACCTGGCTCGCGTGCCGCGCGCGGCGGCCACCAGCGGGCGCAGGTCCATCGTCGAGTCGAGCAGCTCCGGGCCCCCGAACGCCTCGGCCACGACCACGTCGACCAAGCCGAGGCGCAACCACTCCTCGACGGCGAGCCCGGAGTCCCGGCACCCGTCGAGGCTGGCCGGCACCCGCACCACCAGCTCCCGCCCGGCGCCGCCCGCCTTGACCGTCGCGTGCACGCGCTCGATCCACTCGGTCATGATCCGCCGGCCGGCGTCGGCGGCGTCCAGACGGAAGTACCAGGGGCGATAGGCGAGCTGCAGCTCGAACCCGTCCACGGGGTAGCGGCCGAGCGTCTCCTCGATCAGCGCGAAGCGCTCGTCCCGCACCTCGGCATGGGCGAAGTCCAGGCAGCGCGCGCCGGGGTGGTCGGGCGGCAGCGCGCCGTCCGCCCCGATCTCGAGATGGGCGCTGACGAACCGGAAGTCCGAACAGCGCACGTCGTCGTCGCCGCCACCACGGCCGTTCTGCACCAGCAGCGTCGGGTAGAAGCGCATGCCCTTGGCGTGCGCGCGGTCGCAGACGACGCGCAGCGGGTCGTGCCCGGCGTCGATCAAACCTCTGGCGTTGCGGTGAGCGCGATGGAATGTCGCGTGCGGCCAGCTCGCCACGTTGTGGCCCCAGAGCTCGCCGACCTCGGTATCGTGCAGCACCGTGCGGCCGTCGCCGAGGCAGAACATCAGCGCGTCGACCGGCGTGCCCGCCAGCTCGTCGACCGCGATCTCGAGCTCGTCCGTCCGGATCGGCGGCTCGAACCGGTAGATCAGCGGGTGGCGGCCGGCGTTGTAGAACATGAGGGGCGGGACGCCCCGCCGACCCGGGTCCCCCCCCCCAGCAACACACGCCCGGCCACCGCTGGCGGCCCGCGCCCCCGCCCGCCCCCCCCGCCGGCCCCGCCCCCCCGCCGATCGGCTCGCCGCCGGAGTCGATCGAGGTGTAGTGGTACAGCGAGTGGAGGAACGCCCCGCGGGCGCCGGCTTGCCGGGCCGCGTCCACCATGCCCACCACCTCCTCGACCGCGTACCGGTCCCAGTTGCCCAAGTGGAACGGGCCGAAGTCGCGGTTGATGAAGCGGGCGTTGTCCAGCCACAGGAACAGCGGGAACCCGTCGGGCAGGGTGCGGCGGAACAGCTCCAGCGGCGGCGCGTCCAGGATCACCTCGTGCGGACAGGCGCGCTCGGAGCAGATGCCGTCCACCGACCCGTCGGCCGCCCACCGCTCCCAGTCTTTGTACAGCAGCAGGTGCGGTCCGCCCGCCATCTTGCCGTCGCCGAACGCCACGCACAGCTCGTAGCGGTCCGGCGACAGGCCCACCACGAACGGCTTGCCTGCGCCGTGCATCAGGCTGCCGGTGCGCGTGATCACCTCCGAGAAGTGCTCGCCCTTGATACGGTAGAACTCCTCGGTGTCGTACGGATCGTAACGGATGTCGACGCCATGGCGGTCGCGGTAGTCGGCGACCACGCGGTCGGTGAAGCCGAACGGCTCCAGGTGCTCGTCCCAGCCGGGCGTGTCGAAGCAGGCGTACCAGCTATGCGAGCGGGTCGACAGGTACAGGCCGTCGATGCCGTAGCCCAGCAGCTCGCCGGTCATCGCCGCCAGACGCTCCTGCACCTCCGCGTCGCCGTAGTCCGGGATGCCGTGATAGAAACGGGATCCGTCGCGCGAGCACCAGTACTTGCGCGGCGCGGCGTACCAGACCGGGTCCACCAGGGAGACGTAGTCGCGGCGCACGCACTGGAACTCGTTCCAGTTGACCCAGCCCCAGATCGGCACGCCGTGCCGGCGCGCCGCCTTCACGGCGCTGGCCAGCGGGTCGCCGATGTCCATGATGTCGGCGACGCGATTCCAGTACTGCGCCGCGGGGTTGTGCGGGTCGACGCAGCCGTGGTCGAACGGCGCCATCGCCTGCGACGGGTAGTAGGCGCGGCCGGCAGTGTTGCACCGGTACAGGAAGGTCACTCCGGTGCCGGCCAGCATCTCGAACAGCCAGTCGAAGTAGTCGGCGTCGATCGGCCCGTCGTGGAACCGCGGCGGATCGGTGGGATCGTAGTTGTAGAAGACCAGGAACCTGTCGGGCAGCATGAATCCGATGGTACACCATCAGAGATCCGATTCCTGAACGGCCTTCATACAGCTATTTCGATAACCCTATCCTTCTTCGACAGCGGAATCTCGTCGACATCGACGGACAGGCAACCTTCGACAGCTTCATACAGGTTCTTCAAGAGCTCTTCAAAGGACTCTCCCTGCGTTACACAGCCGGGAATGGAGGGGACTTCCGCCCAATACCCGCCCTCCTCCGCCTGATGGATTACCACCTTGATCTTCATCTCTTGATTCCCCGATGTCCGTCTCACGATCGCAGATCGCGCGGACACGGTCAACGATGCCGGATCAGCAGCGCTGGCGCTCGCAGACAAAGCGAGGGCGGCACTCGGTGTACCGCCCTCGCATGTTCAGATCCCTTCTGGGGTTCTGTGTACCGGCTAGCCTTCGAGCCAGTACTGCTCCACGTTGGTGTAGCCGGGGCTCTTCAGGCGCCAGCTCTGGATGACGTCCTCCGGCACGTTGCGGAAGTTGTTCTTGACGATCGCGACCGCCGGGTAGCGAACCGTACCGATCATCCACACGTTGTCGACGTGCGACTGGATGATGTTCTTGCCGATCGCGATGCGCTCATCCGGATCGGCGGTGGTTTGCATCTGCCCGTACCATTCCTGGAGCTGCTTGATCTCCGGTGTCGGCTCCTCACCGGTCTCGCCGTTGCTGGCGTACCAGCGGGCGGACTCGGGCGCCCAACCGTGCTGCGAGCCGCTTACCGGCACGTACCAGTTGGGGTCGATCGACCAGTGGATGCCCACGGTCAGGTAGGCGTTCACCATGAATTCGCCGGACGCGCGGCGCTGGGACCACAGGCTGCGGTCCTCGATCGAAATCGAAGTGCGAATGCCGACCGCCTCCCAATGGTCCTTGATCAGCTCCAGCATGTCGGCTCCGCCGCCGGCTTCTTCGGCGCCATAGGAGGAGATTATGAGCTGCAGCTCCTCACCGTCCGGGCGCAGGCGCATGTTGTCGCCGTCGCGGGCGGTCAGGCCGATGCCGTCCAGCAGCCGACTCGCGCCGTCCGGATCGTAGTCGATGTGCACCGGCGGCACGAAGAACGGATCTGCCTCCACCGGGACCGCCTGCCACGGAATGGCGACGCCCAGGTAGACCAGGTCGCCGATCTCCTGCCGGTCGATCGCCTTCGACATGGCGATGCGGAAGTCACGCTCGTTGAAGAGCTCGCGCAGGACCGGGTCCTCGTAGGTCAGGTTGAACTTCAGAGCGTCCGGGATCGGGTTGATCCACTGCCGCACCTGGTAGTCTTCCGCTGACTCGTTCTCCACGAACAACGTGTAGTTTCCGAAGCTCATGTAGCGCGACTGCATGTCGATCTCGCCAGCCATCGCCTTGAAATTGGCGGCATCGCCGCTCTCCACCACGTCGATCGCAATGCGGTCGATGTAGGGTAGCTGCTGCCCGATGGTGTCCACTTTCCAGTAATAGGCGTTGCGCTCGGCGATCTGGCGCGTCACGCCGGTCGCCTCCGTGGAGAGCTTCCACGGGCGGATGGTCGGGACGTCCTGGCTCAGCGTCACGTTGGCCAACTGGCCATACCGCTGATGCCACAGCTCGAAACCCTCGGCCTGGGCGGCTTCGTTGAGCTTGTCCTTGTCGGTGAAGTCCGCGTGGAACTGCTCCAGGTAGTGCTTGGGGGCGAAGATGCCGTCGCCGCGGAAGGTCAGCACCTCCTCGAACAGGCCGTTGGTGTCGGCGAACGTGAAAATGATCGTCTGATCGTCCACCTTGGTCAGAGTGGGCGGCACCGTCTTCACCGTCAGCCAATCCGGAAATACGGGGCTGATCTCTGCGTTCGAGTAGACATTCTCGAACTGGAAGACGATGTCGTCAGCCGTGAACGGCGCGCCGTCGGACCACTTCATGCCCTCGCGCAGGTGGAAGGTGAACTGGGTGCCATCCGGACTCGCCTCCCAACCTTGGGCGATGTTGGCGACTACGGCCGTGCCATCGCGGGCGCGGCGCAGCAGGGGCTCGTACCCCATCCGGTCGGCCAGGCGGTTGTCCGTGGGACGGGTGGCCACGCGCCTCCAGGTGCCGCCGTACTGACCTACCGCTTCCGCGGGGGCTACGACTGCCGGCTCCAGGGGCAGGCGATCGGCGACGGCGGGAAGCGTGCCGTCCGCCATCATGGCCTGCAGGACCGGCGCTTCGGTGAACTCACTGATCGTGGCGCCGGTGTCGCGCTCGAAGGCGGCGACCGTTGCCCACTGGCCGAGCGGGTATCCCACGCCGGCTTGGGCGACGCCCAGGGCGGCCACTGCGGTAACAAGGACAGCCGTTACTAGAAAACGAACATAGGACACGTCGAAACTCCTCGTGTGTGGTGTAGGTCGGCTCGTGTGAATCACAAGCCGGTCGGACGGAAGGTAGCCCCGAGAGCGCCTTCCTATCAAGCCTTGTACGGATCCGCCGCATCGCGCAGGCCGTCGCCGACGAAGTTGAAGGCAAGCACGGTCAGCACGATCGGGACCGCCGGAAGCAGCAGCCAGGGGTTCAGCCCCACCGCGGTGATGTTCTGCGCCTCCTTGAGCAGCACGCCCCAGCTTATCTCGGGCGGGCGCAGACCCAGACCCAGAAAGCTCAGCCCGGTTTCGGCCAGGATCATGCCGGGAATGCTCAGGGTGATCGACACGATGATGTGGCTCATGAACGACGGCAGCAGATGGCGGCGGATGATGGTGCCCTCACGTTCCCCCGCCACCAGCGCCGCGGTGACGAACTCCTCCTCGCGCAGGGCCAGGAGCTTGCCGCGCACCACGCGCGCCAGCCCCGTCCAGCCAAGCACCGACAGGATCACGGTGATGGCGAAGTACCGCTGCACCGGCATCCACGTCTCCGGTATCGCAGCGCTCAGGGCCAGCCACAGCGGAATCGTCGGGAACGAGCGCAGCAACTCAATGATGCGCTGCACGACCGTGTCGGTGAGGCCTCCGTAGTACCCGGACACGCCGCCGAGCAGCAGCCCCAGCACCAGGCTGATCGCCACGCCGACCAGGCCGATCGACAGCGAGATGCGCGCGCCGTACAGGATGCGCGACAGCATGTCCCGGCCCAGCCGGTCGGTGCCCA
Source organism: Spirochaetaceae bacterium (assembly GCA_026710565.1). The sequence goes on along the minus strand of JAPOQV010000233.1, from coordinate 5,407 downwards.
GCAGGAAGACGGTCGCCTCCTTGTCCACGCCGAACAGGTGCACGTCGGTCTCGAACAGGCCCCACCACTCGTATGGCTGGCCGCGGTGGAACAGCTCGACGTAGTACCGCTGCGACCGGTCTTCCGTGTAGGTGCGGCGCAGCGAGCGCGGGTCGATGTGCCGCTCCAGCTTGTACACGAACGGCCGCAACGAGAACCCGCCCTCGCTGTCGTAGAAGTGCACGGCCTGCGGCGGCACGAAGGTATGGCTGCCGTGCCGGTGTCGCGGGTCGTAGGGGGCGACCACCTCGCAGAAGGCGGCGAGCAGATAGAAGAGCACCGTCACTGCGACGCCGACCAGTGCGACCTTGTGCCGGCGGAACTTCAACCACATGAGCCGCCACTGGGAGGCGACGTAGAGCCGTTCCTCCGCGCGGTCGGCTATCTCGTCGTGTCCCCGGAGGTCGGCTGCGGACCCTCCCGTCGACCCGCTCATGCGATTGTCACTCCGTTCATGCCCCGCGCCTTTCGAAGCGGATGCGCGGATCGATCGCGGCCAGCAGGAGGTCCGACACCAGGGTGCCCATCACGGTCAGAAATGCCATGAACATCACGATGGTCCCGGCCAGAAACATGTCCTGGGCTAGCAGTGCGGACAGCAGCAACGGGCCCACGGTCGCCAGGCTGAGCACGACCGCGGTGATCGTCTCGCCGGAGATGATCTCCGGCAGCAGCCACGCGACGCTCGACACCAGCGGGTTGACGGCCAGCCGCACCGGGTACTTGAACAGCAGCCGCCGTTCGCCGAGGCCCTTGGCACGAGCGGTGATGACGTATTGGCGCGAGATCTCGTCGAGCAGGTTGCCGCGCATGACGCGGATGAGCCCGGCGGTGCCGGAAGTCCCGATCACGACCACGGGGATGATCAGGTGCTTGAGCAGGTCGATGCCCTTGCCGAAGCTCCACGGCTCTTCGATGTACGCGTCCGAGAACAGGCCGATGCCGACGATGTCGAAATTGCGGTAGAGGACGAACAGCAGCACGAGCGCCAGCAGGAAGTTGGGGATCGACAGTCCCAGGAAGCCGATGCCCGAGAACAGGTGGTCGGCGGGGGAGTACTGCCGCACCGCCGAATAGATGCCGATCGGGATCGACATCACGTAGGTGAAGACGATGGCTGCCAGCGAGATGATCACCGTGAACAGCAGTCGCTCGCCGATCAGTGTCCGCACCGGCTTCTCGTGCTGGAACGACTGGCCGAAGTCACCGCGTACGAAGCCCCACAACCAGCGCAGGAACTGAGCCGGCAGCGGCTTGTCCAGGCCGTACCTCGCTTCGAGGGCGGCGATCTCGTCCTCCGTCGCGGTCTCTCCGGTGGCGGCGAGATTGGCGATGTATGTGTCCAGATAGTTGCCCGGCGGCAGGTGAATGATGCCGAACGACACGACGGCGATGACGAACAGCGTGGGGAAAAGCAGCAGGAGCCGCTTGACGATGTACTGGGCCATTTGGGAACGAGGCGGGCGGCCGTGCGGACCGGCCGTGGTAGAGTGAACCGGCCATGAGCCGCCGCTGTCAAGTTCCGCCGGAGGGCGTCACCGTCCGCACCGCCGCCGAGTTGCAGCGCCACTGGAGCGGACCATGCAACGTGTTGCTGGACGGCGACTGCGTGCCGTTCAGCTACGAGCCGCCACCGGTGGCCGACATCGTCGACCGGCTGCGGCGCGACGACGACGTGCGCCTGCGCGACCTGTCGCCGGAGCGGCCGGACAGCCCCTACTACCACGACGAGGACGGCTTCATCGACGAGTTCCGCGCCCTGCCGCTGGAGCGGGTCATGGAGATGCCGTTCGGGCTGTCGCACTTCAAGCTCACCAACTTCACCAGCCGCGGCGACCTGTTCGCCGGGCTCTGGCAGGACGTGATGGAGCCTTGGCAGGCGTTCCTGGGACGCGCCGGGTTCACCTGGTACCGGTGCTATCCGATCGTCTTCATCTCAGGCGCGCACGTACCCGGCCGCTACCACATGGACGTGTCGCACGTGGTCGCCTGGCAGATTCACGGCACCAAGGTGTTCAACGGCCTGACCGACCCGTACCGGTGGGCGCCGCTGCAGCGCGCCGTCGACCCGGAGTGGCGCACGGGCATGGTCAGACCGGAGGGGCTGACGTCCGAGGACGTGCTGAGCTACGCCATGCCGCCGGGGACGCTCCTGTGGAACCAACTCCTGACCCCGCACTGGGTGGACGCGGGCGAGACGGACGGCGAGGTCGCGGGAACCTCGGCGGTTGCGGGAACCTCGGCGGTTGCGGCCAGCATCAACCTGTCACACGGCGGGCTGCGCCTGGAGGGCGAGCTTTCGCCGGCCGGGAAGGCGTTGGAACGCTTCTACCGCGAACGGCCCGAACGGCGGTTCTGACGAGAAGCGTTTAATGCGCAAGCGGCGCACCCCTGACGGATGCGCCGCTCGATCGAAGGTAAGCGCCCGCGAGCGAGCGCTCACCCCGATGGTCCGGATGCGACTACTGGATGCTGTCCCAGGTTGCCCTGGCCTCGGCGACCTTGGCGTTCCAGGTCTCGAACAGCATCGCGCCGCCCGCCTCGTTGTACTCGGCGACGAACGTGTCCCAGTCGGCCTCCACGTCCTTGTTGCCCAGCACGAACGCGACCCACCACTTGTTCTTGATGTCGGTCAGCGCGGCCTGGACCTGCTGCTCCTCTTCGCTGAGGGCTACCAAGTCCACGTACTGCGGCCACCCTTCCCAGCCCTCGGCCAGGAACGTGTGCCAGAGCTCGTTGCCGGCCTGGAACTGACACCACTTCGACGGATTGGCTCCCGTGCACGCCGCACAGCCGCCGCCTTGCCAGATGGCCGTGAACGGCGCCGAGCACTCGACACCGTCCGGAACCGCCAGCGCCGCGTTCGCGCGCTCTGTGGCGACGTCCCTGAGGTTGAAGTAGGCGTCGAACCAGCTACCGGTCTCCGCGAACGGTACGATACCGTTGTCGTAGTTCGAGGTGGCCTTGCCCGGACTCCAACTCACATCATGGGGGGAACTCTCCAACACTTCCTGGAGGGTCTTCCCCTGCAGCCACTGTCCCTGGATGTCCTTGAAGAACCCATCCATGTCGAAGTCGCTGAAGTCATCCTGAGTGTAGTGAATGCCCTTGATCCCGAACCAGCGCGCGATCTGCCCTTCGTCGCCGACCCACCATTCGAGCAGGTCCAGCGCCCGGTCGGGATTGTCGGCGAAGGCCGGAATGGCGGTCGCCCGGTAGACGCCGAGCGGCACCGCGTCGTCATGCGCGCGGCCGCCGGGTCCGCTGATCGGGTGCAGCCCCTGCGGGAAGTCCGCCAGGGTGGCCCCCGGGTTGGCCGTCTGGAACTTCTCGAAGTGCGCCATGTAACCGTCGGGCCGCGGGCCCTTGTACATGCCGGACAGGTGCTTGCCGGCAACGAGCTGATCGATGTACTCGAACAGCTCGCCGGTCAGCCACCCCGGATAGAGGAGTTGCTCGCCGGCATGCTCCGCCACCGTCGCCCAGATCGCCTTGTTGCCCGGATCGACCGCCGCGTCATACCAGTTGCCGTCCTCGTCCAGGTGGTAGCCGTCCACCTCCTGCCCGTGCGTCTGGAAGTACAGGTAGTTCAGGCCCTTCCAGTGGGTGCCATTGTACGTCGGCCACCCGAAGCCGGTTGCGCCGAGCTGGTCCCGGGCCATCCGCATGGCCGTGATCTGCTCGTCGTAGGTCGCCGGGACCTCCAGGCCGAGCTCGTCCAGCATGAAGCCGTTGTAGACGATGGCGCTGTCCGTGATCGGCTTGAAGCGATTGCCGGTCATGAGCGCGTGGTAGTTGTCGACGCCACCGTTCTGCACCAGGTTGTACAGCCGGTACACGGGATCCTGGAAGATCGTGTTGATGATCGGATAGCGCTCCGGATCGGCGGAGACCAGGTCATTCAGGTTGGTGAGCAACCCGTCGTTGATCCAGCTCTGCCAGGTCGGGATCCCCAGCCACGGGTGCCCGGGCCACATCATGACGAGGTCCGGTGCGGTTCCGGCGGCCATCGATGCGACGATGATGTCTCCGCTGCCTCCGTACTCGATGCTCAAGTCGATGTTGAACTTCTCTTCCACGTAGGCCCAGATCCGGTCCTGTGCCACCAGATCCATGTCCCAGGCAGACGGGTCCCAGCCGCGGTACATGAAGCCGATGGATACCCGTTCCATCTCGCCCGCGGCCATTTCGTCTTGGGCGGCGGCGAAGACGTGGGTACCGGCAAGTGCGAACGCCGCTATCAGCAGGAGAGATAGCAGCTTGCGTGCATTAGCCATGCGTTACCTCCAAAACGCTACGGTACGCGGTCGCCGGCCCGTCGTCCAGCGGCCGTTGTGCGGTCGGTTCCGCTCGTGGCCGGCAATCATCCCGTATAGTGACCCTGATGAAGGCACGCTTCGAGTCCGATCACACCGACAGCCATGTGCTGCGCTACCGCCGGCTGCGGGTCGAGCGGCAGGAAGTTCTGTTCGGCGACGCCGATCCGCTGCTGTGCCGGCAGGGGGATGCGCTCGTGCTCGCTGGCCGCGGCGGGTCGCTGGCGCACAGCGACGACGGCGGCGTGACCTGGTCGCAGGTAGCCGACCTGGCAGCGCCCGCGGCGGCGGGTGGCATGGTGCTCGCACTGACCGCCGACCGGAACGGGATGCTGGTAGCCGCCATCCAGAGGAGTGGTGCCTTGATGGTCCTGGGCGCCGAAGAGCCCGCCGGACCGTGGCGGGTGGTCGCCACCCTGGACGTCGAACGGCACGACTCGCCGCGTGCATGCCTGACCGCATTGGTCGACGGCGCGCTGCTGCTGTGCCTGCCGGGACCCACCCTGCGCTCGACCGACGGCGGCGAGACGTGGGAGCCCGCGGCCCAGCTTCCGGCAGGATGCGGGACGCTCCACCCGCTGCAGCTCGGCTCCGGCCGACTGGTCGCCCCGGTCGGTGGCCCTGCCGGTGACATCGCGCTGGCCGCGTCCGAGGACAGCGGCGCCACCTGGAACATCCCGGAAGGATTCGCGCCGCTGGGCGCCGAGCTCGCGGAGCTTGACGACGGCCGCCTGGTGCTGAGCTACGGCATGCCGCACTTCCCGTACGGCGCCCGCGCCTTGATCGGCGCGCCCTCAGAGGGCGCCTCGGTGACCTGGGGAGAGGACGTGCACGTCCTCGGCCTGTGCCGGTACGCCATCCGCGAGAAGGCGCGCCCGGTGCTTGCCGGTGCCGGCGTGAGCGCCGCCACCGCGGTGACCGCGGACGGCGCGATCGTGTCCGCCTTCCACCGCGGCGCGGCGCTGGGGGCGTATGCGCCCCCCATCTACGGCCCCGGCATGGGCGAGGGGGGCCGCCGGGCGGGCTTGGGGGGGGTGGGTGTGGGGACCGGG
>JAPOQV010000232.1 GCA_026710565.1 Spirochaetaceae bacterium | reverse complement strand
CAATGGCGGCGGTCAATGCTACCTTCGACATTTATGGCACTACATTGAAGGATTCAGCCCTCTTGGAGTCAGAGCCCCCCATAGATTCGCGGAAATCACCCCAACCTCGAGAAATCACCCCCACTGCCGTTAAACTTGGGCTATGGTTGGCAAGGATGGCTGAACACCGCGTCGCCACGGTCCCGCGCCCTGCAGAGCACGGCGAGCCGGCGTTGTTGGAGTTTCCGGGCTGTCGTCCGGTGCGCATTTCGCGGGAAGAGATCGCCGATTGCGATCGCCGCATCGAGTACTGGGACGCCACGACGGAAATCGCCATGGTGTGCGAACCGGTCAGCATCTACCACGAACACCCGGGGCAACGCCTCCGTGAATTGCTGACGCTGATCGCCCAGACGCGCGGATCGCCGATCGGCACCCTCGGGGCGGCCGACCTTCTGATGCGCGACGGGCACGGCGCCTATCTGCGCATCCTGGAGGCAGACCAGACGGTGTATCTGCACCCGCGCGCCACGCGGCCGGCGGGTCCCGCGATCGAGGTAGGAAGCGACGTGCTCCCGGATGTCGTGCTGGAGGTGGACAACACCACCGACGTACGCCGCGGCAAGCTCTCGCTCTACGAGTCGTGGGGCTTCCCGGAGGTCTGGGTCGAGGTGCCGGACGAGTCGTCGCCGAGCCGTCCGCGGGGGCTGCGGCCGGGATTGACGATCCACGCGCCGGGGGATGGCGGCTATCGCACCGTGCAGAGCAGCCGGGCGTTTCCGGGGTGGACGGCACAGGAGATTCACCGCGCGCTGAACGAGGCCGAGTTGTCGGACGCCACGACGGCGGCATTGCGCCGGATCGGGCGGACGCTGGGTGCGGCGGAAGGCACGGGGCCGGATGATGATCCGTTCCTGCGCGCAGAGCGCATGGAGGGCCGAGTCGCAGGGCAAAGAGAGGGCCGTGAGGAAGGTCACGAAGCAGGCCGGTTGGAGACGCAGAGCGCGGCGGTGTTGCAGGTGTTCAAGTCGCGGGGGCTGCCGGTTTCCGCGGCGCTGCCGCGGCGCTTGGGGGAATTGCAGGGCGTCTCCACCGCGGCGCTGGTGCAGGCCGCCCTGGAGTGCCGGGACGAGGAGCACCTGCTGCGGCTGGTGTCGGATCGGCAGTAGTTCTCAGCGACGCGGGGCGTCGTTGGCCGCGGCCAGGATCGCGTTCTCCGCGGGCAACTCCCAGACCTCGTTGAACGCGTACGGGCGAGGCCGCCGCGGCGGGTGGTCCGGCGGCGCAACCGCCGGATCGATGAGCTCGAAACGGTCGCGGCCGCGCGGCTGATCGAGCCAGCGCCGCTCCTCCGGCGCGGCCTCCACCTGCCGGCGAAGGATGAACTCCACGTGGTCGAACGCGGAGAAGGCGGCGTGCGCCAGGAACACGCGCCCCGGCTGCTGCCCGTCCCAGGTGGCCAGATCGGGCAGCAGCACGGGCCCGGTGCAGACCTGGAACTCGGCGTCCTCCTCGTTGAGATTGATCAGGTTGACCGGGTACTCCACCGTCACGGTGAAGCCGTCGCGGACGTAACGGCTCTGCGCGTTGAGCACATCGTGACGCAGGGTCGCCCCGACCACGGCGGCGGCGTCGGTCAGGCGGCTGGAGCCGGGGAGGGCTCGGATGTCGATGGTGTGGTCCTGGTAACCGGTGCCGAGCGGCTCCGTGCTTGCCGGCTCCGCGTCGGTCGAGGGTCCGGTGGCCAGGTTCAGCTTCGCGGTGCGGCTGAACGCCATGCGGTACTCGCCGCTCGGCACCTGGAACAGGTTGCGGCTGGCGATCGTGTACTCGCTCCGGCACGGCGCGCCCAGGAACAGCTCGGCCGTGGTGCCGGAGGCGTGGTGCTCGACCGTGCAGGCCGCCTCCAGCGTGAACCGCACGTGGTACGCCTGCCCCGGCGTGCCCACGAATCCGCCCTGGTACCGGTAGCACCGGTGCGTCTGCCACGGCTGCGACTTGCGCGTGAACAGCGACCTCGGAAAGTTGATCATGGCGAGCGCTCCTCTGTCAGCCGGTCCGGTTCGGTCGCTGATGGTGAGCGGACCATCGGCTCACCACGACCATTGTGTCTTGCCCGCCGGCTCCCGGCAATGTCTATCATACCAGCCCCTTTCATGTATGATGTGGCCGGCACCCAATAGGTGAGGTCGGCGTCGTCTGCTTGGCACGCGTGCCGATCCATACACGGTACAGCTACGCGACCGCGTTCTGATCGCCTTACGAAAACGCAGTGAGCACGCCCTATGAAGAAACAGCAGCACGACCATGGCAACCAAAACAGGATGCCGTTTCAGGTGCTGGTCATACCCTATCGAGATGCCACACCGATTCAATTCGCGGCATTCTTCCGTGAAGACTCGAATTATTGGCAGTTCATTGCCGGCGGTGGCAGCAAAGGAGAGGACAAGATCCAAGCGGCCCGGCGAGAAGCCGCGGAAGAGGCAGGCATTCCGCAGAGCGCCATGTTCCTTGAGCTCCAGGCAGTTGCATCTGTTCCGACGCACTGCTTTCGATCCCGAGTCCACTGGCCGCAGGATCTATACGTGATTCCCGAGTACTGTTTCGCCGTGAATATGAACGAATTGACGATTGTCTTGTCGCGCGAACACACTCGTGTCGATTGGCTGTCATTTGGAGAGTGCCATGAGCGACTCCATTGGCAGTCCAACCAGGTAGCGTTGTGGGAGCTGAATGAGCGACTCAAATACCGGCGTTGATCAACCGGCGATTCGGAGTCCGATCTGTTTCGTGTCGGACGTATCCGCCTCGCACGACGAAGACAGGAGAGGTACATGGCCCTGATCGAGCACCTGGAACGTGACGGCTGGGAGGAGTTCTTTCGAGGCAGCTTCCGGTATGCACTCGAAGTCATGAAGCACGACCGCTTCCGTTCGGTCGGAAGTTCCGTGGACGATCTGAGAAGCTGGCTTGCTCGCGGTGGGGTCGCCAGGGTCAGGGAGCAGCTCGACAGGCAGATGGAAATGCGCCGGTTCAGCCCATCCCGAACGGCGGCCGTCAACGAGCGCCTTGATCAATTGGTCCGAGAGAATCGACGTGCGCTGCTGGACTTGACCGCCGATGGTGTCATCCCTGCCAATGGACAGGTGCGGATTGATGCGGGCGGCGTGTCGGAGACCGACTTTCGGGATCTGCTCAGCCGCATGATTGCAGGTGAACGACCGTTCGAGGAGTGGATGCATGCTCACGGACATTCAGACGAAGAGATCGCGGAAATCTACAAGCTGATCGACGAATGGTTGATGCAGAAGGGAATCGTCCCGCCGCCACCGTCTGCCCCGGGCCTGAACTAGTTGGACTCTCGGGAGCTCGCGTCGCAGGTGCTCCACGCATGCCCTGGCGATTTCCCGTGTGCGCGCGTTCGCCATAGATGCGGTCCTCCGCGGCTCAGCCGCCGGCCATCTCCTGCAGCAGTTCCAGCGCTGCCCCGGTGACACGCTCCGCGGAGTCGGGGCGCAGCGCGACCGGAAGGCTGTACGCTTGGAAGAACAGGTCCGGGACCGCGTAGCGGGCATCGATGTCCCAGCCGCCGTCCGGGTAGTCCTCGGCGCGCGGCAGATAGGTCCGGCAGCCGGCACTGAAGCCGAGCACCTGCGTGTGGACGATCGGTGAACGTTCCTTGAT
>JAPOQV010000231.1 GCA_026710565.1 Spirochaetaceae bacterium | reverse complement strand
TGCAGGCCGTAGGCAAGCGTCGCCGCCGGCACGTGCAGGTTGTCGGCGATTCCGACCAGGTCGGCGAGGTCGCCCTCGATCTCCGACTGCAGCCGCCGCTCCTCGCGCCGCGCGCGGACCGCGTACAGCCCCGCCGCCGGCACGCCGGCGCGCAGGTGCACGTGGCCGCCCAGCTTGATGTTGTCCAGCACCGTCATGCCGGGAAACAGCGCGATGTTCTGAAACGTGCGCGCCATGCCCAACGCGGCGCGCCGTGCCGCCGGCAGGCGCGTGACGTCCGACCCTGCGAACGTGATGCGGCCCGCCTCCGGCCGATAGCACCCTGAGACCGCGTTGAACAGGCTGGTCTTGCCCGCCCCGTTCGGCCCGATGAGCGCCGTGATGCTGCCGGCCGGAACCTGCAGCGACACGTCGTCCAGCACGGTCAGGCCGCCGAAGCGGAGGCACAGGCCCTCCACTTCGAGCAGGGCCGCCGGTCCGGCGTCGCGCCGTGCCGTGCCGGTCCGCCCGCTGCCGCTCGGCCGGCGCCTCAGGGCCCGGTCACATGCTCGCGATGACGCCGCAGGCGATGCGTCCGCCCGCGCCGCCGATGGGCTGGGTCAGGTGGTCGTCCGGATGTTCGTGGATGATCACCGCCGAGCCGTCCTCGTCCAGCAGCGCCGGCATGTCGCCGCCCGCGACCGACACGAGCGTGGTGAAGAATTCCGCCATCGCCGAGCCGTCGGCCCCCACGTACAGGTTGGGCAGGTCGCCGTGGTCCGGTCCGTCCGGGTGGCGCAGGCCGTGCGGCACCCCATCCGGGTTGATGTGGCCCGTCGCGTGCGTGAAATCAGGGGTGCAGGAGCCGGCCGCGTGCAGGTGGATGCCGTGGGCGCCGGGGGGCAGCCCCGCCACCTCCACGAACATGAGCACGCCGGTCGGGGTCTGCTCGAACGTGGCCTTGCCGATGACCGATCCGGAGGGGTCGAAGAGCTCCGCCGCCGCCATGTCGGCGAATGCGGCTGGAGCCGACACGGCCGCGACCGCAACGGCGGCGACGGCGAACAGCTTCGTGTGGACCTTCATGGATAGCGCCTCCTCGGAGTTCTGTGATGGCTGAGCGGCACACCGCGCCCGCTCCGATGGCAGAATAGCCATTACGCTTCGGCGCGTACAGGTCGACGCGGCGCACCTGGGCGTAGGATGATCCGGTCGCATGCGGCGGACGGACCTGCTGTCGAGCGCCGGAAGCCAGGCGGCGACCAACGAGGCCGGCAACAAGGTGGTCACCGTCGGCCGGCGCACGCACGTCACCTGGCAGGACGTGACGCCCGAGGGGTACTTCAACCGGGTCCGCACCCTCGACCTGGACAGCGGAGCGTGGTCGGAGACCCGCACGCTCGGCAGCGCCTACGACGACCACGCGCGGGCGGTGATGGTCGCCGACGGCGACGGGTTCCTGCACGCGATCCTGAGCGGACACAACACGCCCTGCACCTACCGCCGCTCACAGCGGGCCAACGACGCGGCAGACTGGACCGAGCCGGTTCCCGTGGCCGACGGCACGTATCCCTACCTGGTGTGCGGCCCCGGCGGCGACCTGTTCCTGACGCTGCGCAACGCCGAGCGCTGGAACGGTATCGAAATGTATAAGAAATATTACAATGGATCGTGGTGCCACGTCGGCAAGGTCATCGAACGCCTGGCCGACTACCCGGGGTACGCGGCGTTCCACTCAGGCTTCTGCTTCGGCGGGGACGGGGTGCTGCACCTGGTCAGCGACTTCTACGAAGGGTTCGGGGTCTGGGAGGAGCGCGGCATCCATCAGGCCGTGGCCTACCTGCAGTCGCCGGACGGCGGGCGCACCTGGCGCACGTTCCGGGGCGAGCCGGCCGACACGCCCGCCCGGCCGTGCGCGATGGACGTGATCTGCCAGAGCACCGGCCTCCGCCACGAGCCGATGCCGCCGCCGGCGCTGGCCGCCGCGGGCCACCTCGC